>NZ_JAQESL010000001.1:0-374000 GCF_027697525.1 Coprococcus sp. AM97-35 | reverse complement strand
GGCACGTCCTACCAGAAGGTTGCACAGCTCAATGGCTTATCCAATCCGAATCTGATTTATGTTGGTCAGAGACTGCGGGTGAAATAATAAATATTGTCTTGTACTAACTAAACTACCCCAAAACCAGTAACAAGAGTCAAATTAATTCCTTCATTCGCAAAATACCCATTTTCAATAGCAACGTATTGCGGGGCATAGAAGATAGAATGGGCGACTTCGTTCAGTGTCACAGAGACAGGAGAAGAATTGGTGTCATGATTGGCTTGGGAAGTGACGGTTTCAGCTTTAGGATTCGTAGCATTATCATCGGCAGGTGCAGAGCTGCAGGCTGATAAAAGGCCGACAGTTATAGCAGAAACAAAAAGTAAGGATATAAAATTTTTTTTCATAAGTCCTCCTGGGTGGTATAACATTCTCATTTAAGATATGCAAAAAATGTGAAATTGGTGTTTTTATCTGATAGCCAATCGCTCTCCGCTGAAGATTTTGAAACTCCAGAACAACCTGCAACTAAAAGTCCCTTATTTTATCATATAATTTATCCGAGTAATATGGCAGATAAATAATAGCAAAAGTATAAGCCATATGTTTCGCTTCGGTTAAGTCATTTGTCCTTTTTTCACCATAATATTTGCTCATAAGTGGCTGACTTCCATCACCTACGCCCTGCAATATCAGGTTGATGATCACCAGTGAAATATTAGGAGTCAGAGCAAGTCCGAAAGGAGCGAGTCCTGCCTTAAAAATTGATTTGTATAGAGAACCGAATTCACCAGCATTTGCACAAATTTCCAGTTTCTTTTTTACCACAAAATGCACAAGAACAGAAAACGGTTTGTTGATTAATTTGTCCTAAGAGAGTAAACTGAAACATAAGACATTTGGTGTGTGTGTATCTGAGAAAAACTGAAAAAAGATAAAATAATGGAGGTGCGGTTATGGGATTCTGGATTTTTATGCTTATAATGGATTTACTGATTCCGTTTACAATGATCGGCTTCGGAAAAATGTTTTTGAAAAAAGCACCGGATCAGATCAATTATGTGTTTGGTTACAGAACATCAATGTCAATGAAGAATCAGGACACCTGGGTATTTGCACATCATTATTGCGGAAAGATCTGGTATATCTGTGGACTTATTCTTTTGGTGGTATCTTTAATTGTGTTACTTCTGGTTATGGGAAAGTCTAATGATGCCATAGGAAATGTCGGGGGAATTCTGTGTGTATTTCAGATGATTCCACTGGTGGGTTCGATCATACCGACGGAGATTGCACTCAGGAAAAATTTTGATAAATATGGAAATAAAAGATAAATCAGGAGGATGCCATGAAAATAGCAGTATTTTTCCCAGGCATTGGTTATCATTGTGATAAGCCACTTTTGTACTATGCAAGAAAACTGGTTCAGGAATATGGATATGAAAAGACAGTCATGCAGGAGTATTCCTATAATGGAAAAAATATACGCGGCGATAAAAAGAAAATGCAAGAGGCATTTGAGTGCTTGTATGCGCAGGCAGAAAAGAAGCTTGAAGAAATCGCATTTGACGAGTACAGTGAAGTTTTATTTATTTCCAAAAGCGTAGGAACCATTATTGCATCCGCTTATGCTGAGAAATATAAGATAAAATGCTGCCAGATTTTGTATACCCCGCTTGAACAGACTTTTATGTTTGAACATGATGATGCAATTGCATTTATTGGAACTGCGGATCCGTGGAGCGATGTAAAAAAAGTAATTGCATGTTCAAAGAATCAGGCAGTTCCGATTTATGTGTATGAGGATGCCAATCATTCATTGGAAAAAGAAAATATTTTACAAAACATTGATATCCTGAAAAACGTAATGGAAAAGACACAGAAGTATTTGCGGTAGCTATTCCAGGAAAGCGAACCCATTTGCACTGGAGGTGTCGAATAAATCCCGTGCAATCCGGATAACGTCGTGTGCATAGGATGGAAGATATCCTCCATGGCGGTGCGCCACTGGGAAAGGGAGTTGAATAGGAAAAGCCTATTTTTTACCAGGAAGATCAGAAAAAACTGATAGAGTAAAAAAATCAGGTTGTGGAGGAGAAGATGAGATTAAGGAATATCCTGATTGTCGTAA
Source organism: Coprococcus sp. AM97-35 (assembly GCF_027697525.1). Classification (NCBI taxonomy): domain Bacteria; kingdom Bacillati; phylum Bacillota; class Clostridia; order Lachnospirales; family Lachnospiraceae; genus Coprococcus; species Coprococcus sp. AM97-35. The sequence goes on along the minus strand of NZ_JAQESL010000001.1, from coordinate 371,887 downwards.
AAGACATTGAAAAATCAAAGAAATTCTATCATGATCTGTTTGGTCTGGATATCATTCTGGACAATGATGGAAACGTTATTCTGACAGAAGGACTTGTTTTACAGGACGAAAAAGTCTGGAAGGATGTTACAGGAAAAGAAGTTGTCCCGGAGAATAATTCCTGTGAACTTTATTTTGAAGAGCGGAATATTGAAGCATTTACTGAAAAATTAGAAAAACTGTATCCGGAAACCAAATATGTCACCAGGCTGATGACGTACAGCTGGGGACAGAAAGTGATCCGTTTTTATGATCTGGACGGCAATCTGATTGAAGTCAGGACACCGATGCGGGGATAAAGAGAAAATAACATACATCAGGAGGACAACAAAATGGCAGCGGTACTTTTACGTGCAGCAGCTCTGGCGGTTGTCATGGTTCTTGGAATTTTATTGAAAAAGACGGGAATCGTCGGTAATCCGGCGAGGGTACTCCGAAAGATTGAAAAATAGAAAATTTATGAGGTGAGAGAAGATGAAAATAAAATCAGTTGCAGTTTTAGGTGCGGGAGCAGTAGGCTCTTATGTGATCTGGGGTCTTTCTGAAAAATCAGATATCCGGCTTGGAGTGATCGCTGAAGGAGAAAGAGCAGAACGTCTGAAAAAGAACGGATGTGCGATCAATGGCAAGACTTACCATCCGGAAGTGTGGACTCCGGATGAGGCACATGACGTGGATCTGATGGTGGTTGCTTTGAAATACGGTTCACTGGAAGGTGCTTTGGAGAGTATACAAAAAGCAACAGGCGAGCATACGGCGATCATGAGTCTGATGAACGGTATTGACAGCGAAGAGATCATTGGCAGAACAGTGGGAATGGAGCATGTGTTACCGGCACTGATCAAAGTGGCTTCACATAAAGAGGAAGACGGTTATCATTTTGATCCACCGACCACACTTGGAATCATTTTCGGAGAACCGTCCGCGCCGTTCGACAGCGAGCGGGTGAAAGCAGTGGAAGAGTTATTTGCAGATACCGGGATTCATTTCCGCTCCACAGAGTATATTCAGGAAGAGATCTGGTGCAAGTTCTGCCTGAATGTGTGCAGCAATCTGCCGCAGGCGATTCTGGGAGCAGGCGTTGGATGTTACCGTGACAGCGTGCACATGAAAGCAATCAGTGACGGATTAAAAAGAGAGCTGGAAGCAGTCGCACAGGCAAAAGGAATCGATATGAGCAAGACCGAAAGCTCGTCCGGACGTGGAAGTGCGGTTCCAACGTCAGCCAGATATTCCACCTTGCAGGATCTGGATGCCGGATGCCACACGGAAATCGATATGTTCTCCGGCGCGCTTGTTCGGATGGGAAAAGAGCTTGGAATCCCGATGCCGTATAATGAATACACCTATCATATGATCAAGGCGCTGGAAGAGAAAAACGATGGTAAATTTAATTATACCGGGAAGGAAGAACTGACCTGGTCAAAGTAGAAAATATAGAGCGGGTATGTTATGCTGAAATCAGCATAAATTAAAATGTGCGATTTCGGGACGAGATGTAAGATCAGATTCTTGTAAAAAGAACAACATAAAATGAAAAAAAGAAAGAGAGAGAAAGCATGAACGAATTATATGAAGCAATTGAAAAGAAAATCAAATCATCCGGATATCCGAGACTGATTTCCGGAGAGGATGTATACGATGATATTTGTGATCAGATTGAAGGAAAGGAAAATGGAGAATATATTTTACTTTCCAAATTTGATGATGATGTCGTGTTTGAATATCATATCACGATTCAGGATGATGATTTTAATCTTGGAATCCTGACTATGAAGACACCGGAAGGCGTATTTGAAGTAGATTTTGATGAGGAATAGAAGATGAAGATTACCGTTTATCTTGGTGCAAATGAAGGAAATGTTTTCCGAACGTCTGGAATTTCTCCAGAATAATTTTTATTCTTATGGCGAATATGCCCTGGTTGGAACAAAGGGCTATTGCTATGAAGGAAAAGATACGATCGAACATTTTGAAAAGCTGCGCAGCCGGGAAATTGAGCGCCTGCGGGTTTCTTTGGAGATGGCGAAAAAGGCAGGATACCAGAAATTTACCGGGATGATTTTTGGAGAAAATGAGACAAAGGATGTTCTATGCTTTTTCATGTTATAGTAGTAGTTACCAGCGTAAATATAAGGAACGGTTTCGGACAAAAAGAGCGAAACCGTTCCTTATTTGGTTGATAGAAGTCACTCACATTTCTCCGGATCAATTTTCGGCGGCCGATAATGATAGACTTCTTCGTAGGATTCCAGCTCAGCTCTGTTTGTGGGACCGACAGGGATCAGACCGGTGCAGTCCTGCGCAGATGCTGCATTAGACAGATAATCGTAGGAATCGATGATCTTCTGATTGGATTTTTTGCGGGATGAAATATCAGAATGTTTTTCTTTTTTCATGGGGACCTCCTTATCTGATATGGCACAGGCAGAAAAAAGTGAAAATCTTAAAAACTGCCGGCAGGATAAGATAAGTATGTGCTGATAGGTAGAAAGTATGTATGAAAAAAACGGTTTCTGCCTCATTTGGATTTGAAAACTATGTGAGATAGAAAGAAAGCCGTCTGTTAAACGCATCAGGGCAAAAAAATACTTGCATTCTGAGTTTAAGAAGACCATAATAGCAAAGGGATTTTTTTGAAATTATTTGAAATCAGGAATGAAGTAAGAGAGAAGCAGAGGAAAAAGGGAGTTAAAAGAAAATGGAACAAAAGCATATGTTCACAAATAAAATGATTGCAGATCTTCTGATACCGGTCGTTCTGGAACAGCTTCTGAACTCCATCATGGGAACAGCGGACACAATGATGGTAAGCAATGTGGGATCTGCGGCGATTTCAGCAGTATCGCTGGTGGATTCGATCAATGTGCTGGTGATCCAGGCGTTTTCTGCGCTGGCGGCAGGAGGCGCGATCGTCTGTGCACAGTATATCGGACAGAAGAATGTGAAGCGGGCAAATGAATCCGCAAGGCAGGTGCTGTTTATTATTACGGCAATTTCGGTTGTGATCAGCCTGATCTGTCTTGTTTTCCAAAAGCCGATGCTGCGTCTGATCTTTGGATCAGTGGAGGCGGAGGTCATGCGTGCGTCGGAAATTTATTTCTTCTACACGGCACTGTCCTTTCCGTTTATCGCAGCTTATGATTCGGCAGCATCGATTTTCAGGGCACAGGATAATACGAAAGGTCCGATGCTCATTTCCATGATATCCAATGTGATGAACATTGCAGGAAATGCAATGCTGATCTGGGGATTTCATATGGGTGTTGCAGGGGCAGCACTTGCAACTCTGATTTCACGTGTTTTCTGTGCAGTTGTAGTTCTGGCCCAGCTGCGACAGGACAGGCAGCCGATCGTGGTGCGTGATTATCTGAAAATCCGTCCAGACTTCCGGATGATCCGGAGAATTCTAAGTATCGGTATCCCTTCAGGGGTAGAGAACAGTATGTTCCAGCTTGGAAAGCTTGCGATTCAGTCCTCCGTATCAACGCTCGGCACAGTGGCAATCGCGGCACAGGCAATGACGAGTATTCTGGAAAATCTGAATGGAATTGCAGCAATCGGAGTTGGCGTTGGGTTGATGACGATTGTTGGACAGTGTATTGGGGCTGGCAGAAAAGATGAAGCGGTTTACTATATCAAAAAGCTTTGTATGATTGCGGAAGTGATTCTGATCATCAGCTGTCTGAGTGTATTTGTACTGACAAAACCGATCACGATCCTTGGTGGTATGGAAAAAGAAAGTGCGGATATGTGTATACATATGACGATGTGGATCACGATTGTAAAGCCATTGGTATGGATTATGGCATTTATCCCGGGCTATGGTATGCGCGCAGCCGGGGATGTGAAATTTTCAATGCTCACATCTTGCACGACGATGTGGCTGTGCCGTTTTTGCCTCAGCGTATTTATGATCCGGATAGTTGGTGTCGGAGCGATGGGCGTGTGGATCGGAATGTTTTCAGACTGGACACTCCGTGGGATTATTTTTTCGTGGAGATTCCACAGCAGAAAGTGGCTGAAGCATCAGGTGATTTAAAATTCTTACATAGATTTTACATGGCAGATCCTTTGGATTTTACATACCTTTGTTAAGATTCTGTTAAAGGTAAGGAATTTGGAAAGGAAGATGTAAAATGAGAAAGCTGTGGGATTTCTGGAAGAATAAAAAATATGGAAAAAAGAGTATGACAGGATGGTTTCTGCTGACGAATGCATTATTGTGTGGGGGTATAGGTGCAGCACTTTGGGGAGTTGTCAGTCTGGTGGCGTTAAAAGGAATATCCTGGCTGATCATATTTGCAGGCTATGCGATTGTTTTCCCGGGATTCCTCGGAGGTGTACTTTTTGCAATGAATGCGGAAACAACGATGGATGAATTAGAGATAAAATAAACAGACAGAGAAGCGGAAATATCAGAAATGGTATTTCCGCTTTTTTCGATACAAAATACAAATACAAATTTACAATTTTTACAGATTGTATAGAAAGAAAATACGGAAAAGACTGGTTATTATAGAGCTGATTTGGTAAAATAAAGACAATAATAAGAAGCAGGTGATGAAATATGGACAGTCAGAAGAAAGATCCGCTCTATAAAAGTTTTGGATACGCATTTGAAGGGATTGGTACCTGTATCAAAAAAGAGCGGAATATGAAGATTCACTGTGCGGCAGCGGTGTTGGTAGTGATTGCCGGAGTGATATTGAAGATCTCATTGCTGGAATGGTGCATCTGCCTGACGCTTTTTGGGCTTATCATGGCGCTGGAGCTGGTCAATACCGCAGTAGAAGCGGTGGTCGATCTGGTGACGGAAGAGCGGAAACCACTTGCAAAGATTGCAAAAGATACAGCAGCAGGTGCGGTTCTGATTGCAGCAATTATGGCAGCGATCGCCGGGATTATTATTTTTCTACCAAAGGGGCTTACATTCCTTGGACTTTAAAGCAGATTGAAATTGTGAAAGGAGATAGACGTTATGGGAAGCTTAGGAGATGGAGTTAAGAAAGTATTACTTGCAGGGATTGGTACAGTAGCAGTAACTGCAGAAAAGTCAAAAGAAGTTCTGGATAAGATGGCAGAACGTGGAGAAGCAGCTGTAGAACAGGGAAAAGTTCTGAATCAGGAACTTCGCCACAATATCAAGAAGACCGTAAAAGAAAATGTCAATGTTTCTGTCAGGACATCTTCACCGGAAGAACTGGATGAGCTGCTTGACAAGATGACACCGGAGCAGATTGAACAGCTCAAAGAAAGAATTTATGAACGTGAAGCAGCAGTTTCAGAAGAAGAAACAAAAGAAGTAGAAGAAGTTGTAGAACAGACAGGAGAGACGGCTGAAACTGTTGAAACAGAGACGGCAGAGGAAGCAGCAAAAGAAGTCGAAGCAATTGAATCTGGCAACGAGGGCATGAATGAGTAACAAAAACCAGCCAAAAGAGTCAAATAAATATGGTTCCAGACTGCGGGAGATGACAGCAGTCCTCAGAAAACATGGGATTACCGGTGGACTTACCCCGGAAAAGCTCCGGCTGATCCTGGAGGATCTGGGGCCGACTTATATTAAGCTTGGACAGATCATGTCACTGCATTCCGACATTCTTCCGAAAAGCTATTGTGAAGAACTGATGCGGCTTCATTCCGAGGTGACACCGATGCCATTTGAACAGGTAGCAGAAGTGATCCGCAAGTCCTACGGTTATGAGTGGAACGAAGTGTTCCAGAGCATTGATGTGCATCCACTGGGATCGGCATCGATCGCACAGGTCCACCGGGCGGTTCTGAAGACTGGGGAAGATGTTGTCGTCAAAGTTCAGAGGCAGGGCATCTATAAGGTAATGTCCAGAGATATCAGTCTGCTCCACAAAGCGGCAAAGCTGGTCCCGCCAGGTACGATCAAGGACATGGTGGATATTAACATGGTTCTGGACGAGCTCTGGACTGTCACCCAGCAGGAGATGAATTTCCTTCTGGAGGCAGCCAGTATGGAAGAATTTGCCCAGCGCAATCAGGATGTGGCTTTTGTTACAACGCCTCGGCTCTATCGTGAATATACGACCAACCATGTGCTAGTGATGGAATATATTGATGGATTTGCAATCAACGATAAAGAAAATCTGCTGGCAAATGGCTATGATCTGAATGAGATTGGAACAAAGCTTGTAGATAATTACATTCGCCAGGTTATGGAGGACGGTTTTTTTCATGCTGATCCGCATCCGGGCAATGTGCGTATCCGTGATGGAAAGATTGTCTGGATCGATATGGGAATGATGGGAAGACTTACCGAGCGTGACCGGGAACAGATCAGCAATGCAGTCAAAGGTGTGGCAGAGAATGACATCGGTCTGATCCAGGAAGCGGTGATGGCTCTTGGCGAGTTCCGCGGAAAGCCGGATCAGAGCAAGCTGTATGAAGATATCAATAATCTGATGGCAAAATATGGAACGATTGATATGGGTGATATCGATATTGCGGAAGTTATGCAGGATCTGATGGAAGTGATGAAGGAAAATAAAATTTCCATGCCTCATGGACTTACTATGCTTGCAAGAGGACTCGCCAATATGGAAGGTGTGCTTGCCGAGATCAGTCCGCAGATCAACATGGTTGAGATTGCGGCGGCACGGATGAAGGAGAGCTTTCTGACGAAGGAACAGTGGAAAAAAGAGATAAAGAATGATGCAAAAAGACTGTATCGTTCTCTTCACAAGGCAATGGATATTCCTTCCCTTGCAGCAGACATCCTGCAGGGTCACATGAAAGGACAGACCAGAGTCAATCTGGATCTTCATACTTCGGATGAGCTTTCCGGGTTGCTCAGAAGGTTGGTTCGGAATATTGTAATGGGGCTGTGGGTGATGGCACTTCTGATCAGTTCCAGCATTATCTGTACAACCAATATGCAGCCAAGGTTGTGGGGGATTCCGGCAATCGGTGCGTTTGGATATCTGATGGCATTTGCTATTGTAATGTATGTTTTTATCAAACATATCTTTTCAAAAAAATAAATAAACAGGGGGAAAAGAGATGCGGAAGGAGTTTTATACAGGGCATCTTTTTGATGTATATCGTTATTTTGGAGCGCATAAAGATGGTGAAAATTTTATTTTCCGTGTGTTTGCGCCATCGGCAAAAGGAGTGTGCGTATTTGGAGAGTTCAGTAACTGGACAGAGATCCCGATGTATCAGGAGGAACAGAGCGGTGTATATGTGTCAGAGCCGATTCCGGCGAAGACTGGTCAGCTGTATAAGTACTGCATTTACACAGCAAATGGCGGAAGGGTAGAGCACTGTGATCCATATGGCTTCCAGATGGAATTAAGACCAGGAGATTGCTCAATCTTAACGGATCTTTATAGTTATAAATTTAAGGATGAAAAATGGATGAAGAACCGGACAGTCGGATTTGACAGTCCGGTCAATATCTACGAGATCCATGCAGGATCCTGGAGAAAAAAAGGAGAAGGGCAGACAGACTGGTATACTTATATTGAGCTTGCAAAGCTTCTGATTCCTTATGTAAAAAAGAATCATTATACTCATATTGAGATGATGCCGCTTTCCGAGCATCCTTTTGACGGATCTTGGGGATATCAGAATACCGGATTTTTTGCGCCGACCGCACGTTATGGAACACCGGATGAGCTGAAAAAATTTGTGGATGAGTGTCACCAGGCAGGAATTGGTGTGATCATGGATTTTGTTCCGGTACATTTTGCAGTCGATTATTATGGACTGAAAGAATTTGACGGAACCTGTCTGTATGAATATCCAAATGCGGCAGTAGGTGAAAGCGAATGGGGAAGCTGTAATTTCATGCATTCCAGAGGGGAAGTACGATGTTTCTTACAGTCGGCAGCAAATTACTGGTTGAGTGAGTTCCATTTTGACGGAATCCGTATGGATGCAGTCAGCCGTCTGATCTACTGGCAGGGTGACGAGGCCAGGGGTGTTAACGGAACGACACTGGATTTTCTGAAGGTGATGAACCAGGGACTAAAGTCCCTTCATCCGACAGCCATGCTGATCGCAGAAGATTCCACCAATTTTCCAGGTGTTACCAAACCGGTTGACCAGGGAGGACTTGGTTTTGATTACAAGTGGGATCTTGGCTTCATGCACGATACACTGGAATATTTCCAGAGTGCACCAGAATACAGAAGCAGAGATTATCATAAGCTGACATTCTCGATGATGTATTATTATAATGAGCATTTTTTGTTGGAATACTGTCATGACGAAGTGGTACATGGAAAGGCAACGATTCTCCAGAAGATGAACGGAGAATATGAGGATAAGTTCCCGCAGGCAAGAGCTATGTATCTGTATATGATGGCGCATCCTGGTAAGAAGCTGAATTTCATGGGAAATGAATTCGGTCAGCTTCGCGAGTGGGATGAAAGCCGCGAGCAGGACTGGGATATCCTAAAATATCCGCTCCATGATGCATTTCACCGTTATATGATCGAACTGAACCGTATCGGTCAGGAAAATGATGCATTCTGGCATGATTACGATCCGGAGAATTTCAAATGGCTGGACTGCCATCAGGAAGAACGCTGTATCTATGCGATCAAAAGAAAAGGAAAAAATAAGAACTTTATCGCGATATTCAACTTCTCAGACGAAGAACAGGAAGATTACGAACTGGATACCGAAGAAGAAGGAAAACTCAGTGTGATACTGGATACGGACTGGGATGAATATGGAGGAAATACAAAAAAGAAAAAGACATTGCCGGCAAAAGCAAAAAAAGGGACGCATGTGACGCTGGACCTGCCGCCGTTTTCGGGGATTTTGCTGATGAGTTAGGTGATGGGAAAGGGACGCCCGGGGCAGAACGATATTTCTGCTTTCGGGCGCGCTTTCGCTCCGCAAAAAACGCAGCGGTACTAAGTTCGGTGATACCGCAAGCGTTATCCCCTCACTAAGTGCCGGCGTTTTTTGAGGGCCCGCCAGCAGAAATATCGTTCTGCCCCGGGCTGTGCTATGACACCAGAACCGCATCGGCGAAGGGAGAAGACGGCACCATACTAAGCGCACAAAAAACTGATACCAGAGGGACGGCATCCGCTGCGCGTCGCCTGATATGTTGTCTGACGGGAAGTGGTGGCAATGGATTTATGTAGGATGCCAATTAGTAGATACTATAAAATTTAATATCGGTACTGGAAAAGTATAAGTGAATGATATGAAGTTTACGTTCCTGAGCAACCTATCCCACTGAAATTAAAATAGTATTTTCCCAGTGCGGCAGCGAAGCGCCTCCGCACAACTTGTACTGGAGCGACAAACGCAAGCACCCATGCATTCGGAATGAACCCCATCGGAAACGTCGGTACTTAGTGAGAGGATGTCGTCAGACATCATCGAACTTAGTATCCGCTACGTTTGCGGACTAAGCGCGAGCGGGGGTGAATCCGAATCCATGGGTGCGTAACTTTGTCAACCACCTACAACTTACAAACCTCCCTGTCGTAAGTCATCAGCCCGTTTATTTCATCTTCGATGTCGGAGAGTTGTGTATATACTGCTCCGCACAATCCCTGTTCTTTGAGGGGGTCGATTTCTTCAGACATAAGTTTATGATAGGCTGCCTGGAATTCTTCCTGTGAAGAGCAGATTTTATATCCGTATGTCTTGCCGGAGCAGGTATGTCCTTTGACATGGCAGGTGTAGCCTCCGTATTCGGAAATGACGAAAGCGCGGTCAGATGGAGTTACGAACTGCTTTGCAAAGTAGTTATGTTCACTTTTGAAATCTCCCTGCCGTCTGTCAAACCAGCCACTGGCGGAATCGATGAGCCGGGTGTCATCCAGTTCGCGGAATAAGGCAGTGAGCTTTTTTGAATCAAACTGTCCCCAGCCTTCATTGAAGATTACCCAGGTGCTGATGCATGGGAATGCTTTTAGGGCAGTGACAGTTTCTTTGCATTCACGGATGAATTCTTCTCTGCCATGTACATTTTTCCTGCCGAAGAGAGGATGAATCCGGTCACTGGTGTGAAGCTTGAATTTTGGAAAGAGTGCAGGCAGCCAGGTCATGAACGGAGCATTGTAGGTGCCACCGTTTACCATGTCCTGCCAGACGATCATTCCAAGGCGGTCGCAATGATAATACCATCTTGCAGTCTCGACTTTTACATGTTTACGGATCATGTTGAAGCCGAGATTTTTCATGGTCTGGATATCATAGATCAGCGCTTCATCAGATGGCGCAGTGTAAAGCCCGTCCGGCCAGTATCCCTGATCCAGGACTCCATTCAGAAAAAGTGGTTCATGGTTCAGGCAGAAGCGGGGAAGTCCTTTTTTATCCGGTTCGATGGTAAAGGTACGCATTGCAAAATAGCCGGTGACTTTATCTTCGCCTGCCTGTATCTCAATTGTATAAAGATAAGGATCATCAGGATTCCAGGGATGCATATTGTTGACGTCACAGTAGCAGGAGTAACAGCAAAGAGAGTCAGACTGATTGGTGCAGATCCCTTTGGAAATCAGGCGACCGTCCATGTCTCTGACGTGACAGACAACCGCTTCGGCATCGCTGCATCCGGAAATCGGATGATTTAAAAGAAGGGATACGTGTACCGTCTCTTTTTCATATAAAGGGGTGAGTTCCAGTTTTTTGACATAGACAGCCGGAACCCATTCCATCCATACTGTCTGCCAGATTCCACTCTGGGCGGTGTAGAACATTCCGCCACGCTTTAATTTCTGTTTTCCAACACTGTGATAAGAAGTGTCGGAACGGTCTTCAATGTGTACAGTCAGAGTGTTGCAACCCTCCTGCAGAGCATCTGTGATATCAGCAGAAAATGGAAGATATCCGCCGATATGTGAGACAACTACTTTTCCATTTACCAGAACTTTCGCATACTGATCGACTGCACCAAAATGCAAGATGCACCGGGATCCGTCGGAAGGAAGGCACTTGACCGACAGCAGGCGCTCACAGAGCATTTTTTCGCGCGGCTTTAACTGGAAACCGGCACCAGAAAGAGGGGCTTCCGGAGAAAAAGGAACGAGAAGAGTTCCTTCTTTGGTTATGGTATTTTTTTCTGAAAGAACTGTGTAATTCCATTCTCCATTCAGGTTGATATATTGATCGCGGATCATTTGCGGACGTGGATATTCTTCCAGTATGTGCTGCGGATCAAGAGCTTTTCCCCAACGGGTAGTCAGTGTCTGATGGGAAGCTTTTCTGGGAAAGATCCGTACACTTGCAAGTGCTGCTAAAAGATTCATAAAAAAACCTCTTTCGTTAAATATTCTTATAGTCTATTGTACCATGTGACAACAAAAACACCGCACATTTTATAGAAATTTTAGAAATGAAAACAGTGGGGAAAAACGGATTGTAAAAAAGAAAGAATCAGTTTATCATAAGAATATAAGAAAAGATGAGCTGTGAGAACACAGACAAAGAGCAGGCAGGAGGAAATACCGATGAAAATAGTTTTAGATACACATGCACATACCATTGTCAGCGGACATGCATACAATACGATACGTGAGATGGCACAGATGGCGAAAGAGAAAGGACTGGAGGCATTTGCACTGACTGAACATGCACCGCAGATGCCGGGAACCTGTCATGAGTTCTATTTCCAGAATCTGCATATCGTACCGCGTGAAATGTACGGCGTGAGACTGTTCATGGGTGTGGAACTGAATATTATGAATGAAAAGGGAGAGGTTGACCTTCCGGAGAACACACTTTGTCAGATGGATATTGCAATTGCAAGTATTCATGGACCTTGTTATAAAGGCGAGCGGACGGAAGAGGCAATCACGGCGGCATACCTTGCGGCAATGGAGAATCCGCTGATTCACATTATTGGACATCCGGATGACGGAAGATATCCGGTGGATTATGAACAGCTGGCCAAAAAAGCAAAAGAGACAGGGACCATTTTGGAGGTAAATAACGGTTCGTTAAGACCTGGCGGATTCCGCGTGGATACCAGGAAAAATGATTTAAAAATGCTGGAATACTGTAAGAAATACGAAGTTCCGGTTACGATGGGAAGCGACGCACACATGGATGTAGATCTTGCAGATTACAGTTATGCGCTTCCGGTGATCGAGGAGAGTCATTTTCCGGAAGAACTGATCGTTAATACTTCTGCAGAGCTTCTGAAATCATGTATTCGGTATAAACGGAATATGTGGAAACAGAAAAAAGTGAATTGTTAATACGTCACTTACGTTAAAAAAGCCTGGATGAAAGATAGAGAAAAGACTTGATATATAGTTTTTAATACTATATAATATCTATATTGAGGTGAAAAAGAATGACGATAAATACGGAAGATTTATTAAACAGTATCCTGGAAAGTGTCGGCAGAATTGATTATATTCATCCGGTAGATATTCCGAATATAGATTTATATATGGATCAGGTAACAACTTTTATGGAGGAGCAGCTCAGTTCGACGAAGCGTTATGAGGATGATAAGATCCTGACGAAAACGATGATCAATAATTATGCGAAGAACAATCTGCTTCCGCCTCCGAACAAGAAAAAGTATTCCAAAGAGCACCTTCTGGTTTTGATTTTTGTCTATTATTTTAAGAACCTGCTCTCAATCAAAGATATTGAGATCTTGTTAAAGCCACTGACAGACAAATATTTTGCTGTGAATTCGGAATTTGACATGGAAAGTATCTATGAAGAAGTCTGTAAGATGGAAAAAAGCAGGATCGGAGAGTTGCAGGATAGTATTCGTAAGGCGTATGAGACTGCTGAGCATTCTTTTGTATGTGTGGATGATGAAGAAAGAGAACAGCTTCAGAAGTTTGCCTTTATCTGTAATCTCAGTTTTGATGTGTATGTGAAAAAGCAACTGATTGAAAAAATGGTGGACGAACTTCCAAAGCCGGATAAGAAAAAATAAAAGCGTTAGCTTTTTTAAGAAGAATAAAAAAGGAACGGATTTCAGATTTTGAAATTCGTTCCTTTTGGCTATTATGTGTTTGGCAATAGCTGTTACTACCAACTCCTGCCGGTGTCTGTAAAATTAAGATTCGGATTCTTCAGCCCCTGCCTGAAGTCTCTCAAATACCATATCGTATCCATCATTACCATAATTAAGAGAGCGGTTTACGCGGCTGATTGTTGCTGTGGAAGCACCAGTCTTTTCTGCAATCTCCAGGTATGTTTTCTGATCACGTAGCATCTTAGCTACTTCAAAACGCTGTGAAAGCGATAAAAGCTCATTGATCGTGCAGACATCTTCAAAGAATGTGTAGCATTCTTCTCTGCTTTTCAGACTGAGAACGGCATCAAATAAAGAATCGACCGCTTCTGTTCTGATTTTTCTACTCATTATATTATCCCTCCATGACAAATAATCAATAAGAGTGTGACATAAACTGCCCCACTCATTCATACAATGACATATTAGCACATTAAAATTTTAAAGTCCAGATATTTTGCAAAATTTTACAGATAAGAAAAAAGGAGTTGGATTTTTCTATTTTTACGACGAAAAATAGAGACGAGAGATTCTTTGACACCCTACTTTTTTTATAATATAATGATGCAATAGAGCCTCGAGAGAGGAGAAGAAAGAGGAACAAAAATATGAGTATTTATGATACATTAAATGACAGACAGCAGGAGGCTGTTTTCCATACAGAGGGCCCGCTTCTGATCCTTGCCGGAGCAGGATCCGGTAAGACACGTGTCCTTACACACAGGATTGCCTGGCTGATCGATCAGATAGGTGTGAACCCATGGAATATCCTGGCGATCACATTTACGAACAAGGCAGCCGGGGAGATGCGTGAGAGAGTGGATCAGATTGTTGGATTCGGTTCGGAGAGTATCTGGGTGAGCACCTTCCATTCAATGTGTGTGCGGATCCTGCGCAGATATATTGACCGGCTTGGGTATGATACAAATTTTACGATTTATGATGCAGATGATCAGAAGACACTGATCAAGGATGTGTGTAAATATTTGCAGATTGATACGAAAATGTTTAAGGAACGGTCGCTTCTTAGTGCGATTTCTTCTGCAAAAGATGAGCTTGTCACACCGGAAGAGATGACACTTCGTGCGGAAGGGGATTGGGCGAAAAAGAAGATTGCACAGGTTTATACCGAGTATGAAAAGCAGCTGAAAGCTAACAATGCACTCGATTTTGACGATCTGCTTTTAAAGACGGTACAGCTTCTTCAGACACAGCCGGACGTGCTGGAGTATTATCAGGAAAGATTCCGTTATATCATGGTGGATGAGTATCAGGATACGAATACGGTACAGTTTAAGCTGGTAAGCCTTCTTGCCGGTAAGTATCAGAATCTGTGTGTAGTTGGTGATGACGACCAGTCGATCTATAAATTCAGGGGTGCGAATATCATGAATATCCTGAATTTTGAAAAAGAATATCCGAATGCGAAAGTGATCAAGCTGGAACAGAATTACCGTTCCACATCCACAATCCTGAACGCCGCAAATGAAGTGATCCGTCACAATACAGGACGAAAAGAGAAGTCGCTCTGGACCGAGAATGGTGAGGGTGAGAAGATTCAGTTCCGTCAGTTTGATTCTGCTTACGATGAGGCGGATTATATTGTCAGTGACATCAAAGACAAGGTGAACAGTGGAAAAAGAGAATATAAGGATTTCGCTATTTTATACAGAACCAATGCGCAGTCACGTATATTCGAGGAAAAGATGGTGGTATCCAATGTTCCGTATAAGATCGTTGGTGGAGTAAACTTCTATGCAAGACGCGAAATAAAGGATCTGCTGGCATATTTAAAAACAGTAGATAATGGAAAAGATGATCTGGCAGTACGGAGGATCATCAATGTACCGAAGAGGGGAATCGGACTGACAACCATCGGAAGGGTGCAGGATTATGCAACGGAACGGGAGATCAGTTTCTATGAAGCAATCCTGGCTGCAGGATCGGTTCCGGGAATCGGACGTGCGCTTGGTAAAATCGAATCCTTTGCAGCCCTGATTGAGCATTTTAAAGCCGAAGGCGAACGCATGAGTGTAGCGGAATTGATGGATGAGATTATCGATGCAACTGGATATGTAGAAGAACTGCAGGCAGATTCTGATGAAGAAGCAGAAAGCCGTCTGGAAAATATTGAAGAGCTCCGGAATAAAATTGTTGCATACGAGGAGTCCTGTGAAGCAGAAGATGAAAAATCGACACTTTCCGGTTTTTTAGAGCAAGTGGCATTGGTTGCAGATATCGACAGTCTTGATGAGGAGACGGACTATGTGGTGCTGATGACTTTACATAGTGCGAAAGGCCTGGAATTTCCACACGTCTATCTCGCCGGCCTGGAAGATGGGATTTTTCCAAGCTATATGACGATCACGGCAGATGATCCGGCAGAGCTGGAAGAAGAGAGAAGACTCTGCTATGTGGGAATTACCCGTGCAAAGGAGAATCTGACGCTGACCTGTGCAAGACGACGGATGGTACACGGTGAGACACAGTATAATAAGATGTCCAGATTCTTAAAAGAGATTCCGCTGAGTCTGCTTTCTACCGGTGCCCTGTTCAAAAAAGAGCAGACAGAGGAGGAACCAAAGGTATCCGCTTACCGTCAGGCAAAGCAGGCATTTGCGACAAAAGCGTTCGCAGCGACAAAGCCTGCACAGCAGTTTACTGTGACCAAGGGAAAAGGTCCGGGATATGATGTGGGGGACAGAGTGCGTCATATTAAGTTTGGAGAAGGTCTGGTGACACAGATCACAGAAGGCGGACGAGACTACGAAGTGACTGTGGACTTTGATACGGCGGGCACGAAGAAGATGTTTGCCATGTTTGCAAAACTGCAGAAAATTGACTAAAATTGCACTATGTGCCTAAGAAACACATTCTTTTTCGGAAAATCTGTGCAATATGGTGGAAATTATGCATGGATTTGTGGTATACTAGCTATAAACAATGAGTGAGCCGAAGCAGAGAGTGACGGCAGAAAGGGCGTGTATGGAGATGAACAGAATCGAAGAATTACTTGCAACAACGAAACTCAACGATATGATGCATAAGAAAGATGATGATCAGAAGACAACTGTTCTCTGGATTCTTGCAATTATCGGTGCGGTAGCAGCAGTTGCAGCAATTGCATATGCAGTATATTGTTTCTTTACTCCGGATTATCTGGAAGACTTTGAAGAAGATTTTGACGATGATTTCGACAATGATTTCTTCAGTGATGAAGATGAAGTACAGTAATATTAAGAAAGCAGCGAAGGCAGGAATTGTCAAAGATTCCTGCCTTTTCTATGTGAGGGTATATAGATAGATGAAAAAAGGACAGATATTAGAAGGATATATAGAAAGGGTAGATTTCCCGAATAAAGGATTTGCCGTGGTAGAGGGCGAAGAAAAAAAAGTGATCGTGAAGAATACCGTTCCGGAACAAAAGGTGCGTTTCGCGGTGAATAAGATACGAAAAGGTCAGGCAGAGGGACGGCTTCTGGAAATTCTGGAGCATTCACCGGAAGAATGTCAGCCGGCATGTCCGCATTTTGGAGTCTGTGGCGGATGCACTTATCAGAATCTGCCGTATGAAAAGCAGGTGGAGATGAAGGAAGCGCAGATCCATGCAATGATGGATGCGGCGGTTGATGGTGATTATATCTGGGAGGGTGTTAAAGAAAGCCCGGTCAGAGAGGCATATCGCAATAAAATGGAATTTTCTTTTGGAGACGAATATAAGGACGGACCTCTTGCACTTGGCATGCATAAAAGAGGCAGCTTTCACGATATTGTAAATGTTACAGAATGCAAGATTGTGGATGAGGATTTCAGACGAATTATAAAGGCTGTTCTGGAGTTTGCGACAGATACAGGTCTTCCGTATTATCACAGAATGCGCCATACTGGATTTTTTCGTCATCTTCTTGTGAGAAAGGCAGTTCGCACCGGAGAAATTCTGATTGATCTAGTAACAACATCGGAGGCACAGCTAGATGAAGCCAGACTGGTGGAAAAGCTTACCGGTCTTTCTTATGATGGGAAGCTTGCCGGAATTCTTCATACAACCAACAACAGCCTTGCGGATGTGGTAAAAGATGAAGGAACCAAAATTTTATATGGACAGGATTATTTCTATGAGGAACTTTTGGGACTGAAGTTCAAGATCACACCATTTTCTTTCTTCCAGACTAATTCCCTTGGCGCGGAAGTGCTTTATGAGGCAGCAAGATCTTATATCGGTGAGACGAAAGATAAGGTAATCTTTGATCTCTACAGTGGAACCGGAACGATTGCACAGATCCTTGCACCAGTGGCAAAAAAAGTAGTAGGTGTGGAGATCGTTGAAGAGGCTGTAGAGGCTGCAAAAGAAAATGCTGCTTTAAATGGGCTCGATAACTGTACCTTCTGGGCTGGAGATGTGTTGAAAGTAATCGATGATCTGGGTGAAGTACCGGATCTGATCGTATTGGATCCACCAAGAGACGGTGTGCATCCGAAAGCACTGGAAAAGATCATTGATTTTGGTGTGGAAAGAATGGTTTATATTGCCTGCAAGCCGACCAGCCTGGCAAGAGATCTGGAGCTTCTGCAGGGAAGAGGATATCAGGTAGAACGGATTGGGTGTGTGGATCTTTTCCCGAGCACTTATCATATAGAGACGGTTGTTTTGCTTTCCAAGGGTGAGGTCGACTCGAAAAAGATTCGGGTTGAGTTCTCTTTAGAAGATATGGATATGTCCGAATTTCAAGATGGGGCAACCTACACGCAGATCAAGGACTATGTACTGGAACATAGCGGATTAAAGGTATCAAACCTGTATATCTCACAGATTAAGCGGAAATGTGGGATTGAGGTTGGTAAGAACTACAATCTGCCGAAGTCCGAAGATTCCAGACAGCCTCTGTGTCCACCGGAAAAAGAGAAAGCAATCCGAGAAGCATTCAAATATTTTGGGATGATATAACATCCCGTAAAATGGAGGTTTCTTATGGATAGATTGATTTCTTGTAAGTTTAACATGGATACCGCTTGTGTGGAACTGAAATTCTTTGATGGTAGTATGATTGCGATTGATACGATTGCGGTTGAGAACGAGGTTGCCGACAATATGTATCAGAGGTCGGAACTGGATTATCTGATTTACAATGACCCGATTGGATATGCTGATTTGATATTGAACGGAGATTCCAAAACCTATTTGAAAAACTGTTACAGAGTATAAATCTGTGGATACGGCGATTGGAGCGATTTGCCTGGCTCACTAAACCTCTAAGCCCATAGTTATTGGCTAAGGCAGATATTCAACTTTAATTTTAGAAAACATAAATAAAGGCTATCCAATCTTTTTGACTGGGTAGCCTTTGAAAGTTTTGCTCTTTCTACTTTTTAAGAATCAATTTATGAATGACCATGCCGATTATCAAACCAAAGGATGATACTGCCAAATACCAAAGCGAATGTATCAATGCTGTCTCGTTATAGTATATAAACACAGATGGCACAAATGTAATTGCTATGATTATTGGATACAAGTACTTTACTTTCAGATTTGAAATGCTGCCAATTAGAATTGAAAGCAATAATGTTGCTAAAATAAGCAAAACTATCATTCCCATAACGTCTGTTGGTCCTGCAAATAATGGAAATACATAAAACATAAATAATTGAATTAAGAGTATTAGTATCTCCTTCAAGTATTTCTTCATAATCAAAACACCTCCGTTCATATAAACTCTTTTTTATTTCATTTTGCAAAGATTATCTTGATTTGCAGTTTGTCATTGTTGTAGATTGCTCCAATACTTCCGCCCATACGCTCAATCAGCAGCTTGGCGATGGACAATCCCAAACCGGTTGAATTGCGACTGGCTTCTACTGTATAGAAACGGTCAAACAATCTGCCGACCGTCACATAATTCAGATTGTGCGCCGTGTTGCTGAATGTAACACAGCCGTTCTTATCCATGACTACGGACAGATCGCCGTCAGAGTATTTCAGCGCATTGCTGATAATGTTGGAAAAGATACGGTTGACCGCACCTGCATCCAGTTCACGGAAAACCGGTTCCTCCGGCAATTCGATTTCCGGTTGGATGCCTTTTTCCTGCATGACCGCATAGAAAGACAGCAGACTTTCCTCCAATGCCCGGACAACATCCATACGTTCTGGTTTCAGTTCCTGAAAAGAAGTAACCACACTATATCTGAATAGTTCTTCGGTTAGATTTTTTAAAACATCTGTTCTGTTTTGGATTTGAGAAAGATAGCAGTGTACCGTTTCGCTTTTTTCCTCTCGTTCCAATAGGTCAAGATAACCGTTTATCGCCGTAAGCGGAGTTCTCAGGTCATGGGAAATATTGGTGATAGCTTCTTTCAGTTCCAGATCGCCCTGTTGGTAACGATGGCGTTCCTTGCGGAGCAATCGAAGCTGGATATTAATCTCCGAAGCCAGTTTTCTCAGATGAGGGTCGCTGGAAGAAATATCAATCAGAGTGTTTGTGTCGGAGGAAAGACGTTCCTGGAATTCTGTATGAATTTCATCAATACTTTTTTCTATAAAAATAATCTTTGTGATTAGAAAAAATACAACAATTAGCAAAATACAACACAAAATCCAAGGGAACATCTTTCTACCTCCTTACTTTAGGTTCTTTTTCTTAAAGGAACGACTTCCTATAAGAGATGTTGAAAAAATTACAAACGCAGAGCACAATGGAAGAAAAATCAGGTGTTCCACCCCTTCTTCGCAAAGAATTACACCTTGTCCTCCAGGTGTCAGACAGATAAGAAATTCCAGCAGGATACGAAATGTTCCACCGATGAATTTGATATTTTGGGGATGCCATCGCACAGTTGGGTCTGTATCACTCCACATCCATCCATCCAATAACTCTGGTTCTGCAAAACGATCATAAAGGAGCATCCCGATTATGACCATTGCAGCTACAGCTCCCAGACAAAGAAGTGTCGCTGAGTTTTTGTTCTCCGCCAGACTTGCCAACAGACAACATACGCTGGAGAGTGCAACGACCATCAAAAGGCTTGAAAAAATATAAAATGCCATCTCTCCCAAAGAGAGGTTCAGGCTTGCCGTACCCAGTAGCGGAATACCCAGCATCCCATTAACTATCAACCAGATTAGTGCAGTACTCAGTCCAGCACATATGGTCAGGAGAAGATTGGAAAAATAAACTTCTTCACGAGTGTGTCCGCAGATTAGTTTATTGCGCAGAGTTCCATATTCATAGTCTGTTCCCCACAAATATGCGGCAAATACGGCGATAAATGGTCCCATCAGGGGTGAATATCCAAAAAAACGGGCGACCAGCTTATAGATGTATGCATTAGTCAAATTCGTCTGGAAGTAACCGTTGAGGATGATGAATGCGGAAAGCAATACAGCAATCACTAATTCTATTCGAATCATTTTTTTATTCTCTGTACGGTAAAAGGCTGCTCGAAAAAGTTTACGCATTATTATCACCTCCAACCAGAGAGATGTAATAACTCTCCAAACTTTCATCTTTTTCCTGCATAGACAGCACTTCGCAGTTTTCCTTTGCCAGTACAACGGTCAGCTGTGTCACATTGATCTTTGCGAACACATCGGCTGTTGTTGCGGAGATAATTTTATATTCCAGATTCATGGAATCCAGCACACGAGCCAGAGTAGAAGTATCGGTCACTTCCATGCGGACACACTTGCGGCAAACTGTGTCCAGTTCTTCTGCACTCAGTTCCTTCACCATGCGACCATTATCAATGATACCGTAATGAGTAGCCAGACGGGAAAGTTCATCCAGAATGTGACTGGAAATAAGAACTGTAATCTGTTTTTCTCGGTTCAACTTCAAAATCAGTTCTCGCATTTCCACAATACCCTGAGGGTCGAGACCATTTACAGGCTCATCAAGAACAAGAAAGTCGGGATCACCGGCTAATGCGATAGCGATGCCCAGACGCTGCTTCATACCGAGGGAGAAGTTCTTCGCTTTTTTCTCTCCCGTGTTGTCGAGACCTACCAGCTTCAACAATTCCTGAATACAATCAAATGATGGCAGACCAAGAATGAGATACTGGTGCTTCAGATTTTCCTCCGCAGTCATATCCATGTAGATGGACGGTGTTTCCACCACAGCACCCATGCGACGGCGGGATTTGATAATATCCTTGCTGTCATTGCGGATGCCGTACAGAGAAAAGCTACCGGAAGTCGGTTCCTGCAATCCGCAGATCAAGCGGATCAGGGTTGTCTTACCAGCGCCGTTCTTTCCCACAAAGCCATAGATGGAACCTTTGGGAACATTCATAGTAAGACCATTCAATGCCTGAAAGTTTTTATACTTTTTTGTCAGGCTGTTTGTTTGCAAAATATAGTTCATATTGTATTACCTCCTTTGCTGACCTAAGTTTACAAAACAAAAGTCAAGAAAGTGGTCAAGAAAAACGTCAAGATTTGGTCAAGATTTTTTGTTCTGCCAATTTGAAACCAATTCCCCAGACTGTTTCGATATAGTCTACACCGCTGACATCCTGCATCTTTTTACGAAGATTGCTGATGTGCTGCTTCAAAGAACGCTCGGTGCAGTCGGGTGTGTCCAGACTGATTCTGTCAAGCAGGACACTCTTTGAAATTACCTGTTTGGGATTTTCCATCAGCAGTTTTAAGATGGCATACTCCGTTCGGGTCAGCTTCACAGGCTGCTCCTGTACTGTCAGAGAAAGGGAAACCATATCCAAAACCAAATCGCCAACGGAAAGAGATTTGGTTTCGCCATGTTGTTCTGCCTTGCGGAGCTGAACAGTGATACGGGCAAGAAGCTCCTTTGTATCAAAAGGCTTGGTCATGTAATCTGCCGCACCGCCCAGCAGAAGATTTACCTTGTCTTGCACATCTACTTTTGCGCTGAGAACGATAACAGGAATGTTCTCAATGTGGGGCAGAACTTCCTCGCCAGACAATCCCGGCAACATCAGATCCAGCAGCACCAAATCGGGCTTGTTTTGTGAAAGAAGATATAACGCTTCTGTGCCGGAGTATGCACGAAGAACAGAATAGCCCTCTTGCACCAGCACTTCTCTCAGCATATCTCCAATATGAATATCATCATCTATGATTGCGATTGTTTTCATTCTCGTTCCTCGTCAATTTCCTTTTATAGTTCAAACGCTACTATCGTTTCCTTTGGCAACTTCTCGTTTTCGCAGTTTAGAAGGTAGGCTATTGCCTTGTTCGCAAAGCGGTTTGTTTTCATTGTATCCCAATCGGCAAGTCGGACTATTTCTGATGTGCCGTTCTCAAAATCAAATGAAATCTGGCCCCATTCGCCGTCGCAGTCTGCTTGGTATTCGTAGATTGCGGTGGCGATTTTCTTTTTTCGTTTGGTCTTGGATTTCTGTTTCAAGCGGACAGCATGGATTGCGCCCTCGGCAACCAACAATTCTGTCAGTTTGTCCACTGCTCTGCGGTAGGCTCGCTCCGCACCGCTGGCAGTGCTGCCCTCAAACATTACAGCCAGTTCCTCAAAGGTGGGACGGCCTTTCCATGAGCCGACATGCCCGCAGGTCATGCAGATTGCCAGCCGCTTTTCAAGCAAGGTCTGTTCCCGGTAGTTCAGCTTATCAAAAGCTCGCTGCACCTTTTCTGCCTGTATGCCGTTCCAGAGGATGTCGGAGTAGTTCCAAGTATCATCAAGAGCAACATCTTCGCCCGTTTCCTCGCCGTCCTCATCCGTCACATAGAATGGTTGCTGATTGCGGATACCTCGAACAACTCTCAGATATTCTTCCGCAAGGGCAAAGTCACAGTTATACTTTTTGGAAAACTCGCTGACCGCATCCTTGGTGTTATGGTACAGCCAAGCCATTGACCGCACCATTTTATAATTGGTCAGAGAGGATACCGACCATTTTTCTTCGCCCATGCGGAAGCGGAGCATAGCATCCCGGATGAACGGGAAAATGTATGTAGCATACTCCGCACCCTTGGCAGGATCATAGTCCATCAGCTTTTGGAGCATTTGTTCCCTGCAGGAGAGCTTTATATCTATAAAACGGTCTGTATCGTACAGATCGCCGCCATCCACACCCCAAAAGCCTTTGATGCGCTTATTGAGCTGTGGCTCATAATGGTGGAGGAAGAACGAGAAATATATCAAATTCTTTTCCCGCAAGGCAGACAGGATATATTCATTCAGACTGCCCACCGCTGGCGGCTCCGGTTCCAGTTGGAAGATGCGCTCTGCCATATAGGGAATGATACCATCACCGTGCGGATTGACAGCGTATTTTGGTATGTATCCGGTCATATTCCATGTAAAATCACTTAGCATAGCGCACCTCCTTTCAACGTCCAATTTCAAATTTATTTCTTTTTCTTACTCGCAAAAATTGCAATTATACAGAAAACCAAGAAAAACAAAAATCCTATTTTCATTGACTGTTCCTCCTAACAAATTCAAATGCACTTTTGGGCTTCTTTCTTCAAAGCAACCTGTTCCATTTCTTTCTCATAAGTTCCCTTGGCATAAGCGACATTACTTTTTGCCCGGAGCATCTTATCTTTCGCCAGTTTCTTCATAACCTCTGCTAAATCCTCATCCAGTTTGCCACGCTTGATATAGCGGTTTATGGTATTCAGCCGCTTTTCGTATATCTGGATAACAGGATGATCGTCTGCAAGCTCCCGTTGTTCTCTGCCTTTCAGATTGCCGATCTGTCGGCAGGTGCGGTGTAGCTTGTCCCCCGGCGCATAGCCGCCGCAGTATTTGGTGTGCCTTGCGTTGGTTGTCAGAAACCATTTGCCGCAAATTTTACATTTCTTCGGTGCATGACCGACACACAAGCCCTCAAAGAGATCAGACCGGAACATCCCCACAAAGGATACATAATGGATTCGCTTGACGAGCTTTGCAACTTTTTCGCCGGGACGGATGACCGATACATACTGAACGGAATTGTTCAGGGTAGACATCCAGGCATTGCCCTCCGTGATAGAGAACTCCGGCGGGAAATAGCTGCCGAACATTCTGGCGAAGCCCTCTGCGGTACGGTCTGCTTCATTTCCGTCTGATTTTTCCGCAAAATCAAGCATTGCGGTTTGGTATTCCCCAAGGGAGTATGCCAGATGCCCGAATACAGCAGTATATCGTTGGAGCATCATTGCATCGGCATAGTTCGGGATTTCTTCAAACTGCAAGGAATTAGTTGCGGCTTTTATGGCAAACTCCATATATTTCAGCGCATTGTCCGCAGTAAAGACTTTTTCAATCCGTTCTCTATGTTTTGGAATATTCATATTGGAGAACGGCGGCGTTTCGCTGAGAATATCCACCATTGTCAGCACAGCTTCCTTTGCCATAGGAAAGAGTGCGGAAGCATCCTGTCCGGCGTTTAACATTCCAAGCAGTAGATTGATTTTCTCGCATTGCTCGTTCATTCTTGCGAGGGTATCCGCAGGAACATTCAGCGCATCACAGGCAAGAGTACCGATAGGAAATATTTTGCCCTCATATATGACCGTATCCTGCCAAAAATCCAATGTCATCAGTTCTTGATTCATGCTTGCCCTCCTGTCCTGTTTTTTCACTTTTCTAATTATACCATGCAAATGTGAAGAAATCTACATCATCAGATAAGTTGTCCTGTTTTTTGAAATGAGGTTGTCCTGCTTTTAGCCTGCTTTTTTTCAAATCCGTCATAACCATAGTAGAAAGGGCGAAGCACCTGCCAATCACGGCGGGTGCTTCGTGCTTTCCAGACTATTATGAACGGAGGTTTTTCTATGACAATCTATGAAAACATCAAGGCGGCGATCAGCGTGAAGCAAGCTGCCGAGCACTATGGGCTGAAAGTCAACCGCAGCGGTATGACTTGCTGCCCATTCCACAATGACCGGCATCCGAGCTTGAAGCTGAATGAAGATTATTTCTTCTGCTTCGGTTGCGGAGCCAAGGGAGACGTGATCGACCTTGTGGCAAAGCTGTTCAATCTGAGTAACCATGAAGCAGTGCAAAAGCTGGCTGCGGACTTTGGGCTTGACCCGAAACCGCCCACTGCCGCAGCTATGGTCAAGCCAAAGCGTCCCTATATCCGTCAGTTCCGGGAGGATGAAATGCTGTGTTTCCGGGTGCTGACGGATTATCTGCATCTGTTGGAGGATTGGAAAGTGCGCTATGCACCAAAGACACCGGACGAGCCTTATGATGACCGTTTTGTGGAAGCCTGCCAGATGCACTGCCATATCGAATATATGGCAGATGTGCTGACCGTGGGCGAATTGGAACAGCGTGTAGCTGTTGTGGACAAACTGATGAAGGACGGGTATATCGACTTTCTGAAAGAGTACACTGCACGAAAGAAAAAGGAGGTGGCACACCATGGCGAAGAACCGGAAAACGCCTGATATGAATTTGCCTGTCTGGTTTGATGGGCAGAATATCAATGAAGCTCTGTTTTGTGAAGAATTTCTGCAAGAGAGCAGAATCATCTTTGCAAACAGGGCTTTCTTTACGCCCAATGGACGGGTAACGGATGATATTGTCCTGCGGGGCGAGGTCTACGAAAAGCTGAAAAGCTACACCATCAGCAGCGTACCGCAGAAGATCAAAAACATCATGGAATTGCTGAAACTGGAAGCCATGGTTGAGGATCTTCCTCCCCAGCCTGACCGCATCCATGTTGCCAACGGAACGCTCATGCTGGATGGAAGATTTATCGAGGGGAAAAAGGAAATCGTACAGAGCCGCTTGCCTGTTTCCTACAATCCAAACGCTGCTGCACCTGCTCTGTGGCTGAACTTTTTGGACGGTTTGCTCTATGAAGAAGATATTCCCACCTTGCAGGAGTTTATCGGCTACTGCCTGATTCCCTCCAACAAGGGGCAGCGCATGATGGTGATTAAGGGCAACGGCGGCGAGGGCAAATCTCAAATCGGTGCAGTGCTGTCCACCATATTCGGCACGAATATGAAAGACGGCAGTATCGGTAAAATTTCCGAAAACCGCTTCGCCCGTGCCGATCTGGAACACATCCTGCTGTGCGTGGATGATGATATGCGGATGGAAGCTCTGCGCCAGACCAACTATGTAAAATCCATTGTAACCGCACAGGGCAAGATGGATTTGGAACGCAAAGGTAAACAGAGCTATCAGGGCTGGATGTTCGCCCGGTTGATGGCATTCAGCAATGGCGATCTGCAAGCCCTGTATGACCGTAGCGATGGTTTTTACCGTAGACAGCTTGTGCTGACTACCAAGGAAAAGCCCGTGGACAGAGCCGACGATCCCGATCTTGCAGAGAAGATGAAAGCCGAAGCCGAGGGGATTTTCCTCTGGGCATTTGAAGGCTTGCAGCGGCTTGTTGCCAACAACTTTAAGTTTACGGAGAGCGACCGCATCCGTGAAAACCGGGAAGCGGTCAAGCGTGACAATAACAACATTTTTGACTTCATGGATTCCGAGGGATATATCCGGCGCAAGGCGGATGCGTCCATCAGTTCCAAGGACTTTTACGCTATCTATCGCCTGTGGTGTGAGGAAAACTCCCTTGCCCCTCTGAAATCCCGCAGCTTCAGCGATGCCATGGTTGCCAATGCAAAGAAATTTAATTTGGAGCATTGCAACAACATCACCAACTCAGCCGGACGGCGGGTATGGGGATTTATGGGTGTGGAAGCTGTGGCACGACCTAATATAAACGGGTTTTACGACGTTTCGCCATGTACGTACGTACCGGAGGAATGGCAGGACTGATTCCTGTCTTTCGTTTTCTGTATGTATGTACACAGCGTTTTACCTGTTTTCCTTTTTTATAGGAATAATCAGCTGTCAGAACTGACCTGTTTTCGGGCATTGAAAATCAATGGTAATGGAAACAGCAAAGTTCTTGACCGCAGGACGAAACCATTTCACCAAATCGTGCTTCTCCAAACCATGCACCCAGTTTACGAAACAATGGGTGTTTTCACTGTTTCAGACAAAATCCCACGGAACAGCAAAGTGGGATATATGCCTGTATGGACAGAGTATCGCACTCACAAAATGAAAGCGATTTTGGAGAAAGCAGATTTTTCACTGTTCGGTGCATCTGCTCCGCTTTGGGGAGTAGCCTTTGCACCGAATTGTAAATCAAAAATATGGAGGAATTTACAATATGAATGTACGCAACGAAATCAAGGCACAGATCATCCGTGCCGGAATGACTATGCAGGAAGTAGTTGACCTGCTCTCGGACGAGTACGGTTGGAGCGACAGCGTTTCCAACCTGTCCGCAAAATTACAGCGGGAAAGCATCCGATACAAGGAAGTATTGGAGCTTGCCGATGTGCTGGGATACGACATCGTATGGCAGCAAAGACGGGAGAAGTGATGCCCCGGCAACATCCCCTCGTAGTTTCCGTCCCCATAGGCACACCGCAGTGCTGTCTATGGATGGCAGTGAAAGATACGCTTTTCGCTGCCGCCGTCTGCAAAGAGAAGTTCACCGGAACAGCTTCATGCAGACGGGCTGACCATGGGAAAAGTTGCAGACATTTTCGCATTGGTCAGCAGAGGTTGCCGCAGCAACCGCACTCCCCCTCGGGAGAGCCCTCGGAGAGCCCACGGCACTTTGCAGCCAGTATGGATGAAAGTGTTATAGTGGGTTATTACACTTTGAAAAAGTGCCTCTCCGCAGCTCCCCGCTGTCTGCAAATTTTAAGGAAAGGACAAAAAATCTATGGCAAGAAATGATGGAATAGACCGCACCGTAGCCCGGAATCAGGACTTACCGACACCGGACGATGTGGCAAAAATACAGGAACACAATGAGCGAGAAAAGGACAGTTACAGCAATCAAGACATTGTGCCGGAACGCACTCCGCTGAATGTTCACTTCAAGACTCCCACCGATGATTATGTGAAAATGTTTGAGCAAATGGAACAGGATGGCGTGATCTCCACCAGAGGTCTGAAACCGGATGCCATCAAATACGGCGAGTTGGTTTTTGATGTGAACTCCGCTTATTTCTACAACCACGGCGGCTATGAATTTGCAAAACAGTTTTATGCTGATGCCTATAAAGCCGCCGTGGAGATCGTAGGCGGTGAGCAGTATATCCTCTCTGCTGTGATGCACGCCGATGAGCACAACCGGGCAATGTCCGAAGCTCTTGGCGAGGATGTGTACCACTATCACCTCCATGTGGTTTATATTCCGGTAGTGGAAAAGCAGATCCTTTGGTCGAAGCGATGTAAGGATGAAGCTCTCCGGGGAACGGTAAAGGAAACGATCACACAAGTCAGCCGAAGTAAGAAATGGGACTCCAAACCGGTGCTTGACGAGGACGGAAATCCCAAGCTCAATGAAAAAGGAAAAAAGATTTTAAGGTCATCCTACAGCGTGTTGCAGGATGACTTTTTTAATTTCATGCGTGCTGCCGGATATACCGATGTGGAGCGTGGAGAGCGTGGCAGCACCGAGGAACATCTGACGGTGACACAGTTTAAGGTGCAGGCGGAACAGCAGCGTTTGGAAGCTGTGACAGGACAGGTGGCACAGGCAGAACAGAGTTTGGAGGATGCTAAAGCTGCTACGGAAAAGCAGAAAAAGAAACTGGAAGCTCTGCAAAAGGAAACCAAGGCAGCAAAGGCCATTGCACTTACGGTGCAGGATATTGAAGCGATGGGCAAGAAAGCCACGTTCGGAAACAATATCACGCTGACACCGGATGAATGCGACACGTTGAAACGCTATGCCACCAACGGCATTCTCTTTCATGCAGAGAATGAGCGATTGAAAGGGAAACTGGAATCTGCTCAAAAGTCTGCATCCATTTGGAAGCAGCGATGTGAAGAAGCGAATAAAAAATATCAAGAGTTGAAGCAAAAAGCCCAGCCTTTCCTGGATGCACTGGAAATTGCATCCGAAAAGGTTCGGGCTTTTATCAATTCCATCCTCGCCAGAGGAAAGGAAACACAGGAACACAAAGCACCTGCCCGTAAGCGTGGACAGGACATGGAAATTTGATGGAGGTAACTGCCTATTGAAGAAATATTATGAGGATGCAAAATATAATGCGGCATTTGTCCGCTGTGTGGATGTTATGAGCCAGATGCTCCAGAAATATGGACATCAGGTTTTGGATAAATTGGAACAGGATGCCCCTCAGAAAGTGGAGCATTCCAAGGAAAGTAATCAAGCACGGCCTTTGACGAATAAGGCTGCGTAAAAATTTACAATTTACACGTTGCGTATTCACTGCGGCTATGCTATAATGATTACGCAACGTGTATTTTTGTTTTTTATGGAGAAAAGACAGATGGATTGTAAGAACAGAATTATCAAGTTGCGGGAAAGCACAGGACTGAACCGGAAAGATTTTTGCAAGCTCGTCCATATCCCTTACCGGACTATGACCGAGTGGGAATTGGACAACCGCCATGCACCGGATTATGTGCTGTGGCTTTTGGAGTATTATATCCGCAACGAGGGACTTATGGTAAAGGAAATGAATGAGGGAGGTGGAGATTCTGAAAAAGAAACAACTTAAATGCTATATTTATACAAGAGTGTCCACCTCTATGCAGGTTGACGGGTACAGCTTGGATGCCCAGCGTGACAAGCTGAGGAAGTATGCGGCATACGAAGATATGGTTATTGCCGGGGAGTATTCTGACGAGGGATTTTCCGGAAAGAATATCCAAGGGCGGCAGGACTTCCAACGGATGCTGAATGACATCCAGGACTGCAAGGACGGCGTTTCCTATGTGCTGGTCTTTAAGCTGTCCCGATTCGGCAGAAATGCGGCGGATGTTCTGAACTCTTTGCAGCTCATGCAGGATTTCGGTGTCAATCTGATCTGCGTGGAGGATGGCATCGACAGTTCAAAGGATGCCGGAAAGCTGATGATTTCCGTGCTGTCTGCGGTGGCAGAAATAGAGCGAGAGAATATCCGCACCCAGACAATGGCAGGACGTGAGCAAAAGGCTCGTGAGGGCAAGTGGAACGGTGGTTTCGCTCCTTATGGCTACAAACTGGAAAACGGAGATTTGGTCATTGCGGAGGATGAAGTGGAAGTAATCCGTGTCATTTATGACCGCTACATTCACACCAACGAGGGCGTTGCCGGGGTTGCTAAATATCTGAACCGCAACGGCTTTATCAAGAAACTGCGGCAGAACAATACCATTCCCGGATTTTCAAGGAACTTTGTGCAGGATGTATTGGACAATCCCGTTTACATGGGAAAGATCGCCTATGGCAGACGCAGGACGGAAAAGAAGCAAGGCACAAGAAATGAGATGCACGTAGTTGAGCAGTCGGAGTTCCCGATTTATGAGGGACAGCACGAAGCCATCATTTCGGAAGAAGATTGGTATCTGGCACAGGAAAAGCGTAAGATCAATTCCTTTAAGCGGGAAAAGGTCAACAATCCAGATCATGCACACATCCTGTCCGGCATTCTGAAATGCCCATGCTGCGGAAAGAGTATGTACGGCAATATCGCCAGGGCTCACAGCAAGGACAAGAAAACGAGGTATTATTACTACTGCAAAAACACGGTAACACCTACCGGACATGAGTGCAGCTTCCGACTGAATATCGAGCAGACGGAGATCAACAAGTTTGTGGCTAAGATTATATCCGCTATGGTCAACAATCCCCGGTTTGTAGAAGCGATTCAGGCGAAAATCGGCTCGGCTGTTGATACAGAGGATATGGAAAAGCAGATCGCCGTCCTGCAAGGACAGTTGAAGCAAGCCTTTGGAACGAAAAGCCGCTTGGAGCGTCAGATGGACACCTTGGACATCAACGATGCCCACTATGACAGAAAGATTTTGGACTTGCAGCGCCGCTATGATGAGCAGTATGATACAATAGAGGATATCGAAGTTCAGATTGGCGAATTGCAAGGTCAAATCCGCAGCATTCAGCAGGAGAAAATCTCCGGTAACAATATCTATCGGCTCTTACTGGCATTTGATGAAGTCTACCATTCCGCAACAGAAGCGGAACAGAAAGAGTTTATGAAAGCCTTTATCGAGCGAATTGAGATGTTCCCGGAGAAAAGGAAAGACGGAAGCTGGATAAGAAAGATTGTGTTCAACTTCCCTGTGCCTGTTGATGGCGAGGAAGTGAAAGAACTTCCCTTGGAAACTGAAACAACTGTCGAAACTTGTGTTTTATTGTCCAAACTAGGATAAAAGCTGGCTGATTGGTAAATGGTATTCGTAATATTGCAGAAGAGATTGTGTTAAAAGAATTGGTGTATATCTAAAGCATGGAAAGCTCCTTCGGGAGTTTTTGGCTGTTTATAAGATAAATTTTGTCGGAGATTTATTATAAAACATTACTTTACAAGAAGAATAAAAAAGCATATAATTCTTTTATAATATATTTAATAAAAGAGGGTAAGAAAACGGAAAATAAAGATAAAAAAAATATAACAAGAAAAAAAATAATTAATTATGTGCTAAACAATCATGTTACATCCAAGGCGGGAATCGCAAAAGAGTTAAACTTGAGTATGCCGACTGTGTTAGCAAATGTGAATGACTTGTTAGAAAAAAGGGTGTTGGAAGAAACCGGGGAATATGCCTCAACCGGTGGAAGGAAGGCAAAAAGTATAGGGATTAATAAGTCATACTGTCATGCAATGGGAATTTTGATTACAGCGAATCATATAGAAATGGTATTAGTAAATCTTGGAGATGAGATTATAAAAAAAGATCGCATCCGTTTAAAATTTACGGCAGAATTATCCTATTGTACAGAGGTGGCACAAAAGGTCAAAACTTTTCTTGAAGGCGAAGCAGCGAAGGACACGCTACTTGGGATTGGAGTGGCGATTCCAGGAATTATTGATCAGAAAGAACGGATTGTTTTAAAATCCCATGCTTTAGGTATAGAGAATTATAGTCTGCGCTTTTTAGAGCAGGCGCTGGAAATTCCAGTATATTTTGAAAACGATGCTAATGCTGCAATGCTTGCAGAAAAAAAGCAAAAGTATCCAAATGCGATATATCTGTCTTTGAACCACACCTTAGGAGGTGCATTCTGCATAGATGGAAAGCTGTTTCGAGGGCAAAACCAGAAAGCAGGGGAGTTTGGTCACATGATACTCGTTCCCGGTGGAAGAAAGTGTTATTGTGGTAAATCAGGATGTGCAGATGCATATTGTGCTTCAAGTGTACTGACACAAGATAACAGGCAGTCACTGGATGCATTTATGGAAAAAATTGAAAGTGGTGATGAAAAAAATTTGCAGACATGGAATGAGTATCTGGATCATCTTGCTGTTTTGATATCAAATCTGCGGATGGCATATGATATGGATATCATACTAGGAGGTGATGTGGGAGGTGTATTGTCAGATTATATGATACCACTGGGAGAAAAAGTGATGGCATATAATGGCTTTGAGCATGATGTTTCATACTTGAAAAATTGTTCGTATAAGAAAGAAGCGTCGGCTGTTGGAGCCGCGAAATACTTTTTTACAAAACATATGGTAGAATTGTAAATTTTTTGAACGAAGATAAGCAGTACACCGCATCTGGTGCGTAGGGTAAGGGGATGTTTAGTCTGTTGGAGTTAAAAGCTCCCACTGACAGATTGCAAAGCGAATGCGAACGTTCGACTTGATATGTGTGAAAAACGAGAAGTTGTGTAAAATTAAAAAAAGATATTATAGTAAAAAACGGAAAGAAAACAGTAACTACGGTTTTCTTTCCGTTTTTTTTGCGTGTTAATTGTGAAAAATATACAAAAAATGTGTTTTGAAATTATGAAATATATAAAAATATGAAAAAACATATTGACAAATTGTGTTTGAATGGTAATAATATAATTACTTTGATAAAACATTTTATAAAACACAAAATAAAACAACATAAAAAGGAGGAAACAATTATGTTACAGCAGGTAATGACAAATCCAGGAGAAATTATTTTCAGAGAGGTTCCGGTTCCGGAGGTAAAGGAAAATCAGGTGTTGGTAAAGATTATGAATATTGGTGTTTGTGGATCAGATATTCATGTTTATCATGGAAAACATCCATTTACAAAATATCCGGTAACACAGGGACATGAGGTTTCCGGTGAGATTACAGAACTTGGGAAAAATGTCACAGAGTTTCATGTGGGACAGAAGGTGACGATAGAGCCTCAGGTATATTGTGGACATTGCTATCCATGTCGTCATGGAAAGTATAATCTCTGTGAGGAATTAAAAGTAATGGGATTTCAGACGACAGGAACAGCATCTGAGTATTTTGCAGTGGATGCATCTAAAGTAACACCGATTCCAGAAGATATGTCCTATGAAGAAGGAGCTATGATCGAACCTCTTGCTGTGGCAGTTCATGGTGTAAAACAGATAGGTGATGTGGCGGGCATGAATATTGCAGTTCTTGGCGCAGGACCGATCGGAAATCTCGTGGCACAGGCAGCAAAAGGAATGGGGGCAGCGAAAGTGATGATCACAGATATCAGTGATCTTAGACTGGCAAAGGCAAAAGAATGTGGAATTGATGTGTGTGTGAATACCAAAAATAAAGACTTCGGTGCGGCAATGCTCGAAGCATTTGGACCGGACAAGGCGGATGTGATCTACGACTGTGCCGGAAACAATATCACAATGGGACAGGCAATTAAATATGCAAGAAAAGGAAGCACGATTGTACTAGTGGCTGTTTTTGCAGGAATGGCAGAAGTAGATCTTGCAGTGGCAAATGACCACGAACTTGACATTAAGAGCACGATGATGTACCGCCATGATGATTACATAGATGGAATCAGATTGGTAAATGAGGGCAAAGTTCATTTGAAACCGCTCATCTCAAAGACATTTGCTTTTAAAGATTATCTGAAAGCATACCAGTATATTGATGATAACCGCGAGACAACAATGAAAGTAATTATCAACGTCAGTGAAAAGTAAGGGGTTCGTATGGAAAATAAATATGGAATTGTCGGAGTTGCCCATGTCGGGCTTCCGACAAACGATTTACAGAAAACAGTTGAGTTTTATAAGAGTCTTGGATTTGAAGTGATTATGCAGTCTTATAATGAAAAAGCAGGGGAAAAAGTGGCATTTTTACAGATAAAAAATTACTGTATAGAGACTTTTGAAAATGGGCAGGCGGCAATGTCAGACGGTGCATACCAACATGTTGCACTTGATGTGGAAGACATCGAAAGTATGTATCAGAAAATCAGCAATGAAAAATACACAATTATTACAGACGGAATCGAAGAACTACCATTTTGGGAAAATGGTGTGAAATTTTTTATGATTAAGGGACCAAATGAGGAAAGAATAGAGTTCTGTCAGAAACTCTGATAAAAATAGGAGGGACATATGGGAAGCGAAAACAAAAATGGAAAAGTACCGCTGATCAGTAAGATTGCATATGGGTTTGGTGATGTTGGATGTAATTTCAGCTGGATGTTCGTCAGTAATTTTCTGATGATATTTTATACAGACGTGTTCGGAATCAGTATGGCGGCTGTGTCAGCACTTATGCTTTTTTCAAGATTCTGGGATGCAATCAATGATCCAATCGTCGGGGGACTTACGGATAAAACAAAATCGAGATGGGGACGGTACCGTCCATGGCTGTTAGTAGCGGCACCAATTACAGCGATTCTTCTTGTTATGACATTCTGGGCAAGACCCGATTGGCCGCAGAATGGAAAGATCATTTATATGGTAATTACATATTGTCTGCTGGTTTTGGGGTATACCTGTGTGAATATTCCATATGGAACCTTGTGTGGTGCTATGACACAGGATATTGATGAACGTGCAAAAATAAATACATCCCGTTCGGTTGCAGCGATGATTGCAATTGGTGTGTTAAATATTATTACAGTTCCACTGCTCAGCAAATTCGGCAGTCATAGTGCAAAGACAGGATATCTGACGGTTGCGGTCATATATGGATGTATTTTTACAGCCTGTCATTTCTTCTGCTTTGCGAAGACGAAAGAGGCAGTGATCACTCCGGAAAAAGAAAAAATTTCTGTAAAGGTTCAGTTGAAAGCAGTCATGCAGAATAGACCATATCTTCTTGCATTGGTAGGACAGATATTATTTGGATTTACATTATATGGTAGAAACGCAGATATTCTGTATTATTTTACATATGTGGAAGGGAATGCCTCCTACTACACAACTTATTCGATGTGCATCATTATTCCTTCTATCATCGGGGCAGCCTGTTTTCAACCAGTATTCCGCAAGTTGAATAACAAAGGAAGAACAGCATCTCTCTTTGCTTTATTTACAGGAATTTCAATGTTGTTTATGTTTTTCTTCAATGCCAAAGAATCACCAGCTATTTTTTATGCATTATCTGGTCTCACACAGTTTTTTTTCTCTGGATTTAATACCGCAATCTATGCAATTATTCCAGACTGTGTGGAATATGGTGAGTGGAAAACCGGACTTAGAAATGATGGTTTTCAGTATGCATTTATTTCACTTGGAAATAAAATCGGAATGGCAGTTGGAACAGCACTTTTAGCAGGATTACTTGGAAAATATGGTTATATTGCAAATCAGACACAAAATGCAATTGTACTTTCAATTATGAAACATGCATTTACGACGATTCCAGGTGCACTTTGGATTGTGACTGCGGTTGTATTATTTTTCTACCGGTTAAATAAAAAACGTTATAACGAGATTGTGGAGGAACTGAAAAATGGAAGAAAAAGTTGATATCGTGGCATTGGGTGAATTGTTGATTGATTTTACGGAAGCAGGACACAGTCAGGATGGGAGAAAATTGTTCGAACAGAATCCCGGCGGTGCTCCGGCAAATCTTCTAACCGTTGCAAGCCACTTTGGGTATCGCACATCTTTTATTGGAAAAGTTGGAAACGATATGCATGGTAAATTTTTAAAGAAGACATTGCAAGAGGAAGGAATCAATACAGATGCTATTGTTGAAGACCCGGGTTATTTTACAACGTTGGCATTTGTGGAAATCGGTGAAAATGGAGAACGGAATTTTTCTTTTGCAAGAAAACCGGGTGCAGATACACAGTTAAAAAAAGAAGAACTGGATCAGACATTAATTTCAGGTTGTAGAATTTTTCATTTTGGATCATTATCGTTGACAGATGAACCGGCAGAAAGTACAACGATTGAAGCGGTAAAAATGGCAAAAGCAGCGGGTGCACTTATTTCCTATGATCCAAATTATCGCCCGTCTCTTTGGAAAAGCAAAGAGTATGCAGTGAAAAAAATGAGATCTGTTATAGAAATGGTAGATGTCATGAAGGTATCGGATGAAGAGAGTACTCTGTTGACAGAGGCGAAAAGTTATGAGCAGGCTGCAGATCAACTCCTTGCCATGGGACCAAAGCTGGTTGCCATTACATTGGGAGAACAGGGCGTTCTTATGGCAACAAAAAGCAGAAAAGAAATCATCAAAGCATTTCAGATACATGTGGTCGACACGACTGGGGCAGGTGATTCATTTTGGGGAGGCGTATTATGCAGTCTCCTTTCTATGAATAAGAATGTTGAAAAAATGGAATGGGAAGAAATCAAAAAGTGTGCTGTTTTGGGAAATGCAGTTGCTGGATTGTGTGTGCAAAAGAGAGGTGGAATCCCTGCGATTCCGACGAAAGAAGCAGTGTTTGAATTTATGTTCAAAAAGCTTATCAGATGTTTGTAGACAATCTGAAGAAAAGTGCAACAACAAGAGCGTGCATATTTGCAAGCTTTTTTGAAAACTGTCGTTTGGTAAAATCTATTCTATTTTTAAAAGCTTTGCGATAAAATATGTTCTGTGAATCATTTACAGTATTGTATTTTGAGGAGACTTCATTCATGGTGAGTGAAGTCTCTTTTATTTTGCACTGTATAATGGAAAAAGTTTTGGTTGAACAGCAGTTGGAATAGTGAACGCATGCGTTCACATTTTATAACTAAGAAGTAATGGATTGGAAAGAAAATAATCAAGAACTTATTGTAGTATTATTAACCTTTGATACAGACGAAAAAGGTGGAGATGGTGGGTTCAATCCTAATGCTACATATACCAACTGGCAGTGGCATTTAGTGAAAACAAAAGATAAAAAGAATTGGGAAATAATCAGTTGGGGTTATTAATCGATTCCGGTTTGATGAATTCATGTGGCTTTTGAAATGGTAAAGTGATTTTATTTTACTTATTCCGGAGCGTGGTATATACTAATAGGTAGAGTAAGTAACGCACAGATGTGATAAAATTGT
Source organism: Coprococcus sp. AM97-35 (assembly GCF_027697525.1). Lineage (NCBI taxonomy): Bacteria > Bacillati > Bacillota > Clostridia > Lachnospirales > Lachnospiraceae > Coprococcus > Coprococcus sp. AM97-35. The sequence continues at coordinate 334,656 of NZ_JAQESL010000001.1, read as the reverse complement.
CTTTTTAAATATAGACAGCCTTGTGAGGGGAACGCTGTACGGTTAGGATACTGCATAAAAAGCAGGAAAGAATAACGAAAAACGGAGGAATTAAAATGAAATTTCAAAAGCTTGGCAACACGGACATCGATGTTTCTGTGGTTGCATTAGGTACTTGGGGGCTTGGCGGCGGAAGTGTCTGGACAGACGGAGATTCTACAGTTGAGGACGCGAAGCGCCTGCTTGATATTTGTCATGAACATGGCGTGAATTACATCGATACCGCACCGGTATATGGTACAGGAGTAAGTGAGGAACTGCTTGGTAAGGCACTGAAAGGCAGAAGAAATGATTTTGTTTTGCAGACCAAATGCTCTCTGAATTGGAGAAATGAGGGCGGTAATTTTCATTATGAACGAGACGGTTATACCGTTAACAATGACACCCGCGCATCAGCAGTGAAAAAGGACGTGGAAGACTCTCTGCGAAGAATGGGAACCGATTATCTGGATTCTGTTATCGTACATTATGTCTGTGGCAGCTTTCCGGTGGAGGAAACGGTTGGAGCTTTGGAAAATCTGGTTCGTGAAGGAAAGATCCGTACCTATGGACTTTCTAACAGTCAACCCGCAGATTTGGCTGCATATCAGGAAGCCGGCGGAAACGTATCTGTTGTACAGGAATTTTTCAGTATTCTCTCTCCTTTCCATGGCAGAGAATATTTTGATCTGTGTAAAAAGTATAACACGGTATTTCAGACCTATGGTGTGTTGGAGGAAGGATTTTTAACTTCTCCTGCCTTTATGGACCGTGAATTTGCAAAAACCGATATCCGATCCAGAATACCTTGGACAGATCCGGAGAAAAAAGAAGGACTTCGCAAGGCTTTTGAAATCTGGAAACCGCTTTGTGAGGAATATCATTGCAGTTTTGCAACGCTGGTAGAAGCCTGGGCACTATCTCAGTATGACCGAATGAGTCTTCTGGTTGGAATGCGAAAAGCTTCCAGTGTGGAAGATACTGTAAAGTGTCTGGATATTAAGTTGCGTGCCGAGGACATCAAATGTATGGAGGAAGCAGTAAAGACAATTCAGGTTGCGGTTTTGGACAAATAGAAAACTGAAAAGGTGGAAAGGATCGGGAGCGTGTATCCGATCCTTTCTTTATCCGAGAATAGATAGCATGAAAGGAAAATAAGTATGAAAGAACCTATGATGGCAGACAGCCATGAAATCACAGTTAGAAACTATAAGCAACCGATGCGAAATCGTCTGATCATGATGCTGATCTGCATTGGGATTGCTCTTATATCATTTTTTGTTGTTTCCAAATGGGCAACTTCTGTCGAATCGTACCGTTGGGTTATCAAAATACTGAATGGATTGCAGAAAAAAGCACTTGGGCTTTCCGGAACAGCAACCGCTCTTGCAACAGGTGCTGCAGCAATACCGGGAGAAGCCGCAACTCCGATCGCGAATAAGCTGGCAGATGTCGCAGGCTATATGGTGATCGTTTATGCAGTGATCATTGTTGAAAAATATTTACTGACTATCACCGGGTATATTGCATTTAAAATCTTATTTCCTATCGGATGCGTGCTTCTGGCAGCAGGCAACTTTTTGAAAAACGGATGGAAAGAATTTATTTACAGAATCGGAATCAAGAGTATCATTCTGGGTGTTCTTTTGTGGGGACTGGTTCCTACCAGTGCATGGGTGACGAATATGGTAAATGAAACCTATGCAAAGTCCTATGAAGCTGATTTTACACTGGAAGATACGGAAGAATTATCAGATGAGGGAGATACCTCTGCAAACGCAGACAAGAAGGATGAAGCACAAGAAACGAAAGATAAAAAGTTTTCTCTCAGTGAATTTCTTAATAATGCGAAGGATAAGGTTGATGATGCGATTGATGCGGTAGGTGAAGTCGCTACAGAAAAACTCTCTGCTTTTGAGGATGGATTAAACAGAATTATAGAGGGCGTGGCAGTACTGCTTGTGACAACCTGTGCCATTCCGGTTCTGGTCATGTTATCATTTACCTGGATTCTGAAGGGAATAATGGGTTTAAAAATTCCATCTATTACTCTTCAGTCAGTGCCAAGGGTTTCTGAAAGGAAAAGAAAGAAAACGGAAGAGAATTAATTTTAAATTTTACCGAAGGAGAGGAATGAGATGACAAAAGATCTGACAACCGGGAAAATCATGCCGATTCTTGTGAATTTCACTGTGCCGCTTGTTTTGGGAAATCTGTTTCAGCTGACTTATAATGCGGTGGACAGCATCATCGTAGGGCATTTTGTGGGGAAAGAAGCGCTGGCGGCAGTTGGTATCTGTAATCCGATCAGTACGCTTATGATACTGTTTTTAAATGGATTATGTATGGGGGCAAGTATCCTCATGGGAATTCAGTATGGGGCAAAGGATTATAAGACTTTGCACAGGCAGATCAGTACAACCATGTTGTCGGGAGTAGTTTTTTCATTTTTTCTGACTTTATTTTGCGTGGTATTTGCTGTACCGATCCTGCATCTGCTGCAGGTAGATGCATCGATTATGGAGATGACGCGGCAGTATTTACGGATTATTTTTCTGGGATTAATGTTCACCTTTTTGTATAACTTTTTTTCCAGTACCTTAAGAGCTTTGGGAGACAGTGCATCGCCTTTGTATTTCTTAATTATCAGTGCAGTCCTGAATATATTCGGAGATCTGTTTTTTGTCATTGTACTAAAGGCAGGAAGCAATGGATGCGCCATTTCAACAGTGCTTAGTGAGGCACTGTGCTGCCTGTTCTGTATTATTTATATACAGAAAAAAGTACCGATTCTTCGTCTGGGTAAGAAATGGCTGGTATTCGATTCACGTTTGCTGAAGAAAACAATTGCTTACGGATGGGCATCCGCCATGCAGCAGGCCACCGTGCAAATGGGAAAAATTGCGATCCAGGCGCTGGTTAATACTATGGGAGTTTCCGTGGCTGCAGCTTTTGCGGTGGTCAATCGGATTGATGACTTTGCAATTACACCGGAACAGAATATTGCCCATGCCATGACGGCACTTATGGCGCAGAATAAGGGAGCCGGAAAAAATGACCGTATGCGGGAGGGATTTCGTTGTGGAATGATTCTGGAAATTGTTTATGGAGCAGCTGTTATGGTGATCTGCCAGGTATTTGCCGGAGAACTAATGGCACTTTTCGTAAAAGATGAGGAAGTAATAGGACATGGTGTCATTTATCTGCATCTGATTGCTGTGATGTATATTCTTCCGGCCGTTACGAATGCAATTCAAGGATTCTTCCGTGGAATCGGAGACTTGAAGGTGACACTGATGAGCAGTTTTACCAATATGGCAGTCCGAGTCATTGCAGCAGCACCTATGATTTTGTTGTGGAACTTTGGAATTGAAGCGTTGCCATATTCCTATCTGGCAGGCTGGATTGCCATGCTTTTGGTAGAAACGCCTTTGATGATTCGGATTTATCGTAAAAAATAACAGGATTTAAAGAAAATATAAAATCGCTCAGGGAATGAGTTTATACAGAATCCAGTTCTAATCTTTTTATAAAAGCCAGTGGTGTCATATGGTATTTTGCTTTGAATGCTCTGTAAAAATAAGAAAGATTATGAAAGCCAACAGATAAAGATACCTCTAATATGGAGGTGTTACCGTGTTCAAATAACTCTACCGCTTTTTCCAGTCTGATATTGTTAATATACTGAATGCAGGTCATATTCATGTGTTTTTTGAAAAAACGCATAAAATGATACTCGCTGAAATAACATAGCTTTGCAAGTTCAGAAACCGACAGAGCTTCTGCATAATGCAGATCAATATGATCAAGTACAATTTTTAATTTGTCGGAAGAGTCTGATTCCGTGGAGAAGCTTGTGCTGCTGTACTGGAGCAGAAGAAAAAGTGTCTGCAGCAGATAAGATTTTATGGCGAGTTCATATCCAAACATCCGGGTATCGTAAAGGGAGGCAAGCTGTGCAAAAGACTTGCAAAGAGAATCATATGCAGGATGATCCGCGGTAATGAGACAGGGTAAAGATAATTCGTGGTTTACCATGGGCGTAAGGTAGCGGGTAGAACAGATGTCTGCAGTATTTCCTCCCAAAAGATTCATATGGAATACATAGGTTTCCGAACAGAAGTCCTGACTGCTTTTCAGGATAATGGAATGCAGCAGCAGGGGAGGAATAAACAGGATATCCCCGGTACTTGCTTCATATTCAATTAAATCGATCTGGTAGACACAGGAACCTTTTGTTATAAGGGTAAGCTCTGCTTCCTCGTGCCAGTGCATTGTTATGACAGGTGCTTCTTTTGTCAGCTGTGTAATATACTTCTGGATTGGAAAATAAACTTCTCCATGTTTGATATTTTCTTTTTGCTCCGGTATAAGTGAATGTGGCGTTTTCATTTTTTGCCCTCTCTATAATAGCAGTATTGTGTTATACAATGAAAAAATAATGCAAGATTTGTCAAGAATAAGATCTTATAATAGCAGTATAATACAGCTAGAGCAATAACGCAATGGCGAACAAATACTAAGATTATAGATGAAAGAGGTTGATAATAATGGAAAAAAAGTGGTGGCATGACAAAGTAGCGTATCAGATTTACCCAAAGAGTTTTATGGATACAAATGGAGACGGAATCGGAGATCTGAGAGGAATTATTTCTAAACTGGATTATCTGAAAAAATTAGGAATCGATATTATTTGGTTATCACCTATTTATAAATCACCATTTGTAGACCAGGGATATGATATTGCGGATTACTATGCAATTGCAGAAGAATTCGGAACAATGGAAGAATTTGATGAACTGCTGGCAGAAGCAAAAAAACGAGACATGCATATTATTATGGATCTGGTTATTAATCATTGCTCCGATAAACATGAGTGGTTTCAGAAAGCACTTGCTGATCCAGATGGAGCGTTTGCGGATTATTTTTATTTCCGCAAGGGAAAAAACGGCAATCCACCGAGCAATTACCGTTCCTATTTTGGAGGAAGCTGTTGGGAAAAGGTACCGGGAACGGACAAATATTATTTTCACATGTTTGCAAAGGAACAGCCGGATCTGAATTGGGAAAATCCGAAGTTACGGCAGGAACTGTACAAAATGATCAACTGGTGGCTGGAAAAAGGTCTCTCCGGTTTTCGAATCGATGCGATCATAAACATTAAGAAGGATCTGAACTTTCCTGATTTTGCACCGGATGGGAAAGATGGTCTGGCAAGCTGCTGGAAGATGGTTGAAAGTGTAGACGGAGTAGGAGAGCTGTTGGAAGATCTGAAAAAATCAACTTTTGAAAAGTATGATGCCTTTACAGTCGGAGAAGTATTTAACATGAAACCGGATGAATTACCGGAATTTATTGGAGAAACCGGTCATTTTTCAACGATATTTGATTTTAGCGCCCATACGCTCACTGATGGAGAACATGGATGGTATGATGCTCCGAAGCTGGAATTTGCGAAATGGAGAGCTGCGATCATTCAGGCACAATTAGAAACACAGAAGTATGGCTTTAAGGCGAATATCATTGAAAATCACGATGAGCCAAGAGGGGCATCCAGATTTTTGCCATCTTATGCTCAGACACCGGATGGAATCAAGATGCTTGGTACCATAAGCCTTCTCCTCAGAGGAATTCCTTTCATTTACCAGGGGCAGGAAATCGGTATGAGAAATGCCAAATGGAACAGCATGGAGGAATTTGATGATATCAGTACAAAAGACCAGTATCATACTGCCCGTGAAGCGGGATTATCGGATCAGGAAGCCTTGGAAGTATGCAGCCGTATGAGCCGTGACAATGCAAGAACACCAATGCAATGGACGAGCGGGGAAAATGGCGGTTTTACAAAAGGAACTCCATGGTTAAAGGTAAATCCTTTATTTAAAGACGTGAATGTGGAAGCTCAGGAACAGGATCCAGATTCAGTTTTGAATTATTATCGCAAACTGGTTGCACTGCGTAAATCGGATGAACTGAAAGAAGTATTTACCTATGGAGAATTTCTTCCGGAATATGAAAATGTGGACGGAGTCATGGCATTTTACCGTAAAGATGAATCCAAGTGCATTCTTGTGGCTGCTAATTTCGGAAAGGATGCTGCAACAATCAAACTGAAGAGCGAAATCGAAAAAGTATGGTTATCGAACCGTATAGATGGAACGGTAGATTGTGAAAAGGATTCATTGAATTTACGGAGCTGTGAAGTGGTTGTTCTGGAGCTGGAAAACCACAAGTAACTAACTATATAACTCCCGGGTCTCTTTTTGAATCAGACGTCCAGCTGCTTTTGAAAGCTGATCAATCTGGCGGATCCTGGTAAATTCTTTTCCGTAAATCTGTTTAGCATTTGTCACTTCGCCATCGTTTCCCATAAAGACGGCGGATACATGAATTCCGTTTTTGCGAAGCGCTCTTACCTCTGCTGCAGTATCCTTGATGGCAGCATGTTCTTCGTAAGCAGATCCGAAAGGAGCATTTGATGTCGGATATTTGATTTTTGATTTGATTGCCGCTATCATTATCTCCTTTGGATGCTACACTCCGGTAACACTATTCAGTAAAACAAAACCAAAAGTAGATTACTGATGATTCTGAAGACATGTGCGTATATGTGGATCATTGCTATGGGGCTTCAGCTTTTATTTTAGAAATATGATAAATCAGGGATTGACCTTGCTGGATTATATGCAGCAGATCAATCCCTGCTTCTATTTAACAAAACGGTATCCAATCCAGCCAGATTCTGCTATACTGTATAAGAAAATCAAATAGAAAGGGTGGAACGTATGATCACATTAAATGACTATTTATATTCAGGTGATACGATTTTTCGGATTTTAAGAAATTATACAGTGGATCTGAAGAAAGAAGCAAAGAAGAATCACAATGAAATAGATCTCATCCATTCCAATTTCCTGATCCAGTTCAGGGAACTGCTTGAACACAATGATTTCCTTACTGCACAGTCGCAGAAAATCAGGGATTTTTATAAATACATGGTACAGGAATATCCTCTGCTTGCTTTTACTTTTAAAGGAAGGATCAAGTCCCTGATCCGCGCAGAGGAAAAATTCAACGGGTATATTGTAGAATATATTTATGATTATTATGAAAAACATCATACCTATCCGCCGGTGCCTGACCTAAGGGAAAAACTGAGCTGCTTTCGGGATATTATCGCATACCGTCTGGTAATTTCTCTTCCAAAATGCCATATCAGGGATGACAAACTGCGAGAAGAAGAGGAAATCAAGTATTTATACAGGATCGCGAATGTTCTTCCGGGGTTTCTGGAGGAAAGAGGATTTACGGCAGAACCTGCAAAAGGGGTGCTTGAAAGTACATCTCCTTTTATGGATGAGGCGGTGAAACCTTATTATCGGGATTATATTTCCAATGGAAGCGGAGGCAGCTATCAATCACTCCACATCACGTTTTATGATAACTGTTCGAGAAGTTACATGGAAGTACAACTGCGGACAAAGAAGATGGATGATATAGCGGAGATTGGAGCGGCAAATCACCAGGCCTACGAGAAGGAACAGGAAAGAGTCAGGGCAAGAAGAGAAGCTATTCCGGAAGGAGAATGCATTTATTTTGATGAGGCATACGAAAGAGGAATGCGGCTTCTGGGGTTGGAACTGAAGGATCTGGAAGTTAATATGTTTGCTGCGGCAAATAATAGTCTCATCAATGACGGATGCGGATTATACAGGGGGAGACTGATCCTGCCGTATGAACATTTATCAAGATTCCAGACGGATCTGAATGATTAAAAGGATTATAATAAGAATGAATACATCAGATACAAAAAAAGCATATTACCATCTCCAGGTCAGAGAAGAGTTGTATCTGGATAATATGCCGGATCTCTTTTGAGAAAAGAATGAAAAAAGAAGAGAGGGTAAAAAATGGAAGAAAAGAAAAAACAGACAGAACCGGAAGCCTGTAAAGTGGCAAAAAAATGCGGAGGATGCCAGTATCAGGGAGTGCCATATAAGGAGCAGCTGAAAAAGAAGCAGAAAATGGTGAACGCTCTGTTGTCAAAATACGGAAAAGTAGAACCGATCATCGGAATGGAGAATCCGTATTATTACAGAAATAAAGTACACGCCGTATTCGACAGGGACCGAAAGGGAAATATCGTATCCGGAACCTATGAAGCGAAGACACACCGGGTCGTTCCTGTTGAAAACTGTCTAATCGAAGACAAAAAGAGTCAGGAGATCATCCGGACGATCCGGGGACTTTTAAAATCTTTTAAGATCAAAACCTACGATGAAGATACAGGATATGGCCTGTTCCGTCATGTGCTGATCAGAAGAGGGTTTAAAAGCGGAGAGATTATGGTGGTTCTGGTGCTTGGATCACCAATCCTTCCATCGTCTAATAATTTCGTAAAAGCACTCAGAAAAGAGCATCCGGAGATTACAACGGTTGTCCTTAATATCAACGACAGAAAGACCAGTATGATCCTTGGGGAGAGAGAAAAAGTGTTATATGGGAAAGGATTTATCCGGGATGAACTCTGCGGGTGCACTTTCCGGATTTCACCAAAGTCCTTCTATCAAGTAAATCCGGTGCAGACGGAGATCCTTTATCAGAAAGCGATTGAATTTGCACATCTGACAGGGAAAGAAAGCGTGATCGATGCCTATTGCGGAATCGGAACGATCGGTCTGATCGCATCGGGACATGCAAAAGAAGTAGTCGGTGTGGAACTTAATAAGGATGCCGTGAAGGATGCAATATTAAATGCAAAAGAGAATCAGATCCGGAATGTGAGATTTTTCCAGGGAGATGCCGGGGAGTTTATGGAGACGATGGCAGCAGAGGGAAATAGTATGGATGTGCTGTTTATGGATCCGCCGAGAGCCGGAAGTGATGAAAAATTTATGGCATCTGCAGTGAAGATGGGACCGGAGAAGATAGTGTACATTTCCTGCAATCCGGAGACACTGGCAAGAGATCTGAAGTATCTGACAAAAAAAGGATATCAGGTAAAAAAGATACAGCCGGTGGAAATGTTTGCGTTTACGGAGCACGTTGAAACCGTCGTACTCTTATCGCGATAACAAAAAGATTGATGAAAAAAAGCAGAATAAGCGTTCTACTTTTTGTTTTTAGTCAAATGTCAACATTTAACAATTTGTTAAAAATGCACAAATTGTAGACTGTTAACAATTTGAATGTGTGTGAATGAAAAACAGATATCGCCAATATATGTAGTAAAATCCGTCCATGAAAGAATTGTTTTTTTGTATACAATAAAAATACGTCGTATTTCACAAAAATGCACAAAAACGAAAACGATAATAGATGTTTAATTGGCAAAATGTTATAATTGTCTTAACACAAAGTTTACATTTATGGAGGAATGCAAAATGAAAAAGAGAATGATAGCCCTCATGCTGGCTGGTATCATGGTACTCTCGGTCACAGCCTGTGGCGGTGGAGGGGCTTCCAGCAAGAACCAGAATAATCAGGATGATGGTGAAAGCAAACAGGTTGGAGTTGAGGTAACCGAAGATATGCAGAGTGCACCGCCGGAAGATGCACCTGTAGGAGGACAGGTTGTAGTTGCAATTTCACCAGGTACCTTATCACCGGATATGTACGGCGGATGGACAAATAGTGCAACGAACTCTGGATTTATCGGACTGATGAGTGGTTACGCCCTCGCTGATTACAATCGTGATTATGTTCTTGATTGGGACCCGGTTGTTGTTAAAGATCACGAAGTAATCGAAAACGATGACGGAAGCAAGACATACCGTTTTGAAATCAATGATAACCTGAAATGGAGTGACGGTTCTCCGATCACAGCAAAAGATTATGTATTCAGTCTTCTGCTTCATTCTTCTCCGGAATTTGCAGCCTGTGAAGGTGATGCAACATACGGATGGGCTTTAGTTGGATACAACGATCATGTACAGGGAACAACAAAAGAATTTGCAGGTGTTAACCTTCTTGGGGATTACGAATTTTCTATGACAATCAGTGCAGATCAGCTTCCGAACTACTATGAGATGGCAAATGTTGCCTATGGACCGGAACCGCTTGCAGCAATCGCTCCTGGATGCGACGTGAAAGATGATGGAAACGGAGCATACCTTACAGACGGATTTACAGAAGATCTCATCAGAGAAACCTTGCTGGATCCGGATAAAGGATTCCGTTACAAAGCACCGGTTGTATGCGGACCTTACAAATTAAAGAGTGTTGACCTTACAACTGAAACTGTTGAACTTGAAATCAACGAAGAATACCTTGGAACATATGATGGAACAAAACCACATATCCAGACAATTATTTCCAAACCGGTTGCAGATGAAACAATCCGTGACGAATTTGAAAAAGGAACAATTGATTTCTACTCAGCAGGTACAGGAGAAAAGATCGAAGCTGCTTTAACAAAAGTAGAAGAAGGAAAATTAGATGCAAACTATGGTCTTGTACCGGGAACACGTATCAACGAGATGCGTTATATGTGTGACTTTGGACCGACACAGTTTGAAGAAGTAAGACGTGCAATCGCTTATATCGTAGACCGTGATGAAATCAACAAACAGTTAACAGGCGGATACGGTACAGTGGTAGACTGTTATGCAACAGATGCTACAACAGATTTTGCAGCAATCAAAGATGATATTGAATCTGAACTGATTCATTACTCATATGACCTTGATAAAGCAAAACAGGAACTCATCGATGGTGGTTGGACACTGAACGAAAAAGGTGAAGAGTACAAAGAAGGTACAGACAAATACCGTTATAAAGAAGTAGATGGTGAATTGATGAAATTAAAAGTTGAAGTAGCATGCTGCGAAGATGACTACTCAAAACTTTACAACACAGTAATCCCACCGGAAGCAGAAAAGATCGGTATGGAATACAAATACACATCTATGGACTTTGCACTTATGATCAACCATTTGAATCGCCAGGGTATCGATGAACCAGAATATAACATTTTCTACAGTAGTATCGGAATTCCGGAAATTCTCTTCTACTGGAACTGTTTCGATGACGATCCGAGTTTAATGGGAAGCTGGAATGTTAACTACATTTCCGATCCGGAATTAAAAGCAATCGGTAAAGAGATGCAGAAAGTTGATTCTGAAGACATTGACGGATTCAGAAAATTATATGGAGAATTCCAGCTGGCATACAACAAAAAACTTCCAAGTCTTCCAATGGGATCAGGAGTTTCTTATATGTTCTTCAATCCGAAGCTTAAGAATTTCGTTCCTAGAGCTCATGTGGGATGGGGAGCAATGGTATTAGATGCATACTTTGAAGAATAAGCATAAAGGATTCATCAGAATAGATCAATTCTATTAACTTTTGATATGCATGACAAAACAGGGAGGACAGAACAAAGGGAAATGTTCTGTCTTCCCGTATCTTTTCTTTATACGAAAACAAAATTATGGTAATGGTTCGGACGGAATCACATGTCATGAATAATTCAGGAATAACTATTTCATCCAGAAGGAGAAAACTACATTATGGCAAAATACATATTGAAAAGACTTGGTTATATTATTATAGTATTCTTCCTGCTTTCCATCTTACTGTTTGGTATTTTCAAAATGGTACCTGGTGACCCTGCCAGACTTATGGTCGAGGGACAAAAGCAGAGTGTTTCACCGGAACAGTATGAGATGCTTTATCAACAGGCAAGAGTACGTCTCGGACTTGATAAACCGATTCCGGTTCAGTATTTAAGCTGGATGGGAAATATCTTACAGGGAGATTTCGGTTACTCTACCGTATATCGTATTCCGGTTAAAGAACTGATCGGACCTCCGATGAAAAATACAATCGCCCTGAACGTTGTATATTATATTTTCCTTTTCGCAATCGGAATTCCGCTGGGAATCAAATGTGCGGTAAAAAAAGACACGGTGTTTGATACATCACTCCAGGTAGCAACTATGATCGGTATCAGTATTCCTTCATTTATTTCGGCACTGATCTTTATCTACCTGTTTGCAATTAAAATTCCGATCTTTCCAATCAGTGGAATGGTCACAACGGGTGCAAATTTTACAGGCTTCCGTGCATTCTTAGATTATTTATATCATATGGCACTTCCTATTATTGTATGTCTGACAGGTATCGGTGGTCTGATCCGTTATGTCAGAGGAGCTCTTCTTGATGCATTATCTATGGATTATGTAAGAACAGCCCGTGCCAAAGGTCTGAAAGAAAAAACTGTTATTTACAAACATGCGTTCCGTAACGCGATGATCCCGATCACAGGTTGGATCGTAGGCTCTATCGTAGGTATTTTTGGTGGAGCGGTTATCATTGAGACTCTGTTCTCATGGAAAGGTGTCGGAAAACTTCTGATCGATTCCTTGAACCAGCATGACTATACAGTCGCACTGTCCATGCAGATGTTTTACATTTTGTTAGGACTTGCTGCAAACCTGATCACAGACTTATGTTACTGTATCGTTGATCCAAGAATTAAACTCGATTAGGAGGAAGACAAATGTTATTTGGAAAGAAGAAAGAAAAAGAACAGCGTTCCGTTCTTGAAGAAGAACAGATGCAAAGTCCTTTTCGTACGATTATAAAAAATCTGCTGGAAAACAAACTGGCTATGGGAGGATTGATCGTATTTGTATCAATTTTTGCAATGTGCTTCATCCTTCCGATCTGGTTTCACCAGGATTTAAACTATCAGGATCCAACACAGAAAAATATCGCACCGGGATTTTCATTTCTTTCGGTTCCGTCAGATTTAAAAGACAATGCCGAAGTGATTGAATTTGGTCCGACATATGGTGTAGGAGTAGACAAAGACGGTTACGTTTATGAGTGGGGACAATTAACGAAAAACCTGAAAAAAATTCCGGCTGATATGGGAAAAGTTGTTGATATCGCAGTTGGTCAGGACCACGTGCTAGCAATCAACGATAAAGGTAACTTATACACCTGGGGCTTCAACCGAATGGGTCTTAATGTGATTCCGCCGGAACTGAAAGGCAAAAAAATTGCCGACATTGAAGCAGGATATCAGGTATCCGTTGTTGTAACAGAAGACGGAAAAGTTGTTTCATGGGGAAATACAAGTGCAGTTGATATTTCTACAGCTAATGTAAAGGACGAAAAAGTCAAAGAAGTAAAAGCAAATATTCAGACAGCCATTGCCCTTACAAAGGATGGAAAAGTCATCTCGCTTGCAAAGAAAGAAACTGCTTTAGATAATGTACCGGAAGAGATTCAGGGAAAAGTAGAAAAAATCGCTTTAACAGATAAAGCAGCAGCAGCTGTATTAAAAGATGGTACTGTAAAAGTCTGGGGAAACAATCACGACCATATTTTCTCCGTACCGGAAGAAGTGCAGGGCAAAGCAGTGGATATTTCAGGTGGACGTAACCATCTTGTTGTTGTGACAGAAGATGGAAACGCAGTAGCCTGGGGCGGAAATGAAAATAATCAGGCAAAGGTTCCTGCTAAGGCAACCAATATTGCAAAATTAGCTTCCGGCTATTATCAGAACTGTATTATCAAAGAAGACGGCTCTGTTGTGACATGGGGACTGAAAGGTTACTTACTTGGAACAGATAATCTTGGAAGAAACGTATTCTACCGTATCTTAAAGGGTGGACAGATGACTATGACAGTCGGATTCATCGCTGTTATCATCCAGTTTGCGATCGGTATCTTAGTAGGGGGTATTTCCGGATACTACGGTGGAACTGTGGATATCCTTCTTATGCGTCTGGCAGAGGTTGTCGGATCCCTTCCGTTTATCCCGCTGGCACTGATTCTTTCAGCTTTGATCGGAAATAAAGTATCTGATGTCGGAAGAATCATCATGATCATGTTGATCCTCGGTTTCCTCGGATGGACCGGTATCGCAGGTCTTGTCCGTGCACAGGTGCTTGCAGAACGTAACAAAGAATTCGTTGTCGCTGCAAAAGCACTGGGTGTAAGAGAAAAGAATATTATTTTCCGTCATATCGTACCGAACGTAATGACGATCATTATCGTACAGGCAACAATCTCATTTGCAACCTGTATGCTGACAGAATCCGGATTATCATTCTTAGGATTCGGTGTTGCAGAGCCAATTCCTTCATGGGGAAATATGCTGAACAACTGTCGTTCTTCAGAAGTTATCTCACAGTACTGGTGGAGATGGGTATTCCCGTCAGTTGTATTAGGACTTTGTACTGTAAGTATCAACTTGTTTGGTGACGGACTTCGTAGAGCAGTTGACCCGAAAGCAAATGAAAGGTAGGAATAACGATGGCATATTTATTGGAAGTAGATGATCTACATACATTTTTTAAGACAAAAAAAGGAATTGTAAAAGCGGTCAACGGTGTTTCCTATCGAGTAGAGCCTGGGAAAACATTAGGTATCGTAGGAGAATCCGGAAGTGGAAAGAGTGTATCGGCAATGAGTATCTTAAAACTTTTGGATGGAAACGGATATATCGACAGCGGTACAATTACTTTCAAGGGAAGAAATCTTGCGGAGTGTACAATCAATGATATGTACCAGATTCGTGGAAATGAGATTTCCGTTATTTTCCAGGAACCGATGACAAGTTTGAACCCGGTATATACGATCGAAAAACAGTTAAATGAAGTTTATTTAACCCATCAGAAAATCACAAAAAAAGAAGCAAGTGAGAAATCACTTGAAATGTTAAAAGCTGTTAAGATCCCGAATCCGGAATCTGTTATGAAACAGTTCCCGCATCAGCTGTCAGGTGGAATGCGTCAGAGAGTTATGATCGCCATGGCTCTTGCCTGCGAACCAAGTCTTCTGATCGCTGACGAACCGACTACTGCTTTGGACGTTACCATTCAGGCACAGATCTTAAAGCTGATGAATGAACTGAAAAAGGAAAAAGGGACCTCTATTCTGTTCATTACACATGACCTTGGAGTTATCAACCAGATGGCAGATGAAGTGGCAGTTATGTATTGTGGTCAGGTTGTGGAAATGTGTAAAGCAAGAACTATTTTTGCAAAAGAGACAACCTGTTCACATCCATATACGGAAGGACTTATGACTTCAATTCCACGTCTGGATACACCGGTCGGAGCAAGACTTGAGGCAATTCCGGGAGCAGTACCTCATCCGCTCAATCTTCCGAAGGGATGTAAATTTGCTCCGCGTTGTAAATATGCAACAGAGAAATGTATGAATGAAGAACCAAAATTAGAGTTGGCAGAAGACAATCACTTGATTCGTTGTTTCTACCCGGATAAGGAGGCACGCCATGCAAAATAATGATGAAAAGAAAGTGCTTTTGAAGGTCACGGATCTGAAACAGTGGTTTCCACTTAAGAAAACAAAGTTATTCCAGAAAGAGCAGGAGTATGTAAGAGCCAATGACGGAATTACTTTGAATATTTACGAAGGAGAAACAGTTGGTCTTGTTGGAGAATCTGGATGTGGAAAATCAACATTTGGAAGAACTTTACTTCAGATCTACAAACAGACAGAAGGTAAGACAATGTATTACGGCAGAACTCTTACCGATATGGCACCGCTTTATGTAGACGAAACAATCAAAAATATTTCTTCTGGTAAAAAGAAAATTGCCGAATTAGAAGCGAAGGCAGAAGCATTAAAAGCGGAATATGAAAAAATGGAAGATTCTGCGGAAAAATTCCAGAAACAGGCTGAATGTGAAAATATCCAGAAGAAATGTAATATGGAATTCCTGAATCTTGTTCAGATCATTGGTGGATTCTATAGCTTAGATGACACAAAAGAAGCAGAACAGTTACTGCTTGAAAAATTCAAAGTTGCCAGAGTAATCAGTGGTTTAAATGAAGAAAACCAGATGGAAGGTGTCGATAAGACAAAAGAAATCGCAGAGAAGAAAGTGGAACTTGAAAAAGCGGAGAAGAAGTTAGAAGAACTCCGCAGTAAATATAAAAACGATGAAGCTTTTACAAAATACGAAGCATACCGTGATAATGGAGTAGATCTTGCGAGACTGAAAACACAAGAAATGCGTTTCCTACGTAAAGATATGCAGATGATCTTCCAGGATCCATACTCATCACTGAATCCGCGTATGACAGTTGGACAGATCATCGGAGAAGGTCTTCTTGCACATGGCATTTTTAAGAAAAATGATGAAAAAATGCAGGCGTATGTTATGGAAGTCATGGAAAAATGTGGACTTGCACCATATATGATCCATCGTTATCCACATCAGTTCTCCGGTGGACAGAGACAGAGAATCGGTATTGCACGTGCACTTGCATTGAAACCAAGATTTGTAGTCTGCGATGAGGCGGTTTCCGCACTTGACGTTTCCATTCAGTCGCAGATCGTCAACCTTCTGAAAGATCTCGGAAGCGAAGACAATCTTGCATACTTATTTATTTCACATGGTTTGAGTGTTGTAAAATATATCAGTGACCGAATTGGTGTTATGTACCTTGGAAACATCGTAGAGCTTGCAAAGTCACAGGAAATGTTTGATCACCCTACACATCCATATACAGAAGCGCTGTTATCAGCAATTCCGACGACAGACGTAGATTCTAACAGAGAGATGATCCCGCTTGAAGGAGATATCCCAAGTCCGGTTCATCCGCCGAAAGGATGTAAGTTCCATACAAGATGCAAATACTGTACAGAAATCTGTAAGCATATTACACCGGAACTTGTGGAAATGAGACCTGGACATTTTGTAGCCTGTCATAATCCACTCGGAGTAGAAAAGGATTCATAAAATCAGAAAGGAATTAGCATGAGCTTTTTTGGAGGATACAGCAAACGAGGAAGACAGTTGGAAGAACAGGATAAAAAGTTCCTGGAATTTAAAAAGCAGATGAGTGACCAGAACATTGTTTTTGAAAAGGGAGATTATCTGGCAATGGTTTTGGGGGCATTCTGGGCACTCTGGCCGGCTCTGGCCATTACACTGGCAGTAATTGTGGGGATCAGCCTGTTCTTTTTATAAAAAAACTGCAAAAATCTGAAAGGAAGAATGAATGGATTATACCAGGAAGGCATCAATACAAAGAAAAACTCTTTGGCAGCAAATCGCTGATGTGTTAAGAGAAGACATCATTCGGGGGAAGATCAAACCGGGGGAACGAATTGTAGAAGAAGATATTGCGGAGAAGTTTCATGTAAGCCGGGGACCGGTCAGAGAAGCCCTGCGTCATATCGGGGAGGAAGGATTTGTTGTTTATGAGTCTCATAAAGGCAGTACAGTAAAGACGATTTCCTATGAAGAAATGCAGGAAAAATATCTTGTCCGCTCTACCCTGGAAGTTCTGGCAATCAGGATCATTGCCGGAAAACTTCCGGAAGAAATCGAACGGGAAATGGATGAGTGTCTGGACCAGATGGAAAAAGCTGCGAAAGAAAAAGATGTGTACCACATTATGTGTTATGATGAACAGTTTCATTCATGCATTGTTCGGGCAGCAAAGTGCGAAACCTTATATAAAATATGGGCAATGCTCCGGGAAAGCAATTTGTGCGGATATTATACAATGGGTGTTGAATCCATCATCCCCTTTGATGTACTTCGCTACAATCATGAGATCCTTTTAAAAGGAATAAAAGAATTGCCTGTTGAAAAGACAGCAAAATTGATTGAGGAGCATTATATGATCGTTCCGGAAGTTCTGCATGAAAAACAGTGTAAGAAATCCGAATAGAACGAAGGATAATGTGATTTCAGTTGTTTTAAATCAGGTGGCTAAAAAGACCACCTGACAGCGGCGTTCTACTTCAAAGCTTCGTCACAAAACAGACTGTGTAAATACTTGCAATTACAAGAAAAAACGAATACAATATAGAAAAAGAGGCAGGTATCAGGCGGAAATGAGACAGATGGAATTTAAAATGGAGCGTCCGGGACTGGTTGAACCCGGACAGATTGTTGATGTGACAGAGGGCGTTGTAGCTGCGTATTTTTATTATACGATTGAGCCGGCTGTGGCAATGAGCGCTAATTATCGTTCATGGCAGAGACTTAAGTCAGGACAGGGAAAGGTGATTGACGTAAAGCAGACACCGCAGGGGTATTATGTGGTGTGTGAATTTGATGAAGAGGATGTGGAATAAAGAAAAGGAAAAATCCACTGGAAAGAATTCAATATAAAAAGATCAGAGAATGATAAAAAATGTGATTATCAGACTCTGATCTTTTTATATTGTCATGTGTATGGAAGGAAACTACCGGTGGCAGATTCTGCAGATGCTGAATGATGGAAAAAACTGCTATATAATCCTGAACCAGGAACATAAACAGAGAAAATCTACAGTCCAAGAAGAGCAGGAAGTTCCCCGATTGCGCCAATCTGTCTTGGTGAATCCGGAATATCACCAAATCCATACGAAGCATAAATAAAAGGAACGTCTGCTTTCTGGCAGGCATCAAAATCACCTGAAGTATCTCCGACATAAACCACATCCTGCAGATGATTGCGCTCCATCAGAAGACGGATGGATTCATTTTTTGGAACCTGTGTCTGACCAAAGCATAAAAAATCTTTGATATATTTTCCGAGTCCCATCGTTTTTAGAAAAACTTCGATATATCCACACTGGCAGTTGCTGACGATATAAAGGTCGGTTTTCTGAGAAAGGCTTTCCAGTGTCCGCGCAACATCCGGGTAAAGAACACCGTGATCGGTTTCAAGCAGCCGATTTTCATAGTTAAAGCAAAGATAACTGATCCGGTCACGTTCTTCTTTTGGGCAGGAAGGAAAGAGTGCAAGCGTGATCTCATCCATTGTTTTTCCGAAAAGTGACTTAAGCCCATCAGCTGTAAGTGAGAGGGAAAAATCCGTATTCTCCTCTATCGCCTGATTCCAGGATCTGGCAACTGCTTCGGTTGAGTCCCAGAGTGTGCCGTCTACGTCAAATATAATACCATCCATGATTCAATCTCCTGTATCTGAAAAATTATTTAACAGATTAAGGATAGCACAAGGTGAATATCCGGGCAATGATCTGTAAAATATTTTATCGAAAAGTTACAGGTGATGTCGAAAAAATGCGAATTAGTAAGAAAGAAGAAAAGAAGTGTAAGATAGTAGAAACAGAAAAAACAAAAGAAATAAGTGGGGGAAAGAAATGGCTGAGGGGAAAATCAGGATCAAAGATATTGCAAAAATAGCCGGAGTGAGTGCAACAACTGTATCGAATGTGATCCATGGAAGAACGGAAAAAGTATCAAGAAAGACGAGAAAAAGGATAGAGGAGATCCTGGATGAACAGGAATATGCCCCAAGCATGGGAGCACGTATCCTTTCTGGAAAATCTTCCGGGATGATTGCTGTAGTTGTTGGAAAAAGGCAGGAATGGGAGCAGGAGAGTGAAAAATTAGAAGAAATACTGCGTGAGATCGAGAAGAGTCTGGATGAGAGAGAATACTATATGCTGCTGCATTTTGTAAAAACAGCAGAAGAATTTGTACGATATGCGGCGGTATGGAAACTGGATGGGGTTATCTGTATCTGGCTCAATGAAGAGGAGTGTACAAGAATCCGGCAGATGTGTGCAGTTCCGGTGGCTGCGATATACAGAACAGACCGGATTTACGGAAAAGCCGGTGAGGAAGTCGCAAGGTTTCTGTTTAAAAGAGAGGAACGGAGAATCTGGTTTCTGGATGGAACGGAAGAGTACGGAAAAGCGGTATGGCAGGGAATGCAGAAAATATTTTCAAAAAAAGGCTGCTGTCTTGAAGAAGAACAATATCTGGAAATTCCAAAAGACAGGGATCTGCGGAGAATGTTCTATAAAATCCGGCTGGCAGGGCTTGCTTTATCCGCAGATATGCTCGTATTTGCATCTGCCGTACAGGGAGCAGAGGCTGTCGGTTATCTGCATGATCTGGAAATCAAGGTGCCGAAGGAAATTGAAGTGATAGCGGTCGGAAAAGAAGAAACAGCACTCATTTGCCGCCCGCAGCTGACAACAGTCGAGTTTGACAAAAAACGATTAGTCCGGCAGGCAATCGAAGAATTATATGTCCAGATGATAAAAGGATATATTTTGACAAAATCCGGAAAAATCAGTGTGAAAACGATAATTAGAGGTTCCTGTAATTGATAAAATCGAATTAAAGTGATAAAATTTTAGAAAGCTACTTGACAAAGGTAGTGGCAATTGCTACAATAAAAAAACAGAACGCACTCTGTTTTGTAAAGTAAAGGAGTATGTTATGAGAAAACAAGCTTATTCAATTTTGGTTTATAACAATCCGGGACTATTAAGCCGTATGGCAGGATTGTTCAGCAGACGGGGGTACAATATTGAAAGTATTACCGCAGGTACAACTGCAGATCCGAGATTTACAAGGATCACGATCGTAGCAAGTGGAGATGAACAGATTCTTTCACAGATCGAGAAGCAGGTTCGCAAGATGGAAGATGTGATTGAGGTGAAGCCGTTAAACGACAGCAATTCAGTATGCAGAGAACTGGTTATGATCAAGGTTCGTGCAAATGCATCTGAAAGAGCAGACCTTATTTCACTGGCAGATATTTTCCGTGCGAAGATCGTTGATGTTGAAAAAGACTGTCTGATGATTGAACTGACGGGAACCGAATCAAAGCTGAAAGCGTTTATGGAGCTTCTGGAAGGATATGAGATCCTGGAACTGGCAAGAACCGGTATTACCGGACTGAAGCGCGGAAGCGATGATGTGATCATGTTTGATTAAAGCAGAGAGACGTTTTGAAAAGAGCGACGAGCTCGAAAGCAGCACCTTCAGGGATGCAGCAGTAGTTACATAAGAAAGCTAGGGGCATGGAGCCTTTAACTCTATAGAATCAATAAGTCATAGGAGGAAATTAAAAATGGCAGCAAGAATTTTTTATCAGGAAGACTGTAATTTATCAGTATTAGAAGGACAGACAATCGCTATCATCGGATATGGTAGCCAGGGACATGCACATGCACTGAACCTGAAAGATTCAGGATGCAATGTCATTATCGGCCTTTACGAAGGAAGCAAATCATGGGCAAAAGCAGAAGCTCAGGGTTTTGAAGTATATACAGCAGCAGAAGCTGCAAAGAAAGCCGATATCATTATGATCCTTATCAACGATGAACTTCAGGCAGATATGTATAAGAAAGACATCGAACCAAACCTTGAAGAAGGTAACATGCTGATGTTCGCTCACGGATTCAACATCCACTTCGGATGCATCACACCTCCGGCATACGTAGATGTAACAATGATCGCTCCAAAAGCACCGGGACATACAGTAAGAAGCGAATACCAGGCAGGAAAAGGAACACCATGTCTGATCGCAGTAGAACAGGATTACACAGGAAAAGCCTGGGACAGAGCACTTGCTTACGGTCTTGCAATCGGTGGAGCAAGAGCAGGACTTCTTGAAACAACATACAGAGTAGAGACAGAAACAGACCTCTTCGGAGAACAGGCTGTACTTTGTGGTGGTGTATGTGCCCTTATGCAGACAGGTTTCGAAACACTTTGCGAAGCAGGATACGATCCAAGAAACGCATACTTCGAATGCATCCATGAAATGAAACTTATCGTAGACCTGATCTACCAGAGCGGATTCGCCGGAATGAGATACTCAATCTCCAACACAGCAGAATACGGTGATTACATCACAGGACCAAAGATCATCACAGAAGATACAAAGAAAGCAATGAAGAAGATCCTCTCAGACATCCAGGACGGAACATTCGCAAAAGAATTCCTTCTCGACATGTCACCGGCAGGACGTCAGGTACACTTCAAAGCAATGAGAAAGAAAGCCGCAGAACATCCATCAGAAGTAGTAGGAGAAGAAATCAGAAAACTCTACAGCTGGAATGGTGAAGATAAACTGATCAATAACTAAGCGATAGGCAACAAGCCGGTCAGCTAAGCGGAAATAGAAGGAGTCCCGGAAAAACATGCTCGCATGCTTTTCCGGGACTCCTTCTATTTCTGATTAGTTAGTTGGCGCCGCCAACGGTCGAACAAGCTCTGCTTGTGAGACTCTGACCGGCTTGTATGTAAATCATTCGACCCACAAACTCACAAACACATCCAGCGGAATCGCGCTCCCGCGCCAATTCCGCGTCCCCTCAAAACAAAAGTCCTGTCCTTCCACAAACACACCCAGCCAAATCGCGCTCCGCGCCAATTTGGCGTCCCCCCAAAACAAAAGTCCCGTCCTTCCACAAACACCCCCCAGCCAAACCGCGCTATGCGCCAGTTTGGCGTCCCCTCTAAACACCCATCCCGTTCCTCCACCATACTCCCCCGCAATATACATATTGCACAACCCACCCCTCTGTGCTATACTAAAACCAGTCAAAACCACCAAAACAACTTAAAGGAGGAACTAGAAATGGATGAAAGACTGGAAGACCTTCGCTCCGCTAAAAACCCAAAGGCGCGAATTAAAATTTTAAAAGGACACTTTGCAACAAGTCATTCCCACATCAACACCTACATCGACATGTCAACGGTCAAATCCCGTCACAACAACGCCCGTGAAACTGCAAAAGTTCTTGCAGCAGCTTACCTTTCTAACACAACGGTAGATACCATCGTTTGCATGGAAGAGACAGAAGTGATCGGAACCTTCCTTGCCGAGCAGCTTGCCGATGAGAACCAGTACTCACTCAGCAAAGGAAACAACATTTCCATTATTACCCCGGAGATGTATCAGGACGGACAGATCCTGTTCCGTGACAACAAACAGAGAATGGTTGAGAACAAACAGGTTCTGATCCTTGCAGCGTCCATCACAACCGGTAAATCTGTCAAACAAGCAATCGAGTCTGTTCTCTACTACGGTGGAAGAGTCTGCGGAATCAGCGCAATTTTCAGTTCAGTCAACAAGATTGCAGGAATGGAAGTCAATACGATCTTCACAAGCAGTGATCTTCCACATTACAGAGCATATTCTCCGGAAGATTGCCCGAAGTGCAGAGAAGGACAGCGGATCGAAGCTATCGTGAACAGCTACGGTTATTCTAAATTATAAGAGAAAATCAGAAGACAAAAAAAGTCTGTACCGAATACAAGCAGCATTTCAGTACAGACTCTTTTTTGAAAGATTTATGAAAACAAAAAAGACAGCCACTGACGGGATGGCTGCCTTTTTATCATTCATTATTTATCTCGAAACCGGAATTAAGCAATTTCGTTAACAGCTTTTGTTAAACGAGAGATCTTTCTTGCGCAAGTATTTTTGTGGTAAACACCCTTGCTTCCTGCTTTGTTGATTACAGAGATTGCTTCTTTTAATGCAACCTTTGCAGCTTCAACGTCTTTCTTTTCAACAGCAGTTTCAACTTTCTTTACATAAGTTTTCACTTTAGATTTGATTGCTTTATTTCTAGCTGTCTTTGTCTCAGTTACTAAAATTCTCTTTTTTGCGGATTTAATATTAGCCATTTCCGACACCTCCAAATTATCATTTCATAAATTATATAATCATAATATTGAATTCGACGAAAAGTGACACGGAACATCCGTCGAACACACTTATTTATTTTAGGCGAAGAAAGATTGCTTGTCAATACATAATTCCAATTTTTTGCGAAAAACTAAGTGAATAAGACAGAAAATACAGAAATGGGAGAGGACTATGGTTGAAAAGTATAATATCAGGACGGATCTGGCGCTGGAAGAGAAGGAACGGTTTGAATCTGACCATGTTGAGGTTCAGGGTGTGATCTTGACGGAAGAGTATGATGAGGAAAATGAGATCCGCATCACGACCGTGAGGATTGAGACCGAAAACGGAGCAAAAGTGATGGGGAAACCGGTTGGCAGCTATATCACGATCGAGGCACCGGAAATGGCAGTTCCCGATGAAGGATATCATGAGGAGATTTCACAGCAGCTCCGGAAATTCATTGGAGAACTGCTTCCTAAAAGAAAGATGGAAAAGATCCTGGTGGTCGGTCTTGGCAACCGCCAGGTGACACCGGATGCACTTGGTCCTTATGTGGTAGACAACCTGCATATCACAAGGCATATCATTGAGGAGTACGGAAAGTATGCAACAGGGGAAGATGAGGTCTGGTCGGTCAGCGCGATCGTGCCGGGGGTTATGGGGCAGACCGGAATGGAGACTGTGGAGGTGATCCGGGGGGTGGTGGCAGAGACAAAACCGGATATCCTTCTGGTGATCGATGCGTTGGCAGCGAGAAATTCAAAAAGGCTGAACCGGACGATCCAGATTGCGGATACGGGAATCAATCCGGGATCCGGGGTGGGAAATCACCGAAATGCAATCACGGAAAAGACAGTCGGGATCCCGGTGATTGCAATCGGTGTGCCGACTGTAGTGGATGCGGCAACCATTGTAGGCGATACGATGGATAATCTGCTCAGTGCAGTGGAAGTATCTGAATCTTTAAAAGGCATGGCAAGTGTGATCAAAGGATACAGTCCGGCAGAAAAATATGAGCTGATCAAAGAACTGATCGCGCCACATTTAAATGGAATGTTTGTAACACCAAAAGATATTGATGAGACCGTCAGGCGAATCAGTTATACGATTTCGGAGGCACTGAATATGCTTTTTGCAGCTTCAGCGACATAATCAGGCAGTGAGCTGCATATATTATGTCAATATGACACAAAAGGTCTGGGGCAGGATCCAGTCTGGAAAGATATGGTTTTGCTACAGCGATCTTCAGAAACTGGCAGGGAGGCGCGCAGATGAAAAAAGAACAGAGAATTTGTGTGCTTCTTGCCATTATGATTTTGGGAATCTGGGGACTGGAAGCAAAAAGCAGCGGTTCACTGATCCCGAAGTCCTGGAAGATCAGGATGATCCAGAGTGTTCAGGAGAATGCGGAGCGACTTTATATGCCGGGAGTTACATATACGGAAAAAAAACAAGGGGAAATCCGGGTGACGGAGGCTGTTGTCCACATGGCATCTGCTCTGATTCCTCTTGGCAATTATGTGACTGAACGGGAGGCGGCAGAGCTTCTGACAGAAGATGAGGCTACCTATGCGATTCTTGCAAAAAAGCAGGCAGAAGAAGAAAATTCGGTGGATGAAAATGGACAGCTTATCGGGAAAGACAAAAGTGAAGAGACAAGGCAGGCGTCCGTACCGACGATGGATCTTTCGATGGAGCGGCTAAATGATTTTGAATATCTTGTGAGCAATTTTTATACGGTGGACAGCGTGACTTATATCAATCCTTCGGAGTTGAACGCTTCGGAGCTGCTTGGAAAGGATTTGAGGATCGATCTGAGTACGGGCGGTTCGAAAATCCTGATCTATCACACCCATTCCCAGGAGACATTTGCAGATTCGGACAATGATCCGTCCACCTCAATTGTAGGGATCGGGCGTTATCTGACGGAGATTTTAAATAACAAATACAAGATTCCGACCATGCATCATGAGGGTGTATATGATCTGATCAATGGGAAACTGGACCGGAGCGAGGCCTATGAATTTGCCAAACCTGAGGTGGAACAGATCCTTGCGGAAAATCCGAGTATCGAAGTGGTGATCGATCTGCATAGAGACGGCGTGGCGGATACTACGCATCTGGTGACAGAGATAAATGGGAAACCGACGGCACAGATCATGTTTTTTAACGGACTTAGCCGGACGCGGGTAAACGGAGACCTTGCCGGAATGGCCAATCCATATTTGCAGGATAATCTTGCATTTTCCCTGCAGATGAAGATTGCGGCAGAAACAAAATATCCGGGATTTGCAAGGAGAAACTATCTTCGCGGCTATAAATACAATATGGATCTGATGCCGCGGATGCTTCTTATTGAGGCGGGCGCGCAGACCAACACGGTAGAGGAAATGCGAAATGCCATGGAGGTGCTGGCAGACCTTTTAAATAGTGTGCTGACCGGACGATAGAGGGAGGATTCTTATGACAGAATGGAAACTACAGAAGTTTAATGATATAAAATATGTTATAATGACGGGGGAGGTCAATTTGGCTTGACAAGAGGATTGAAATTGAGATAGAATTTTTCTTACTGAATTGAAGAAACAGATCAGGGAATCCGGGAAATTGTAAGGAGGCTGCTGCCGCAGGATTTTACCTGGATATTTTAGGATAGATCATAAGAGGAGAGGAAGAAAATGGCAAAAAAGACTACATATGATGCGGAGAGTATTACCATTCTGGAAGGACTGGAAGCCGTCCGGAAAAGACCGGGAATGTATATTGGAAGCGTCAGTACCAAGGGGCTTAACCACCTGGTGTACGAAATTGTAGATAATGCGGTAGATGAGCATCTGGCAGGATTTTGTTCACAGATAGAGGTGACACTGGAAAAGGACGGTTCTGCAACGGTAACAGATAATGGACGCGGTGTGCCGGTAGGTATGCATGCAAAAGGAGTATCGGCGGCCAGAATCGTATATACCACTCTACATGCGGGAGGTAAGTTCGATGATTCGGCATACAAGACAAGTGGCGGTCTGCATGGAGTAGGTTCTTCGGTTGTTAATGCACTATCTACTTATATGGATGTAAAGATCAGCCGTGACGGTGCGGTCCACCACGACCGTTATGAGAGAGGAATTCCGGTGGTAGAACTGGAGGATGGGCTTCTTCCGGTGATCGGAAAGACCAAAAAGACCGGAACCTGTGTCAATTTTCTTCCGGATCCGACAATTTTCGAGAAGACGAGATTTAAAGAGGAAGAGATCAAGAGCCGACTGCATGAGACAGCCTACCTGAATCCGGAACTGACGATTATATTTACAGATAAAAGAAAGACACAGGAAGAGAGGATCGAGTATCATGAACCGGATGGGATCATTGGATTTATCAAGGATCTGAATTCCAAAAAAGAAGTGATCCACGATCCGGTTTACTATAAAGGAGAAGCAGAAGGTATCGAAGTGGAAGTTGCATTCCAGTATGTGAATGAATTTCATGAAAATGTACTAGGTTTCTGCAACAATATTTATAATGCGGAAGGGGGAACTCATCTGACCGGGTTCAAGACGACATTTACGACGATCATGAACCAGTATGCCCGTGAAATTGGTGTGTTAAAGGATAAGGATGCCAACTTTACCGGTGCGGATGTACGGAACGGAATGACGGCGATCGTATCGATCAAGCACCCGGATCCGAGATTTGAGGGACAGACCAAGACAAAGCTGGACAACCAGGATGCGGCAAAAGCGACCGGAAAGGTGACCAGTGATGAGATCCCGCGTTTCTTTGACCGGAATCTGGAGACACTGAAAAAGGTTCTTTCCTGTGCGGAAAAAGCAGCAAAGATCCGTAAGACCGAGGAAAAGGCAAAGACGAATCTTCTGACCAGGCAGAAATATTCCTTTGACAGTAACGGTAAGCTTGCCAACTGTGAGAGCAGGGATGCATCCAAATGTGAAATCTTCATCGTTGAGGGAGATTCTGCGGGAGGAAGCGCAAAGACTGCCCGCGACAGAATGTATCAGGCAATCCTGCCGATCCGTGGAAAAATCCTGAACGTGGAAAAAGCAAGCATCGATAAGGTTCTGGCAAATGCCGAGATCAAGACCATGATCAATGCATTCGGATGTGGATTTTCAGAGGGATACGGTAATGACTTTGATATCACAAAGCTGCGGTATGACAAGATTATCATCATGGCGGATGCGGATGTGGATGGAGCGCATATTTCCACACTGTTGCTGACCTTATTCTACCGGTTTATGCCGGAACTGATATACGAAGGTCATGTCTACGTGGCAATGCCGCCGCTTTATAAGGCAATGCCGAAAAAGGGAGAAGAAGAGTACCTTTACGATGATAAGGCACTGGAGAGATATAGAAAGACACATTCCGATTTTACCCTGCAGCGATACAAAGGTCTGGGTGAAATGGATGCAGAGCAGCTCTGGGAGACAACCCTCAACCCGGAAACTCGAATGATGAAACGGATCGAGATCGAGGATGCACGTATGGCATCCGGTGTAACAGAGATGCTGATGGGAACAGAAGTTCCGCCGCGCCGCGCATTTATTTATGAAAATGCGACAGAGGCAGAACTGGATATTTAAAAACAGATCGGAAAGGCATGGATTTTCAAAAGGGGAAAGTCTGTGCATCAGAAAACATAAACTAGAAGAGGTAAGAGAAAATGGAAGAGTCACAGATCATCCGGACGGAATATTCGGAGCTGATGAAAAAATCATATATTGACTATGCCATGAGTGTTATCATTTCCAGAGCCCTCCCGGATGTCAGGGATGGTTTGAAACCGGTACAGAGAAGAACACTCTATGACATGTATGAGCTGGGAATCCGTTATGACAGACCATACCGTAAATGCGCGCGTATTGTCGGGGATACCATGGGTAAATATCATCCACATGGAGACAGCTCGATCTATGAAGCGTTGGTTGTTATGGCACAGGAATTCAAAAAAGGAATGATCCTGGTAGATGGTCATGGAAACTTCGGCTCCATTGAAGGAGACGGGGCTGCAGCCATGCGTTATACTGAAGCAAGACTGGCGAAAATCACACAGGAGGCATATCTTGCCGATCTGGACAAAGATATTATTGATTTTGTACCGAATTTTGATGAGACAGAAAAAGAGCCGGCAGTTCTTCCGGTAAGAATTCCGAACCTTCTGCTGAACGGTGCGGAAGGAATCGCAGTTGGTATGGCAACCAGTATTCCGACACATAACCTGGGTGAGATTGTGGATGCGGTTAAGGCATACATGAAGAACAATGACATCACGACAAAACAGCTGATGAAGTACATCAAAGGACCGGATTTCCCGACAGGCGGGATTGTCGTCAATAAAGATGATCTGGCAGAAATTTATGAGACTGGAACCGGAAAGATCAAGATTCGTGGAAAAGTAGATGTGGAAGAGATAAAAGGCGGACGGAAGAAGATCGTCATTTCCGAAATCCCGTACACCATGATCGGAGCCGGAATCGGTAAATTTCTGAACGATGTCTGCAATCTGGTGGAGACAAAGAAGACCAGTGACATCGTAGATATTTCCAATCAGTCTTCCAAGGAAGGAATCCGTATTGTAATTGAAGTGAAGCGTGATGCAGATGTGGACAATCTGATCAACATGCTTTATAAAAAGACCAGACTGGAGGATACCTTTGGTGTCAATATGCTTGCGGTAGCTGATGGCAGACCGGAAGTACTGGGACTCAAACGTATCATCGAACATCATGTAGATTTCCAGTTTGAACTTG
Organism: Coprococcus sp. AM97-35; assembly: GCF_027697525.1. Classification (NCBI taxonomy): domain Bacteria; kingdom Bacillati; phylum Bacillota; class Clostridia; order Lachnospirales; family Lachnospiraceae; genus Coprococcus; species Coprococcus sp. AM97-35. The sequence goes on along the minus strand of NZ_JAQESL010000001.1, from coordinate 305,483 downwards.
CAACCAGAAAATACAAGACGCTGCTGAAAAAAGAGCAGGATAAAAAAGAAATCCAGGAGGGTCTGATCAAGGCGTGTGACGTGATCGACCTGATCATTGAGATCCTGCGTGGAAGCTCGTCCATCAGGGATGCAAAAGAATGTCTGACAACAGGTACGACGGAGAAGATCAAGTTTAAGTCGAAAAGATCTGAGAAGATGGCATCCATGCTCCGGTTTACTGACCGGCAGGCACAGGCAATTCTGGAGATGCGTCTGTACAAGCTGATCGGTCTGGAAATCGAGGCGCTGATGAAGGAGCATGAGACAACGCTTGCAAATATTGCAAAATATGAGGATATTCTGAATAATTATGATTCTATGGCGCAGGTGATCATTGATGATTTGGATGCGCTGAAAAAAGAATATGCCGTGAAGCGTAAAACGAAGATCGAGAATGCAGAAGAAGCTGTGTTTGAGGAAAATAAAGTACAGGAGCAAGAGGTTGTCCTTCTGATGGATCGATTTGGTTATGCAAAGACGGTGGATGGATCCGTCTATGAACGTAACCGGGAAGCGGCAGATAAGGAGAATAAGTATATTCTGCGCTGTATGAATACTGGCAAGTTGTGTCTTTTTACATCGGATGGCAAGATGCATCAGATCAAAGTGATGGATCTCCCTTATGGAAAATTCAGGGACAAAGGATTTCCAATCGACAATGTAAGTAATTTTGACAGTACAAAAGAAGAAATCGTATATCTATGTGATGACAGAGAACTCTTTTTCTCAAAATTTCTGTTTGTCACGAAGCAGGGAATGATCAAAAAGGTGGCAGGAAGTGAATTCCAGGTAACTAAGCGGACAATCGCGGCAACGAAACTGCAGGATGAAGATGCACTGGTAAGTATCCGGCCGATCCGGGATGTGCAGGATGTAGTTCTGATGACGGAGAATGGATTTGTGCTCCGTTTCCCGGCGGAAGAAGTTTCGGAGAAGAAAAAGGGTGCAGTTGGTGTGCGCGGTATGAAATTACAGAAAAATGACAGCGTGGAAGAGGTATATCTGTTTGAAGAAGGAACGGAGAGCAAGGTGATCTTCCATGAAAAAGAAGTGACACTGAACCGTTTGAAACGGGCGAAAAGAGATGGAACAGGAACACGAATGAGAAAGTAGGTCGGTCATATGGCAACGGTAGGAATTGATCTTGGAACAACAAACAGTCTGGTAAGCGTGTGGCAGGATGATAAATGCACGTTGATTCCAAATAATCTGGGAGAATATTTAACACCGTCGGTAGTAGGAATTGATGAGGACGGTGAGATGCTGGTAGGGAGAACGGCGAAAGAGCGTCTGATCTCCCATCCGGAAAGTACAGTGGCAAGTTTCAAGCGTTTTATGGGGACGGAGAAGACATTTATGCTTGGAAACAGGCGGTTTACAGCGGCAGATCTGTCGTCTATGGTCCTGCGGCAGCTGAAAGAAGATGCGGAAAAATACCTGGGTGAGCCGGTTGAAGAGGCAGTCATCAGTGTTCCGGCGTATTTTAATGATTTTCAGAGAAATGCGACGAAGATGGCAGGAGAGCTTGCCGGACTTACTGTGGAGCGTCTGGTCAATGAGCCGTCGGCGGCAGCACTTGCCTATCGCTTTGGAAAGACTAAGGAGGATCAGACCTTTCTGGTGTTTGATTTTGGCGGAGGAACTCTGGATATCTCGATCGTAGATGCATTTGACAGTGTGATCGAGATTGTGGCAGTTGCCGGAGACAATCATCTCGGTGGGGATGATGTGAACCGTGCAATTGCGGAAAAATTCCTAAGTGTCAATCAGATTGATGAAGGAAAGATCACTAATGAAGAAAGAGCCAGCCTGATCCGGGAGAGTGAGAAGCTGAAACGTACACTGACTGATGCGCCGGAGGGCGAGATGGAGGTTGTGATCGGCGGACAGATTTACCAGATGAAACTGGATGCGAAAGGACTTCTGGAGGTGTCTGCAAAGCTGCTGGAAGGAATCGGGATTCCACTGAAACGGGCGATGAACGACAGTGGTTATGGATGGGAAGATATTGACGAGATCATTATGATCGGTGGATCCGGTAAGATGAAGATCGTGCAGAATTATCTGCAGTTTTTAAGTGGCAAAAGACCGCGGTGTGAGATCGATCCGGATGTTGCGGTTGCGGTCGGCGCCGGAATGTATGCCGGGATTAAGGAACGACAGCAGGCAGTGCGGGATGTACTTCTTACAGATATATGTCCGTTTACACTCGGAACCGAGATCATTCACGGGGATCCGAAAGGACCGGCGATCATGTCTCCGATCATTGAGCGAAATTCGGTTCTTCCGATCAGCCGGGTGGAGCGATACTGGACGGTACATCAGTTCCAGGAATACTGTGATATCACGATTTTACAGGGCGAGCACCGCTATGCAGACCAGAATCTGGAGCTCGGGCGGATCCGTGTGCCGGTGCCGCTGGCAAGAAGAGAGGATCAGAGGGAAGCGGTGGATGTCCGATTTACCTATGACATTAACGGAATTCTGGAAGTGGATGTGACCGTGGTGAGCACCAAGGAGCATTTCAGTAAGGTGATCGTCAACAAAAATATCCATCTGACACCAGAGCAGATTGAGGAAAGAAGAAAAGAGCTGCAGAAGATTAAGATCCATCCGAGAGAGCAGGAAAAGAACCGGCTTCTGCTGGAAAGAGGCGACCGTCTTTACGAAGAAAACACCGGAGAAATCCGAAAATATCTGGACAAGATCCTGGCAGATTTTTCAGTTGCATTAAATGCACAGGATCTGCGGACGATCGAGAAGGCGTATATAAGGACAAGTGAGCTTCTGGATATTGTGGAGAATACACCGAAGAGATCGGTGCCGGTCAAGATAGAAGCTTATCTGTATGATGAGTGGAGGAGGCAGCAGTGATGAACTGTTTTACGGTACTTGGGATTGAACCAACAACGGAAAAGAAAACGATAAAGCGGGCGTATGCGGCGAAGTCCCGGGAGTTCCACCCGGAAGAACATCCGGAGGAATTTCAGAGGATCCACGATGCCTATGAAGAGGCGCTTGCGTGGGCGGAGCGCAATGCGGGAAGAGGGGAAGAGCCACAGATGCCGGAAGAGCCGCGGCGGATGGAGATGGGAGCAGCGGAGCAGGAAAAAGCAGCGGAATCTGAAACATGGAATTATGCAGAGCCGGAGAGAAATCCGGAAGAGGCTTACATGGAAAATCCTCAGAAAGAAGATGCACAGTCAGAAGAATCTTCTGCGCAGTATGAAGAACTTCCTGTGCATTCTGACGAAGATTCTGAGGAAAGTTTCCGGGAAGAAGAGGCAGGAGAGCCACCTGTACAGTTAGAGGAAGATTCCCAGACATGGGACAGTGACTGGACCCGTCAGTTCCAGAATATGGCGGATGCTTCTGAGCGACAAGGCGCGGATGACCGTGAGGTCCGGAAAATCATGGAGCAGTGCATCAGTCTGTATTTGAATGAAAAGGAACGGAATAAGCTGTATCACTGGAAGGATATTCTGGAGGAACCGGCGTATAGAGAATATTTCCGAACAAAAACCTTTGTGGAATCCTGGTATCATTTTCTGGATACCCACCGGATGTTTGATGCGGCGATCTGGCAGTATTTTCAGTGGATTGATGGAAAATTATTTTCAGCTCTTGAAGCAGATGTGATGCCGTTTGCCTATCCGACACAAGAAGAAATCGAAAGAATGCCGCGGCAGGAGACACCGGAACAGACGCAGGAGAGGCGAACACCGGAGCCTGGTCCGGCACTTCCAAAGGTGAAAAAGGAGAAATCCAAAGCGGTGAAGGTACTCTTATATCTTGCGGCGCTTGCGGGAACCGGGATCGGCGGAATGATCCTTGGAATTATAGCAGGTACGATATTAGGGTAAGGAGGACGGAAGATGAAAAAGAAAAAATCCGGAAAAAGAATTTTTGCAATCGTTCTTCTTGTTGTGATTGGAATTGGCGGTTTTTACTTTGGATATGATATCGGAAGAATGGATCACGATGAGGAGAGGATTCGGGCAGAGCTGAAAAAGACGACTGCTGATTCAGAAATATCCATCCGCCCGGTTGCAAAGGGTGGTACTGGAAAAACGGAGATCGAAATCCTGACAGAATGTCTGGAGGATGCGAAGGACAGCCTGGAGAATCTGGAAAAATATAATGAACAGCTGCAGGCACTCGATGGAAAGACACCGGATACAGAAACCGTTGTTTTGATACAGGATCTGGATGATAAGAATGAAAAAGCATATGAAGTACTGAAAGATCTTACGGAAAACCCGGCGGGATACATTGCAGAAAAAGCAGCGGCGCGTGGCGAAGGTGATGAAGTCTGGGCAGATGACTGGGCAGCAGATATCCAGGTTGTTAAATGGCTGAAAGAGAACGACGGAAAGCGTCTTTACAAAGAGAATCAGGCATATATTTTAAAAATCCTTGCATTTCAGGAAAAGTAGTGCTATACTGTATGCAGTTACATAAGAAATCTGGCAGAAGAGTGGACGAAAGTTCACTCTTCTTTTTGCCAGTCATACAACCAAAATCGGACAGATTTTTGGAGCCTGATTAAGAAAGGAAGTTGCAGATTGTCAAAAAAAGAAGTATATGAACAGAAAACAGAAGAGATTCTGAACCCAATCGTGGAAAAGCATGGATTTGATCTCTGGGATGTAGAATATGTAAAAGAGGGCGGAAACTGGTACCTGCGTGCTTATATTGATAAGCCGGGAGGAATTATGGTCGATGACTGTGAGGTTGTAAGCCGGGAACTTTCAGACATTCTGGATGAGAAGGATTTTATCGATGAAGCGTATATTCTGGAAGTGAGTTCGCCGGGACTTGGCAGACCGCTGAAGAAAGAAAAAGACTTTGCAAGAAGCCTGGGAGAAGAAGTAGAGGTTCGTACTTACCGGGCAATCGACAGACAGAAAGAGTTTATTGGAATCTTAAAAGATTATGATAAAGATACAGTTACCATTGAATATGAAGACGGCGAGACGATGACATTTGATAAAGCAGACATCGCACTGATCCGTCTGGCGTTCGATTTCTAGTGACAGGAGGAAGAAGGAAATGAATACCGAATTATTAGAAGCACTTACAATTCTTGAAGAGGAAAAAGATATCAGCAGAGATACTCTGATGGATGCCATTGAGAATTCACTGATCAATGCATGTAAGAATCATTTCGGAAAAGCAGACAATATCAAAGTAATTATGGATAAGGAGACATGCGATTACACTCTGATCCAGGAGAAAACCGTTGTAGAAGAAGTAGAGGACAAAGTAGAACAGATCAGTCTTGCAGATGCGAAGATGATCGATCCTTCTTATGAGATCGGTGACATCGTACAGATCCCGGTTGAGTCCAAATCTTTCGGACGTATCGCAACACAGAATGCAAAGAACCTGATTCTTCAGAAGATCCGCGAAGAAGAAAGAAAAGTTGTATATGATCAGTACTTTGAAAAAGAAAAAGATATCGTGACAGGTGTGGTTCAGAGATATATTGGCAAGAATGTCAGTGTAAACCTTGGAAAAGCAGATGCGATCCTTACTGAGAATGAGCAGGTAAAAGGTGAGAAATTCGAGCCGACAGAGCGTATCAAACTTTACGTTGTAGAGGTGAAGAACACGACAAAAGGACCAAAGATCCTTGTATCAAGAACACATCCGGAACTGGTTAAGCGTCTTTTTGAGGCGGAAGTAACCGAGGTGCGTGATGGTATTGTAGAGATCAAGAGCATCGCAAGAGAAGCAGGTTCCCGTACCAAGATCGCAGTATGGTCTAACGACCCGGATGTAGATCCGGTTGGAGCATGCGTTGGTATGAACGGTGCCAGAGTCGGAGCCGTTGTAAATGAACTCCGCGGTGAAAAGATTGATATCATCAACTGGAGTGATAACCCGGCAATCCTGATCGAGAATGCACTCAGCCCGGCGAAGGTTATTTCTGTAATGGCTGATCCGGATGAGAGAACAGCAAGTGTAATTGTACCGGATTACCAGCTTTCACTTGCAATCGGTAAAGAAGGTCAGAATGCACGTCTTGCAGCAAGACTGACCGGATATAAGATCGATATCAAGAACGAAACACAGGCGATCGAGTCTGGCGAACTTCCGGCAGATTATATGAATATGGCTGAGAATTATGAAGATGATTATCAGGAGGAAGAGTATTCAGACGAAGAATATTCTGCTGATGAAGAATCAGAGGAAGAAGTAGCAGATGATCTTGATCTGTATGAAGAATAGACAGAGGTGATTATTTGAGTACGACCAAAAAGATCCCGATGCGTAAATGCGTGGGATGTCAGGAAATGAAGAATAAAAAAGAAATGCTGCGTGTTCTGAAAACAGCAGAAGGCGAATTCATTCTGGACGCAACCGGACGTAAGAACGGGCGCGGGGCATATCTGTGCTTTTCCGGAAAATGTTTGCAGGAAGCAATAAAGAATAAAGGACTGGAACGTTCTTTCAAACAGGCGATACCAAAAGAGATATACGAAAATCTGGAAAAGGAGCTGGAGCAGCTTGAACATAAATAGAGCATTATCGATGATCAGTCTGGCGACCAAAGCCGGCAAGACAAAGAGCGGGGAATTCATGACAGAAAAAGAAGTCAAGGAAGGACGCGCGCATCTGGTGATTGTGGCAGACGACGCATCGGACAATACAAAAAAGAAATTTCAGAACATGTGTGATTTTTATAAAGTGCCAATATACTTTTTTGAAGATAAAGATACCCTGGGCCATGCGATGGGAAAAGAGTTCCGCGCTTCGCTTGCAGTAACAGATGCAGGGTTTGCAAAAGGAATCAGAAAACATCTGGATATGGAAGAAGAATAATAGGAACTGTATACAGGAGGTAGATTTATGGCAAAATTAAGAGTATATGAACTGGCAGAACAGATGAATAAGACAAACAAAGAAATACTCTCTATATTAAAAGATAAAGGAATTGAGGTGGCAAGTCATATGAGTACACTTTCAGATGAACAGATTGATGCAGTAAAAAGTGAAAAATCTTCTGAAGATACCCCGAAGAAGAAAAATATCGTTCAGGTTTTCAGACCGCAGAACTCACAGGGCGGCGGAAGAGGCCGTAATGGTCAGGGACGCCCGCAGGGCAGTCGAAACGGACAGCGCCCGCAAGGCAATGGAAATGGACAGGGACGCTCACAGGGCAATGGAAACAGACAGGAACGTCCACAGAATGGTAACAGCCAGGGACGCCCTCAGGGAAATGGCCAGGGACGTCCGCAGAACGGAAACAGACAGGAACGCCCGCAGGGTAATGGAAATGGCCAGGGACGTCCACAGAACGGAAACAGACAGGATCGTCCGCAGGGAGAAAACCGTGATAACAGACAGCGCAGAAATCCAAACGGACCAAGAAACGGTCAGGATCAGAGACAGGGACGCCCGGGTGATGGAAGAAGAGATGGCGGATTCCAGAACCGCGGAGACAGAAGAGATAATCGAGATAACCGTGATAACAGAGACGGAAGAGAGATGCGTGATGGCGGACGCCGTGACGACAGAAGAAAATCTAGCCCGTCTATTCCGGCACCTGCAATCGCAGAACAGAAACCAAGCCGCAACAAACCAAAAGATGCGCACAAGAAGAAAGAATATAACAGAAATGAAGAGAACGAAGACAGACTGCAGAAAGGCAAAAAGGGCAAAAACAATAACGCTCAGCCGAAAATGGTAAAACCACAGCCGAAGAAAGAGGTTGTGGAGGAGCAGATCAAGCAAATCACAATTCCGGAAGTACTTACAATCCAGGAACTTGCAGATGCAATGAAGATCCAGCCATCCGTAATCGTTAAGAAACTCTTCATGCAGGGCAAGATTGTAACAGTCAACCAGGAAATTGATTACGAGACAGCTGAAGAAATCGCTCTGGAATTCGATGTACTCTGTGAAAAAGAAGAAGTAGTCGATGTGATCGAAGAACTTCTGAAAGAAGACGAAGAAGACGAAAAGAAAATGAAGAAACGTCCGCCGGTAGTCTGCGTTATGGGACACGTTGACCACGGTAAAACCTCTCTTCTTGACAAGATCCGTGATACTCATGTCATCGCAGGAGAAGCAGGTGGAATCACACAGCATATCGGTGCTTCAGTTGTGGAAATCAACGGTGAGAAAATCACCTTCCTCGATACACCGGGACATGAAGCATTTACCGCAATGCGTATGCGTGGTGCAAATTCTACCGATATTGCAATCCTGGTTGTTGCAGCAGATGACGGTGTCATGCCGCAGACTGTAGAAGCGATCAACCATGCAAAGGCAGCAGGGATCGAGATCGTAGTTGCAATCAACAAGATTGACAAGCCAAGTGCCAATATCGACCGTGTAAAACAGGAACTGACCGAATATGAACTGATTCCGGAAGACTGGGGCGGAAGCACTATCTGTGTACCGGTATCTGCTCATACAGGAGAAGGAATCAAAGAGCTTCTGGAAATGGTTCTTCTTACCGCAGAAGTGATGGAACTGAAAGCAAATCCGAACCGCCGCGCAAGAGGTCTTGTAATTGAGGCTGAGCTTGACAAAGGAAAAGGACCGGTTGCAACCGTTCTTGTACAGAAGGGTACACTCCGTGTCGGAGATCCGATCGCAGCAGGTTCTGCATATGGTAAAGTACGTGCCATGATGGATGACCAGGGACGCCGTGTAAAAGAAGCAGGTCCTTCTATGCCGGTTGAGATCCTCGGTCTTAATGATGTGCCGAATGCAGGTGAAGTATTTGTTGGCTGCAAGAATGATAAAGATGCAAGAAGCTTTGCAGAGACATTCATCAGTCAGAACAAGATCAAGAAACTGGAAGAAACCAAGTCCAAGATGTCTCTGGATGATCTGTTCAACCAGATCCAGGAAGGCAACTTAAAAGAACTTGGAATCGTTGTAAAAGCAGACGTACAGGGATCTGTAGAAGCGATCAAGCAGAGCCTTGTCAAACTTTCCAATGAAGAGGTCGTTGTCAAGATCATCCATGGTGGTGTTGGTGCGATCAATGAATCTGACGTTACGCTTGCAGCAGCATCCAATGCGATCATTATCGGATTCAATGTACGTCCGGACGCAACTGCAAAGGAAACGGCAGAACGTGAAGGCGTTGATGTGAGACTGTACCGTGTCATCTACAATGCGATCGAAGACGTTGAAGCAGCCATGAAGGGTATGCTTGAGCCTGTATTTGAAGAAAAGGTACTTGGCCATGCCGAAGTACGTCAGACATTCAAGGCTTCCGGAGTCGGAACAATTGCAGGATCTTATGTCCTTGACGGTACATTTGAACGTGACTGCCAGGCAAGAATCGTTCGTGACGGCGTTGTGATCTATGATGGAAAGCTTGCTTCATTAAAGCGTTTCAAAGATGATGTGAAGGAAGTTAAAGCCGGATATGAATGTGGTTTCGTATTTGAACGTTTCAACGATGTCAAAGAAGGAGACCAGGTAGAAGCATTCAAGATGGTGGAAGTTCCTAGATAAAGAAGGGTAGAAAATGAGAAAAAACAGCATTAAGAATACAAGAGTAAACGCAGAGGTACAGCGTGAACTTAGTACTATTCTGCGTGGAGGGATCAAGGATCCGCGTGTTGCACCGATGACTTCGGTTGTAGCGGTAGAGGTTGCTCCGGATCTTAAAACCTGCAAAGCATATATCAGTGTCCTGGGCGATGAAAAAGCCCAGGCTGATACCCTGAAGGGATTACAGAGCGCAGAAGGCTATATCCGCCGCGAACTTGCTCATACACTGAATATGCGTAACACACCGGAGATCAAGTTCGTACTGGATCAGTCCATTGAATATGGTGTCCGGATGTCAAAGAAAATTGATGATGTAACAAGAGATTTACGGGAAGAGGATGATTAGTATGTTATTAGATGCAATTTCAAAAGCCGGGACGATCGCACTTGGCGGACATGTCCGCCCGGATGGGGACTGTGCTGGTTCCTGCATGGGATTGTATAACTATGTCAGAGAGAATTTTCCTGAAAAAGAGATCGATGTTTATCTGGAAGAGCTTCCGAATACACTGAAGTTCATGAAAAATACAGATAAGATCCGGCATGAAGTGACGGAAGAAAAAACCTATGATCTGTTTATCGCACTGGATTGTGGGGATATGGGAAGACTTGGATTTTCGGCAGTCCTTTTCAAAAAAGCGGCAGTAAGATTCTGTGTAGATCATCATGTGAGCAACCAGAGTTTTGCAGACCAGAACTATATCATGCCAGATGCAAGCTCGACAAGTGAGCTGATCTACGATCTGCTGGATTATGGGAAGATGTCTGTGGAGACTGCCGAGTGCCTTTACACAGGAATGGTGCATGATACCGGTGTGTTCCGTTATTCCTGTACCCATCCGTCGACCATGCGCGCAGCAGCAGCACTGATGGAAAAAGGGATCGATTTTACAAAAATAATTACAGAGACTTTTGATGAAAAGACCTATGCACAGAACCAGGTTCTGGGGCGTGCATTGTTGGAAAGCTTTCTTTTTATGGACGGAAGATGTATTGTATCTTACGTTACAAAAGAAGAGATGGATTTCTACCAGGTAAAAGCGAAACATCTGGATGGAATCGTAAGCCAGCTGAAACTCACAAAAGGTATCGATGTTGCAATTTTTATGTATGAGCTTGAACATGGAACTTTTAAGGTAAGTCTGCGATCCAGTGAAAAGATAGATGTAAGTGTAGTTGCAAGCTATTTTGGCGGCGGCGGACACGCAAGGGCAGCCGGATTCACCATGACTGCCACACCACATGATATCATCAACAATCTGGCAAGAAGACTGGAACTTCAGTTTAACAGTGGGAGCGAAGCGGAATGATACATGGCGTACTGAATGTATATAAAGAAAAAGGCTATACGTCCCATGATGTGGTCGCAAAGCTGCGCGGGATCGTAAAGCAGAAAAAGATCGGGCATACCGGAACCCTTGATCCGGATGCCGAAGGAGTACTTCCGGTCTGCTTTGGGAAAGCAACAAAGCTTTGTGACCTGCTGACAGATAAAGATAAAACCTATCAGGCGGTTCTTCTTCTCGGTCAGGTGACGGATACACAGGATACTTCCGGTCAGGTTCTGGAAAAACATAGCACAGAAGATCTGACCAATGAAAAAGTGGAAAATGTGATCCGCAGCTTTGAGGGAGAATACGATCAGATTCCGCCGATGTATTCGGCACTCAAAGTTAACGGGAAAAAGCTTTATGAGCTTGCCAGAGAGGGCCAAGAAGTAGAGCGGAAAGCACGAAGAATCACGATTCATGAGATCCGGATCCTGGAGATCAATCTTCCGGAGGTAAAACTGGAAGTGACCTGTTCAAAGGGAACGTATATCCGTACACTGTGTCATGATATCGGTCAGAAGCTTGGCTGTGGCGGATGCATGAAAGAGCTTTTGAGAACACGTGTAGAGCGGTTTGGACTTGAAGACAGTATCCGGCTCGGTGAAATTGCACAGCTTCAGAAAGAAGGGATTCTGGAGGAGAAGATCATCGCGATAGATGAAATGTTTCCAACGTATGCACAGGTCGTACTGCCACCGAAAACGGCCGCGGCAGTACGGAACGGGAATAGTTTCAGAAAAAGAGATATTTCACAGGAAACAGCATTAAAGGAGTATGAGAACGATGAGAGAGTCCGCGTGTACGATGAATCGCATCAGTTTATTGCGATTTACTGTTACTGCAGGAAAGACGATCTCTTCAAGATTGTAAAAATGTTTTTTGATGGAAATGAAAAAAAGTAATTAAAGAGGAAAGAACATGGACTATATCAGAGGGCTGGAAGCCTATCAGGATTCCAGAGAGGCAGCAATCACACTCGGCAAATTTGATGGAGTTCACAGAGGACATCAGAAGCTGATCAAAAAAGTATGTCAGCTGAAGGCGAAAAAAGGCGTTCGTTCTGTTGTGTTTGCATTTGATATGAATCCGCTTTATGAAAAGCTTGGAAAATCAAGAGAAGGGATCATGTCCAATGAGGAGCGCAGATGTCTTCTGGACGAGAAAGTAGATGTACTGCTGGAATGCCCGTTTTCCGAAGATGTCACAAGTATGTCGGCAGAGGATTTCATCCGGAAGATCCTGATTGAGAAAATTCATGCCCGGTATATTGTGATCGGAACGGATTTCCACTTTGGGCATGACAAGCGTGGTGATGCAAAAATGCTTGCAGAATATGCCGATGTGTATGGATATGAACTTTTTGTGATTGAAAAAGAGATGTACGGAAAACGGGAGATCAGCAGCAGCTATGTCAGGGAAGAACTTCGGAAGGGAAATATGGAAGCTGTGAATGATATGCTGGGGTATGCATATACTGTACGGGGAAAAGTAGAGCATGGCAGGCAGCTGGGCAGAAAACTGGGATTTCCGACACTTAATGTACATCCGTCAAGGGATAAACTTCTTCCACCGAACGGAGTTTATCTGGATAGTGTGAGGATTGATGGAATCTGGTACAACGGAATCGGTAATGTCGGGTTTAAGCCAACGGTATCCGATGAGAACCGGATGCTGATCGAGAGCAATCTGCTGGATTACAGTGGTGATGCCTACGGAAAAGAGGTAGAGATCCAGCTTTATCATTTTAAGAGACCGGAGCAGAAGTTTGAATCGATAGAAATGATGAAGGCTCAGATCGATCAGGATATTGCTTACGCAAAAGAATTTTTCCGTTATCATCATAAGAAATAACAGAGCCGGTGAAAAAGCTTCGGAAATGCGGTTATTTACAGGCAGCCTGTGAACAGGAATATGAAAACCTGCCAGATGCGGGAAAGATAAAATCCTTCTTGACAGGATTCGGGGCATATGGTACACTAGGCAAGTATGAAAAACCGATGTTCGGCAGATGGAATCTCCAACCACTGCTTAATATCAGGCAATTAACAGTATATTTAGGAGGTAGTGACAAATGATCACAAAAGAAATGAAAGAACAGATTATCAAAGAATACGGAAGAACAGAAGGAGATACAGGATCTCCGGAAGTACAGGTAGCTCTTCTTACAGCAAGAATCAATGATCTTACAGATCACTTCAAAGCTAATCCGAAGGATCACCATTCAAGAAGAGGACTTCTTAAGATGGTTGGACAGAGAAGAGGACTTCTTGCATACCTTAAGAAGAATGACATTGAAAGATATCGTTCACTGATCGAAAGATTAGGTTTAAGAAAGTAAGACGTATTTTACAGGGAGCGAAAGGCATCAGCTGGATGTCTTCGCTCCCTGTTTGTTTACGCAAACAATGAGCCGAACCGGTACAACATGCATCATCCATGCCAATCAGCATAGTGATTGACATGGGAGTGACCAATAACCGTGTTTTGCCACATTTTAAAGTTAGTTATATAGAATCTTGCAAGAGATGTAAGGATATGATATAATACAAAAGATTGTGGGTAGAGATTGCGTCCGAGACCACTGAAAAGTATATTTTGAGAAGTGTATTTTTCAGTAGTTTCGGAGATTTTACCCGTCAGATAAACAGATAAAAAAGGAGAACATTTATGTACAAAAAGTTTGAAATGGAACTTGCAGGCCGTACACTCCGCGTAGATGTTGGAAGAGTTGCCAAACAGGCGAACGGCGCAGTACTTATGCATTATGGTGATACAGTTGTGCTTTCAACAGCAACTGCATCCGACAAACCAAGAGAAGGAATTGACTTCTTCCCGCTCAGCGTTGAATACAATGAGAAGCTTTATGCAGTAGGAAAGATCCCGGGAGGATTTAACAAGAGAGAAGGAAAGGCATCAGAAAATGCTGTTCTTACCTGCCGTGTGATCGACCGTCCGATGAGACCGCTTTTCCCGAAGGATTACAGAAATGATGTAACTTTGGAGAACTTGGTTCTCTCTGTTGAACAGGACTGCTCACCGGAGCTTACTGCTATGCTTGGATCAGCGATTGCAACTGCTATTTCTGATATCCCGTTCGATGGTCCGACAGCTTCTACCCAGGTAGGACTTGTTGACGGAGAACTGGTATTCAATCCAACCGCAGAGCAGAAAGAAAAGTCTGACCTTGCACTGACTGTTGCATCTACAAGAGAAAAGGTAATCATGATTGAAGCCGGAGCAAATGAAGTACCGGAAGCTAAGATGCTCGAAGCCATCTTCGCGGCGCATGAAGTGAATCAGAAAGTCATCGCATTCATCGACCAGATCGTTGCAGAATGTGGAAAACCAAAACATGATTATGTAAGCTTTGCAGTACCGGAAGAACTCTTTGAAGCGATTCAGAAGATCGTAACACCGGAAGAGATGGAAGTTGCAGTATTCACAGATGACAAGCAGACAAGAGAAGAAAATATCCGTAAGATCACAGAAAAGCTGGAAGAAGCTTTTGCTGATAACGAAGAATGGCTTGCCAAACTTGGTGAAGCTGTATATCAGTACCAGAAGAAGGTTGTCCGCAAGATGATCCTCAAAGACCACAAGCGTCCGGACGGTCGTGCAATCGAAGAAATCCGTCCACTTGCCGCAGAAATTGACCTGATCCCGAGAGTACATGGTTCTGCTATGTTTACACGTGGACAGACACAGATCTGTACCATCACCACACTGGCTCCGCTTTCAGAAGCACAGAAGGTAGACGGACTGGATGAATCTGAGACATCCAAGAGATATATGCATCACTATAACTTCCCGTCATACTCTGTAGGTGAGACAAGACCTTCCAGAGGACCGGGACGTCGTGAGATCGGACATGGAGCCCTTGCTGAGAGAGCACTGGTACCGGTACTTCCGTCAGAGGAAGAGTTCCCGTATGCGATCCGTACCGTATCTGAGACATTTGAATCTAACGGTTCTACTTCTCAGGCAAGTGTATGTGCATCTTCTATGTCACTTATGGCAGCCGGTGTACCAATCAAATCTGCAGTTGCAGGTATCTCATGTGGTCTTGTAACAGGTGCTACTGACGATGATTATCTGGTACTTACAGATATCCAGGGACTGGAAGATTTCTTCGGAGATATGGACTTCAAGGTAGCAGGTACACATAAAGGTATCACAGCGATCCAGATGGATATTAAGATCCACGGACTGACAAGACCGATCATCGAAGAAGCAATTGCACGTACAAGAAAAGCAAGAGTTTACATTCTGGATGAAGTTATGGCTAAGACAATCGCTGAGCCAAGAGCACAGGTTGGCAAGTATGCACCGAAGATCATTCAGATGAATATTGATCCGGCTAAGATTGGTGAAGTTGTAGGTCAGAGAGGAAAGACCATCAACGCAATCATCGAAAAGACAGGCGTTAAGATTGATATCACAGATGAAGGAAGTGTATCTATCTGTGGCGTAGATGCAGACAGCATGGAACAGGCAAGAAAGATGATCGCTACCATCGTAACAGACTTCGAGGCAGGAATGGTTCTTGAAGGTGATGTTGTAAGCATCAAAGAATTCGGCGCATTCATCGAATTTGCACCGGGCAAAGAAGGAATGGTACACATTTCCAAAATCGCTAAGCAGAGAATCGATCATGTAGAAGATGTTCTTTCTATCGGAGATCACGTCAAAGTGGTTTGCCTTGGAAAAGACAAGATGGGACGTTTGAGCTTCAGCATCAAAGATGTTGCAGAATAAAGTTTTATAAAATCAGAAGGACTTTACCAGTATCGGTAGAGTCCTTTTTTAGTTCTATTTTTCTCCTGCCTTCCATATACATTCTTTAAAGAGAGGTGGACAAGATGAGAAGAGAAAAGAAAGATCAAATTCTGGCGGTGCTTCCGGAGAAAATCCGAGGGATCCTGTTGAATCATGGACTGGATTTTGAGAAGATCCAGGAGATCCGGCTTCGGGAAGAGCAGCCGCTTGCAGTGAAAAAAGAGGGAAAGGAAGAACTTTTTACCCATCGGGTGACAAAAGAAGAACTGCGTGAAACGATGGAATATGTATCCAATTATTCCCTGTATGCTTATGAAAATGAACTGCGCCAGGGGTTTCTGACGATTGAAGGAGGGCATCGGGTCGGAATTTCCGGGAAAATTATTTCGGAAAAGGAACAGATCCGGAATTTTCAGTATATTACATCGATCAATATCCGAATCTGCCATGAGATTACAGGTTGTGCGAATAAGCTGTTTCCTGTGATCCTTGAAAAAGGAAGACTTTGCCATACCATGATCATTTCCCCACCAGGTGGAGGAAAGACTACACTTTTGCGGGATCTGGTGCGACAGATTTCGGATGGGAACCGCTGGGTGGAAGGAAGAAATGTGGGTGTGGTGGATGAACGTTCAGAGATTGGAGGATGCTACCGTGGCGTGCCACAGAACCAGCTTGGGATGCGGACAGATATTCTGGACAACTGCCCGAAAGCAGAAGGAATGATGATGCTGGTGCGGTCCATGGCGCCGGAGGTGATCGCGGCAGATGAGATCGGGACAGCGAAGGATGTAGAGGCGATCGAGTACGCTATGCACTGTGGGGCAACCATGCTGACGACGGTGCATGGTTCCGGTATGGATGAGATTCGTGAAAAGCCACTGGTCAGCAATCTGGTAAAGGAAAGATGCTTTGCCAGATATGTTGTGATGAAATCCGGGAAACATGTAGGAGAAATTGAAGGGATTTATAACGAACGGGGAGAAAAACTGTGTATCTGAAAATGGTCGGATGCCTGGGAATTGTGGCGGCGACATCCGGCTATGGATACAGCAGGGGAATGGAATATCAGAGGCAGATCACGGATACCGGAGAGCTGCAAAGAGTGATAAGGCAGCTTGCGGGAGAAATGGAGTATACTTATGCACCACTCGCCCAGGTATGCGCTTCTGTTTCCCGAAGATGCAGTCAGAACTACAGGATCTGGTTGGAACATCTGGCAAAAGAATTGGAGATGCCGTCAAGAAGTCTTGCAATAATCTGGGAGAGGTGCTGCGAAAGTGATCTTAAATGTCTGCTCCTTGGCAGAGAGGAAAGGGTACGTCTGCATGAGCTTGGGATGCAGCTTGGCAGCCTGGATAAGAAGCAGGAAACGCAGATTTTCTTGCAGTATGCAGAATTTCTGGAAGAAAAAAGAGGCGGTCTTTTAAAAGAAATTCAGGAAAAACGGAGGCTTTGCAATCTGCTGGGTGTTACAGCAGGGCTTTTCCTGACAATTTTGATTCTGTAAATAGGAGCGAAACATGAGTGTAAATCTGATATTTAAAATTGCGGCAGTCGGGATTCTGGTTTCTGTCCTGGGACAGGTGCTGAAACACAGCGGAAGAGAAGAACAGGCATTTCTCACAAGCCTTGCAGGACTGCTCCTGGTTTTATTCTGGATCCTTCCTTATATTTCAGATCTGTTTGACGATATCAGACGGCTCTTTGCTCTGTAAAGGAGGGAAAAGATGAGTATCCTTAAGGCAGCCTGCATCGGTATTGCAGGAACTTTCCTGGCATTACAATTTCAAAATACCAGAAAAGAGTATGGGATCTATCTGGGGATTGCGGTCAGCATTTTCCTTTTTTTCGGAATGAGCCAGAATCTGTCGGTGATTCGGGAGACTCTGGAACTGGTTGGCAGCTTTGTAAAGATCGATGCAGTATATCTGACGGCAATGCTGAAAATTCTGGGGGTGACCTATCTGGCGGAATTTGCGGCAGCAATCTGCAAGGATGCCGGTTATCAGACGATCGCCGGGCAGATCGAGGTTTTTGCAAGACTCAGTATACTTGCAATTGGAATGCCGATATTAAAAGCACTGCTTCTTGCAATCCGTGAACTTGGATAGTAAAAGGGAAGAAAAATGAAACATTATTTTCAGAAATATGGCATAGCATACATGATCGGACTTGTAATCTTCGTACTGATACTGCCGGTACAGGTATTTGCGGCAGGGGAAGATTCCTCTTCGGAAAACAGCCGGACAGAAGATAATATGACAGAAACGGATCTGGAAAAAACGCAGGAGGAAACAGAGCAGAAAATCTGGGAGCTGACAGAGGTAAAGGATCTGGATACGGCAATCCGGAAACTGTTCCCGGAAGAAAAACTGCATTTTCAGGATCTTGTTGAGTCTGTGATCCGGCAGGATGAAAACCTGTCTGCCGGACAGATCAGAAACTTTGTGACGGATCAGTTTTTCTATGTGCTGAAGGTCAATAAACCGGTGCTTGCATCTATCATTTTTCTGGTGCTGATCGCAGCGGTTTTTTCCAACTTTTCGGAAGTGTTTCAGAACTGTCAGATCTCACAGACCGCCTTTTTTCTGGTATACCTGTCTGTGATTACAGTCGGCATACGGAATTTTCAGGCAGCAGCCGTAGAGGTACAGCATGGACTCGAAAATCTGATCCTCTTTATGCGAGTACTCTGTCCTGTCTACTTTGTCTGTATGGCAGTCGCAGTGGGAAGTATTTCTGCGATCGCATTTTATAATCTGGCGCTTTTCCTGATTTTTCTTGTGGAACTTGTGATTTTGAAATGGATCGTTCCGTTGATCCAGATCGCACTTCTGATGGAAATCTTGAACAATCTGACGGAGGAGGAATTTCTTTCTAAGGCAGCGGAACTTTTGCGACTTGTAATCGGATGGAGTCTGAAAAGTCTGCTTGCCCTGGTGACGGGGATCGGGTTTATCGAGCGGATAATCAGTCCGGCGGCAGATCAGGTGAAAAGGAGTGTCTGGACAAAGGGCGTGGGAATGATTCCTGGAATCGGTGATGTAGTCAGCGGGACAAGCGAAGTCGTGCTTGGAAGTGCGGTCCTTTTAAAAAATGGAGTTGGAATTGCAGGGGCACTGCTTGTAACGGGAGTTGTGATGATCCCGGTCATCAATATGGGAATTCTGACGCTTCTTTACAAAGGAACGGCGGCACTTATCCAGCCGGTGTCTGATAAACGGATCGTGGAGGCCATCAGTTTTACCGGGGAAGGTTATCATATGCTGCTAAAGACGGTGCTTGCGACGGCGGTCCTGTTTCTGGTGACACTTGCAGTTGCGGCATCGGCAGCTTCGTAGGAGGGATAAAATGATACAGCTGGTTTACAGGTGGATGCAGAATCTCGCCGTTTATATGATTCTTGTAACCGCATTTTTGCAGGCACTTCCAGAGAATAGCTACCGGAAATATGTCCGTTTTTTCTGCGGACTTCTTCTGACAGTTCTGCTTGCCCAGCCGGTTCTGGACCTTATGGGGGAAGCCGGACAGGTAACGGAGCTGTATCGGACGGCGGAGTATGAGCAGATGATAAAAGAGATGGAGTATGCGGCGGATTTGCTCGAAAAGGGCGGTGAATGAAGATGTTTGAAATCCGTAAAATAAAAAAAGACAAGTGGCTGATCATATTGCTTGTCGGACTGCTTCTGGTTGTGATCGCGATGCCTGTTTCCGATATAAAATCAGACCAGACACAGGATGAACAGCAGGTGCAGAAGGCGGAAAATGCATCGGAGGATACTTATACAGATGCTTTGGAAACACGGCTGGAAAATGCACTTGCAAAAGTAGAAGGAGTTGGAAATGTAAAGGTGATGATCACTCTGGCTTCTTCCTCGGAAAAGGTAGTGGAAAAGGATCAGGAGATGACAAGTGAGGTGCAGGAAGGGGAGAGCGGAGGAAAAAATACCAGTTCTTCAGAGACGGCAGTTTATGCAAACGGAAATGGAGAAGAAACGCCATATGTGAAACAGGAATTAAGTCCCCGGATAGAAGGTGTTCTCGTAATTGCAGATGGCGGAGATAATGCCATCGTGATTGAAAATATCACAGAGGCTGTGCAGGCATTATTCGGAGTAGACACGCATAAGATAAAAGTAATGAAGCATAACTAAAAAAGAATCTTATAGGAGGAAGGCTAGTGAAAAAAGTATTTAAGAAAAATCAGATTGTGATTGCGGTTCTTGCGGTGATGATCGCTGCGGCAGGATATCTGAACTATTCCGGAAAAATTTTTGGCTCGAAAAACAAAACAGCAGAGACGGGAAGCGAGATGGCAAATAAGGAACTTCTGGATATTTCGGATCAGGACACAGGAGGTGACAGCTCCCTCCAGACAGCGGATAACGATCAGGTAGACGGAAATCCGGGAGAGGCGGTGCTGACAAATGGATCGGTCAGTGCGCTTGTAGCACAGGCAAAAGTGAACCGGGAGCAGGTGCGGGCAAAAAACAAAGAAACCCTGCAGGCGATCATTGATAATGCAGATATCGCAGAAGATCAGAAAGCAGATGCAGTTGCACAGATGGTGGAGATGACACAGCGCGCCGAACAGGAGGTTGCAATTGAGACTCTGCTTGCCAGCAAAGGCTTTCAGGATGCGGTGGTAAGTCTTACCGAAGAATCCGCAGATGTGGTCGTTGATGTGGCGGATCTGTCGGATGCAAAACGGGCACAGATCGAGGATATTGTCACACGCAAAGCAGAGGTAAATGCTGCAAATGTGGTGATCACACCGATCCATGAAAGTACAAATACGAGTGAATCAGGGGATTGATATTATAGCAAAAATACCATATAATAAGAGTTTGAGTGACATTGAGAAAATAGTAGGAGTAGAATAACATGGCAGATTTTACGAATGAGATAAAGAAAAGAAGAACATTTGCGATCATTTCCCATCCGGATGCAGGTAAGACTACCCTGACAGAGAAGTTTCTGTTATATGGTGGGGCAATCAATCAGGCAGGTTCTGTAAAAGGAAAGGCAACAGCGAAACATGCGGTTTCAGACTGGATGGAGATTGAAAAAGAAAGAGGTATTTCGGTAACATCTTCTGTCCTGCAGTTCCAGTATGACGGTTATTGCATCAACATTCTGGATACACCGGGACATCAGGATTTCTCGGAAGATACTTATCGTACTCTTATGGCGGCCGATTCGGCGGTTATGGTGATCGATGGATCAAAAGGTGTGGAGGCACAGACAAGAAAGCTGTTCAAAGTCTGCGTCATGCGTCATATTCCGATTTTTACATTTATCAATAAAATGGACCGTGAAGCGATGGATACCTTTGAATTACTGGATGATATTGAAAAGGAACTGGGGATCGCTACCTGTCCGATCAACTGGCCGATCGGTTCCGGAAAAGAATTCCGCGGCGTATTTGACCGGAACAGCAGAGAACTGGAGATTTTCTCAGATACCAAGAAAGGAACCTCGATCGGGGAAGTTGAGAAGGTTTCCATCGACAGTGAGGAAGCAAAGAGCATCGTAAGTGAAGCACAGTTTGCACAGCTGGAAGAAGAGATTGAGCTTCTGGACGGAGCGAGTGCGGAATTTGACCAGGAGATGGTCAGCAAAGGAGAACTCTCTCCGGTATTTTTTGGATCAGCTCTGACCAACTTCGGTGTGGAGACCTTTCTTCAGCATTTCCTTAAAATGACGACTTCGCCGCTTCCGAGAATGTCCGACAAAGGATTGATCGATCCGATGAAAGAAGAAGATTTCTCCGCATTTGTGTTTAAGATCCAGGCAAATATGAATAAGGCACACCGGGACAGAATCGCATTTATGCGTATTTGTTCCGGTGAGTTCAAGGCAGGCATGGATGTCTTCCATATCCAGGGAGGCAGGAAAGTCCGTCTGTCACAGCCACAGCAGATGATGGCGAGTGAACGCCACATGATCGATACCGCTTATGGTGGAGACATCATCGGTGTATTTGATCCTGGTATCTTCTCCATTGGAGATACACTGACCAATTCAGCGGAAAAATTTGCATACGAAGGAATTCCGACTTTCGCACCGGAACATTTTGCCAGAGTACGCCAGGTGGATACGATGAAGAGAAAGCAGTTCATCAAGGGAATCAACGAGATCGCGCAGGAAGGCGCGATCCAGATTTTCCAGGAATTCAACACCGGTATGGAAGAGATCATCGTCGGTGTAGTCGGTGTCCTGCAATTTGATGTATTAAAATACCGTCTGGAAAATGAATATAACGTGGAGATCCGTCTGGAACCACTTCCATACGAACATATCCGCTGGATCGAGAATGAAGAAATCAATATGGACAAGCTGGTCGGCACATCCGATATGAAGAAGATCAAGGACCTGAAAGACAGACCGCTTCTTCTGTTTGTCAACAGCTGGAGCATCCGTATGGTGCTGGAACGAAACGAAGGACTGAAACTTTCCGAATTCGGACGTTCCTAAAAAACTTTCCAATAAGGATCTTTTATGTTACAATGAACGCATAGCGACGAGCGCAGTACTGGGTGGGAAATGATCGGCTGCATGCAGACGAATCATTTTCAAGCCAGGACTATGTGAGTGCAACGAACATCGAGGAACCGAAAGGTTCCGAGATGAGCGCGACGAGCGGAAGAACCGCAGACAGGAGGACTTATAATGAGTAAAGAAGAGAGAAATACCTATAAGATAGAATCAGATGAGAACCTCGGAGAAGTACAGATTGCTGATGAAGTAGTTGCAATTATCGCAGGACTTGCAGCAATGGAGGTAGAGGGGGTATCTTCCATGGCAGGAAATGCAACCAGAGAACTGATCGCAAAGCTTGGAATGAAGAGCCTTTCCAAAGGAGTAAAGGTAGACGTGCTGGAAGGTATCGTTACCGTATCCCTTGCCCTGAACCTCAAATATGGCAGCAGTATCAAAGATACTACTTTAAAGGTACAGGAAAAAGTAAAGGCAGCAATCGAGAATATGACAGGTCTTACCGTTGCAGACGTAAACATCCGTGTTGCAGGTGTGGACATGCCGGAAGAAGAATAATTGGAGAGAGAACATGCGAAGAAGTAAAGTCAGAGAACATATATTTAAAATGCTCTTCAGCATCGGATTTGATGCGGCTGATGCAGACGAACAGATCGAACTGTATCTGGAACAGGTAGAAGAAGCAAGTGAGGAAGAACGCGGATATATGCGCAAAAAGGTCAAAGATATCGCAGCACATGAAGAAGAAATCGATGCGATGATCAATGAACATACAACCGGTTGGAAAACCGGACGTATGAATAAAGTGGATCTTTCTGTTCTTCGTCTTGCCGTATATGAGATGAAGTGGGATGACGAAGTGCCGGTCAAAGTAGCGATCAATGAAGCAGTTGAGCTGGCAAAGAATTTTTCGGGAGATGAGGGACCGGCATTTGTCAACGGTGTACTCGGAAAGCTTGCATAAGAATCAGAAATCATGCGAAATGTATATACTGTAAAACAGGTCAATGCGTACATTAAGAATATGTTTACGCAAGACTTTATGTTGAATCGAATTTATATCAAAGGGGAAGTGTCAAACTGTAAGTACCATACTTCAGGACATCTGTACTTTTCACTGAAAGATGAGTCCGGAACGATTGCCTGTGTTATGTTTGCCGGGCAGCGCAGCGGGCTTTCTTTTCGTATGCAGGAAGGGCAGCAGGTAATCGTGCTTGGAAGCGTCAGCGTCTATGAAAGAGATGGCAGATATCAGGTTTATGCAAAGGAGATCGTACTGGATGGCGCGGGACTTCTTTATGAAAAATTTGTAAAGCTCAAAAAAGAGCTGGAA
Organism: Coprococcus sp. AM97-35; assembly: GCF_027697525.1. NCBI lineage: Bacteria > Bacillati > Bacillota > Clostridia > Lachnospirales > Lachnospiraceae > Coprococcus > Coprococcus sp. AM97-35. The sequence continues at coordinate 281,979 of NZ_JAQESL010000001.1, read as the reverse complement.
GAAATGGGAATGTTTGCGCCGGAATATAAAAAGCCGATTCCGAAATATGTGCGGACAGTTGGTGTTGTAACGGCACCAACCGGAGCGGCAGTGCGCGATATTATCAACATTACCAGGCGGAGAAATCCATATGTGCAGATCCTTCTGTATCCGGCACTGGTACAGGGGGATGGCGCGTCTGAAAGTGTGGTACGGGGAATCCGTGCACTGGAGGAAGCAAAGGTTGATGTGATGATCGTTGGCAGAGGCGGGGGGTCTATTGAAGATCTGTGGGCATTTAACGAGGAAAAGGTAGCGCGCGCAGTTTTTGAATGCAGTGTACCGGTTATTTCGGCAGTAGGACATGAGACGGACACGACGATCATAGATTATGTAGCGGATCTTCGTGCACCGACGCCTTCTGCTGCGGCAGAGCTTGCAATCTGTAATTACCGGGAACTTCTGGAAACGATCCGGACAGAACGGGAAAGGATGCACCGAAGTATGAGGAGAAAGTTGGAGGTCGCATCACTTCATACAGCGCGGTATGCAGAAAAATTCCGTTACTTAAGTCCGTCAGGGAAACTTAAGTCCATGCGCCAGCAGCTTGCAGACTATGAGGAGCAGATCCCAAAAGCCATGCATCAGCGGTTGGAACAGGAACAGGAGAGGACTCGGAAAGTGCAGGAGATGCTGCCGCTTCTGATGGAGCGGAATCTGCGGGAAAGCCGTCAGCAGCTTGCAATCCGGATCGAACGGATGAAGGGACTTTCTCCGCTTGCCAAGCTGAACCAGGGCTTTTCCTATGTACAAGGATCGGAAGGGACCGTAAAGAAAGTAGCGGATGTAAAAAAAGGAGACTGGCTTCGGATTTATGTGACAGACGGGCAGATCGAGGCACAGGTAACAGATACCAAGAAGGAGTAGGAAAATGGCAGATAAGAAAAACGAGATTGCAGAAGAAATGCCGGAAGAATCTCTGGAAGAGCTTTTTGCAAAGCTGGATCAGGTGGCAAAAGAGCTGGAATCGGGAGATACTTCGCTGGAAGAGTCCTTCGGACTGTATCAGAAGGGCATGGAAATGCTGAAGCTTTGTAATGAGAAGATTGATACAGTAGAGAAAAAAGTGCAGGTGCTGGAAGAGAATGGAGAAATACATGACTTTTAAAGAAGAAATGAAAGAAAGAACAGAAGTGATTGAAAAGCTTCTTGTAAAATATCTGCCGAAAGCAGAAGGTTACCAGAGCCAGATCATGGAGGCGATGGAGTACAGTGTGATGGCAGGCGGAAAGAGACTCCGCCCAATGCTGATGCAGGAGACATACCGCCTTTTCGGAGGAGAAGGAAAAGAAATCGAGCCGTTTATGGCAGCAATGGAGATGATCCATACTTATTCCCTGGTGCACGATGATCTGCCGGCAATGGACAATGACGAGTACCGTAGAGGAAGAAAGACAACGCATATCGTATACGGGGAAGCAATGGGAATTCTTGCCGGGGATGCACTTCTGAACTATGCGTTTGAGACGGCGGTAAAGGCATTTGAAATCGCACCTGAAAAGAGTCTTCTGATTGGAAAAGCTTTAAAAATCCTTGCAGAAAAAGCCGGTATTTACGGGATGATAGGCGGTCAGGTCGTGGATGTGGCTTCCTGCGGTGTGGGACTTGATGAAGGCATGCTGAACTTTATCTATGAACTGAAAACCGGAGCGCTGATTGAAAGTTCGATGATGATCGGGGCACTTCTTGCAGGTGCAGAGGATGCAGAGCTTGAGAAAGTGCAGAAGATCGCATCGGATGTGGGGATTGCTTTCCAGATCCAGGATGACATCCTGGATGTGACAAGTACTACAGAAGAGCTTGGCAAACCGGTCCACAGCGATGAAAAGAATGAAAAAACAACCTATGTTACATTAAAAGGTCTGGAAAAAGCAACCAGAGATGTGGAAGTTATTTCACAGGAAGCACTGGAGCTGCTTTCCGGGCTGGACAGAGAAAATACGTATCTGACACAGCTGATACAGGAACTGATACACAGGAAAAAATAAGCGGGGTGGATGAAGTGTATCTGGAGCAGATTCACGAAGCGAATGATATTAAAAAATTAAATGAACGGGAACTGGCAGGGCTTGCAGAAGAAATCCGTACCTTTCTTGTTGAGAAGATCAGCAAGACAGGAGGGCATCTTGCGTCCAATCTGGGTGTGGTAGAGCTTACCATGGCAATGCATCTCAGTTTTCAGCTTCCGGAGGATAAGATGATCTGGGATGTAGGGCATCAGTCTTATACGCATAAGATTCTGACCGGAAGGAAAGAAGGATTTGATGGTTTGAGAAAATACGGCGGTATGAGTGGTTTCCCGAAGAGGAAAGAAAGTGACTGTGATGCCTTTGATACCGGTCATAGCTCCACTTCGATTTCGGCCGGACTTGGATATGCCAGAGGGAGGGATATCCTGGGACAGGATTATTCCGTGATCTCTGTTATCGGTGATGGATCACTGACCGGAGGAATGGCTTATGAAGCACTGAATAATGCTGCGGAGATGAAGACGAATTTCATCATCGTACTCAACGATAACCATATGTCTATTTCCAAAAATGTCGGTGGAATGTCCAGTTATCTCGGGGAGCTGCGCACTGCCCAGGCCTATACCAATCTGAAGGATACCGTGGAAAATGTACTTGGCAGTATTCCGTTTGGCGGTGAAAAGATGGTGCGGCATATTAAGCGCACCAAAAGCAGCATCAAGCAGCTTTTGGTTCCGGGAATGTTCTTTGAAGATATGGGAATCAAGTATTTAGGACCGGTGGACGGGCATGACCTGAAGGCGCTGCGCCGTGCGTTTACCGAGGCAAAAAGGGTAAAAGGACCGGTGCTTGTCCATGTACTGACGAAAAAGGGGAAAGGGTATCTCCCGGCAGAAGAAAACCCTTCCCGTTTCCATGGAACAGGTCCGTTTGATATCCAGACAGGAGAGCCGATTTCCAAAAGTGGAAAGGATTCCTGTACAGATGTGTTTTCCAAGGTTATGCTGGATCTGGCAAAAAAAGATGACAGACTGGTAGCAATCACGGCGGCAATGGAAGACGGTACCGGTCTGGCAGCATTTCACAGATACTATCCGGACCGCTTTTTTGATGTGGGGATCGCAGAGGGACATGGCGTGACCTTTGCGGCAGGACTTGCTGCGGCAGGACTGCATCCGGTATTTGCTGTATATTCTTCGTTTTTACAGAGAGGATTTGACCAGATGATCCATGATGTCTGTCTGCAGAAGCTTCCGGTCGTATTTGCTGTGGACAGGGCAGGACTTGTGGGAAGCGACGGGGAGACCCATCAGGGGATCTTTGATCTTTCTTATCTGTCAATGATTCCGAATATGACCGTCCTTTCTCCGAAAAATAAATGGGAACTGGCGGACATGGTGCGGTTTGCGGTGAGACTTGGAGCACCGGCAGCAGTGCGCTATCCAAGAGGCAGCGCATTTGACGGATTCCGTGAATACAGAGCACCGATTGAGTATGGAAAGAGTGAGCCGGTCTATGAAGAAGAGGATATTGCGATCATCAGTGTCGGACATATGTTTGAGCAGGCAGTTCAGGTTCGGAAGCGTTTGAAAGAGATTGGATATAACTGTACCCTGATCAATGCCCGGTTTGTAAAGCCGGTGGATGAGGAGATGCTCCGGAAACTGACGGTGGAACACCGGCTGATCGTGACACTGGAAGAGAATATCCGCAGAGGCGGATTCGGAGAATTTGTGACTGCTTATCTGGCAGGTCTTGAGACAGACACAGAGGTTCTGAATCTGGCACTGCCGGATGACTATATCGAACACGGAAGTGTAGACCTACTTCGCAGTGAGGTGATGCTGGATATTGAATCCTGCGTGGACAGGATTATCACTGCATATATAGCAGAAGAGAGCAGGAGGGATAGATAGAGAATGAAAGAACGGTTGGATGTATTACTTGTAAAGAGAAATCTGGCATCCTCCAGAGAAAAGGCAAAAGCGATCATCATGTCCGGCAATGTATTCGTGGACGGGCAGAGAGAGGATAAAGCGGGAACTTCCTTTTCGGAAGAGGTTCAGATCGAAGTCCGTGGACATGCACTTCCGTATGTCAGCCGCGGAGGACTTAAGCTGGAAAAGGCGATGAAGAATTTTGATGTATCCATGGAAGGAAAGGTATGTACCGATGTGGGATCTTCGACAGGAGGATTTACAGACTGCATGCTGCAAAATGGAGCAGTCAAGGTGTTTGCCATCGATGTGGGACATGGTCAGCTGGACTGGAAATTACGTCAGGATGAAAGAGTGGTCTGCATGGAAAAGACCAACATCCGTTATGTACAGCCGGAAGATCTGGGAGAACCGATTGATTTTTCATCGATTGATGTTTCTTTTATTTCGCTGACGAAGGTACTTCTCCCAATCCGCAATTACCTGAAAGAGAACGGAGAGATCGTTGCGTTGATCAAGCCACAGTTTGAAGCCGGACGTGAGAAGGTTGGGAAAAAAGGTGTGGTAAGGGAAAAGAGTACCCATATCGAGGTCATCGAAAAAGTAACCGATTATGCAGTATCGATCGGCTTTGAAGTAGCAGCACTTGAATTTTCACCGATCAAAGGACCGGAAGGGAATATCGAGTATCTGGTACATCTGAAAAAAAGGTCGGAGGAAGAGGCAAGGATTGTGGAGAGCGTAGACATTCGGGGGACTGTCGATGCTGCTTTTGACACACTTGCAAAAAAGGATCCGGCTGAGGAGAAGAAATAAAAAGACATGGAAAAGTTTTACATTATCACGAATGATATGAAGGATGCAAATCGGAAGATCACCGTGAAAATCAAAAAATGCATTGAATCCTACGGGAAGAAATGTTATCTGGAAGAGCAGCCGGAAGAAGGAAATTTTTCAAAGATCAAGATTCCAAAGGATATTGATTGTGTGTTGACGGTAGGCGGAGACGGAACCTTTATCCAGGCATCCAGACGTCTGTTCGGGCGGGATCTTCCGATGCTTGGAATCAATATGGGCACCCTTGGCTATCTGACCGAGGTAGAGGTGCAGAATGTAGAAGAGGCTGTAAAACAGCTCGTAGAGGGCAATTATACGATTGAAGAGAGAATGATGCTGTATGGATCCGCTGCATACCGCAATGTAAGGGATGTGGCACTCAATGATATTGTCATGACAAGATCCGGCAGCATGAAGATTGTTCATTTTAATCTCTATGTTAACGGAGAGTTTCTGAACTCCTATGATGCGGACGGATTGATCGTGTCCACACCAACGGGTTCTACTGCGTACAATCTGTCTGCAGGAGGACCGATCGTGGAGCCGACAGCGTCATTGATCGTTGTGACACCGATCTGCTCGCATGCACTCAATTCCCGCAGTATCGTTTTCGCGGACAAAGATGAGATCGTGATCGAGATTGGTGCAAAACGGGAAAATCAGATCGAGGAAGCAGTGATTGCATATGATGGTGCGGATGAAGTCACGCTTCATACCGGTGACCGGATCCGGATCAAAAAGGCATGGGAGACAGCGAAAATCGTAAAACTCAGCAAAGTGAGCTTTCTGGAAACATTACGTGAAAAGATGAAAGGAAACTAGAAGATGAAAGTAAACCGACATGCCAAAATTGTAGAATTGATCAACAAATATCAGATTGAGACACAGGATGAGCTTGCCGAGTATCTGAATGAAGCGGGATTTAAAGTGACGCAGGCAACGGTATCCAGAGACATCCGCGACTTAAAGCTCACCAAGGTTCCGGCAGAAAACGGCAGGCAGAAATATGCGGTACTCCAGAGTGCACAGAACGGAATGACTGAAAAATATGTGCGCATTTTGCGGGATGGATTCAGCTCTATGGATATGGCTCAGAACATTCTGGTACTGAAAACGGTATCCGGTATGGCGATGGCAGTGGCTGCGGCACTGGATGCGATGAACTGGAATGAGATCGTTGGCTGTATTGCCGGGGATGATACGATCATGTGCGCTGTGCGGACCGTAGATGATACGATTCTACTGATGGAAAAGATCAAGAAACTACTGGAACAATAGACAGGAGAAAGAATGTTACAAAATTTGCATGTAAAAAATCTGGCGCTAATCGATGAGGCGGAAGTGGATTTCTCTGGTGGACTCAATATCCTGACCGGGGAAACCGGTGCCGGAAAATCAATTATCCTGGGGAGTGTCAGTCTTGCCCTGGGCGGAAGATATTCAGCAGATATGCTTCGTAAGGGAGCCGATAAGGGACTTGTAGAACTGACCTTTTATGTGGAAAATCCGGAAACGGTACGGAAGCTGGAAGAGATGGATCTTTCGCCGGACGGAGGGCAGATCATTATCACCAGACGGTTTAACGGAAACCGAAGTGTGAGCCGGATCAATGGAGAGACTGTGACACTGGGGCGGCTAAAGGAAGCAGCCCAGGTTCTGATCGATATTCACGGACAGCATGAGCATCAGTCACTGTTATATAAAAAAAATCATCTGGCAATTCTGGATGCATTTGCAAAAGAAGCCGGAGAATGGAAGAAAAAAGTGGCGGATTCATACAAGGAATACCGCCGGCTGGAAAAAGAACTTAAGGAAGCCGATAAAGACGAGGCTGAGAGAACCAAAGAGATTTCTTTTCTTGAATTTGAGATTGATGAGATTGAAAATGCAGGAATCACTGCGGCAGAATGCCAGTCGGTAGAAGAAGATTACCGGCGGATGATGCAGGGGAAAAGAATCGCAGAGAATCTGGAAGAGGCGTATCTGTATACAGCAGGAGAAGGCGGTATAAGTGCGGCAGAAGCGATCGGACGGGCAGTGCGTGCGGCGGCTGTGGCGGCAGAACATGATGACAAATCGGGAGAACTGTATGAACAGCTGGTCGAAGTGGAGAATCTGATCGGGGATTCCGGGCGCGAGCTTCGCTGTTATCTGGACAGTCTTTCCTTTGAACCGGAACAGTTCTATGAGACGGAGAGCCGGCTGAACCAGATCAATCATCTGAAGGTCAAATACGGAGATTCGGCAGAGGCAATCCTGCAGCATAAGGCGGATGACGAGGAGCGCCTCCTGATTTTAAAAAATTATGATGAATATTTAAATGAATTAAAGGGAAAACTGAAAAAATCAGAGGAACGTCTGCAAAAAGAATGCGAGGGTCTGTCGGAGATCCGTAAAAAAGAGGCAAAGCTTTTGCAGGCAAAGATCGCAGAAGGACTTCAGGATCTGAATTTCCTGGATGTCTGCTTTGAAATTCGGTTTTCAAAAACCTCCGGGTACACAGTAGAAGGAACGGATGAGGTGGAATTTATGATCTCCATGAATCCGGGTGAACCGACAAGACCGCTTGCAACTGTGGCATCCGGCGGTGAACTTTCCCGCATCATGCTTGCAATCAAGGCAGTCATGGCGGATAAAGATGAGATCGAGACACTGATCTTTGATGAGATTGATGTGGGGATCAGCGGTCGTACCGCACAGAAGGTTTCCGAGAAGATGTGCCTGATCGGCAGGAAACATCAGGTGATCTGCATTACGCATCTGGCACAGATCGCTGCAATGGCAGATACTCATTACCTGATTGAAAAACGGGTGGAAGATCAGATGACAAAGACCAAGATCCGGCAGCTTGACGGGGAAGAATCTGTGCAGGAGCTGGGAAGGATCCTTGGAGGCGCAAAGATTACGGATGCGGTGCTGGAAAACGCACGGGAGATGAAAATTCTGGCATCCGGTTTGAAAAAATAAGATTGAGCACATACTAGAGGCAGGAGAAAAAATCCTGCCTTATTTTTTGCGGAATTTTAGGGAGGAAAAAGGGGTGTGTAATGTCGGTTAGAAGTTATCGGAAAATGTTAAGTGTGTTATTAGCGGTAATCGTGGTTATAGGAGGCGGCTATTGCTACAGGGAATGGCGGGCTGAGAAAGCGGAGAGGGAGGCTTCGGTCAGTGAACTTTCGGGAAACCTTCTGATTCCGGGAGGGATGCCGGTTGGGATCTATATGGAGACGGATGGCGTGATGGTGCTGGGGACGCAGGAAATTAAGGGAAAAGATGGGATCGGTGTGAATCCGGCGAAGCATCTGGTGAAGGAGGGAGATTATATTGTCGGAGTTGATTCTGACAGTATTTATAATAAATCTGAGCTTATCGAACGGGTTAAAAAATTATCGAATAAGTCCGTTATCTTACACATTCGTCGAAAAAAAGTGTATATTGATGTACAACTTCATCCGACAAAAGATGAAGGCGGGGCATATAAACTTGGAATCTGGGTGCGTGATAACGCGCAGGGACTCGGCACAATCACTTTTCTGAATGCGGATAGTGAATACGGTGCGTTGGGACATGGAATACATGATGTAGATACCGGCAAACTGATCGAAATGTCAACGGGAAGATTATATGATACCAGCATTCAGAATATTAAAAAAGGTGAGAACGGAAATCCCGGAGGGATGGAAGGGATCATTGTCTACAATCATTACAATATTTTAGGTTCGATTACTACAAACACAGAGACAGGGATTTATGGGAAATTAGACAGGATTGAGAGAATATTTGACAGCAAAGAAGCTTATCCGGCTGTGGCAAAGGAAGAAATTCAGGTTGGAAAGGCGTATATCCGCTGTGCAGTAAGCGGAAAGACAGAAGATTATACAGTCAGAATCACAAAAGTTGACCTGGATGCCAGGGAGGTGAACAAGGGGATTGAAATTCAGGTTACTGACAAACGGTTACTTAAACTGACCGGTGGGATTGTGCAGGGAATGAGTGGAAGCCCCATCATGCAGAATGGAAAGATTATAGGTGCAGTGACACATGTTTTCGTACAGGATGCGACAAAAGGATACGGAATATTTATCGAAAATATGCTGGAAAATCTGAAAAAAGATTGAAATATGCGAACCTTGTCAGATTTCTGCGACACCATTTGCTTGTATTCGCAGAATACAGAAGGTTATAATAGGTTACATTCCAGTGCAAATTGTCACTTTAAGGAGGGGAAAGGCTTTATGGAAAAACTGAATGTAGCGATTGCTGACGATAACGAAAGAATGTTGAATTTACTAGGAGAAATTGTAGAAAGTGATAAAGATCTCAAACTGGTGGGAAAAGCCAGGAACGGAGAAGATATTTATCACATTATAAGAGATAAACAGCCTGACGTTGTACTTCTTGACCTGATCATGCCGAAAATGGATGGAATCAGTGTGATGGAAATGATAGGCGCAGATAAAACAGTAAAGAAACAGCCGAATTTTATTATTGTAACTGCGATTGGACAGGAGAGGATCACGGAAGATGCCTTCGAAAAAGGAGCAGCCTTCTACATCCTGAAACCATTTCGCAATGAAACAATCCTTCAGCGGATCAAAAGCTCCGGACATGCGGAAAAGAGTGTAGCGCCTTACACAGATTATACCGTATATGCGGAACCTTCTGAGGAGGACCTGGAAACACAGGTGACAGAACTGCTCCATGAAATCGGAATCCCGGCACATATAAAAGGGTATCATTATCTGAGGGATTCCATTCTGATGGCGGTTGACGATATGGAAGTTTTAAATGCGATCACAAAGATCCTGTATCCGACAGTCGCGAAAAAGAACCAGACCACATCGAGCCGTGTTGAACGGGCGATCCGCCATGCGATCGAGGTTGCATGGAGCAGGGGAAAGCTGGATACCTTAGAAGCTCTTTTCGGTTATACAGTAAGTAACGGGAAAGGAAAACCGACCAATTCTGAATTTATTGCTCTGGTCGCAGACACGATCAGACTGAAATCAAAGCGCAGATAATTCTTTTCAAACGAATGAAATTGAGGTATAATTATAAATAAGCCGCGAGAGTAAGGAGGGTGTTAAATGAAAAAAGTATTATTTGTGTCATCTGAAGCAGTTCCGTTTATCAAAACAGGAGGATTAGCCGATGTAGTGGGATCACTACCAAAATATTTTGATAAGAACAAATACGATGTACGTGTTATGCTTCCAAAGTATATGTGCATGAAAGACGAATGGAAAGATAAACTTTCTTATAGACTTCATTTCTATATGGATCTGAACTGGAGACAGCAGTATGTAGGGCTTCTTGAACTTCAGTACGAAGGAATCACTTTTTATTTCATAGACAATGAATATTATTTTAATGGTTCGAAGCCATATGGTGATATTGCATACGATATTGAGAAGTTTGCATTTTTTTCAAAAGCAGCCTTAAGTGCACTGCCACTTCTGGATTTCAGACCGGATATCATTCACTGTCATGACTGGCAGACCGGGCTTGTTCCGATTTATCTGGATAATTTCCGCTATAACAATGAGTTTTTCCGTGGAATCAAGACTGTGATCACCATACATAACCTCAAATTCCAGGGTATCTGGGATAAGAAGACGGTTATGGATATCACCGGACTTCCGGCATACTATTTCTCACCGGATAAGCTGGAAGCATATGACGATGCCAACTATCTGAAAGGCGGAATTGTCTACGCTGACCGTGTGACAACGGTAAGCAGCAGTTACGCGGAAGAGATCAAGACACCGTTTTACGGGGAGAAGCTGGAAGGACTGATGCAGGCAAGATCAAACTGCCTGTCAGGAATTGTCAATGGTATTGATTACGATGATTTTAATCCGGCAACAGATACCAACATTGCAAGAACTTATTCTGTCGAAAACTTCCGCAAGGAGAAAGTGAAAAATAAAATGGCGCTGCAGGAAGAACTCGGACTGGAGAGAGATCCGCACCGTATGATGATCGGTATCGTATCCAGACTGACCGACCAGAAGGGCTTTGACCTGATTGACTGTGTGATGGATGAACTTTGCCAGGATGCGGTTCAGATCGTCGTACTCGGTACCGGAGATGAGAGATACGAGAACATGTTCCGTCATTTCGCATGGAAGTATCCGGATAAGGTATCTGCACAGATCTATTATTCAGAGCCGATGTCTCACAAGATCTATGCATCCTGTGATGCATTCCTGATGCCGTCATTATTTGAACCATGTGGACTGAGCCAGCTGATGAGTCTGAGATATGGTACGGTGCCGATCGTAAGAGAGACAGGCGGACTCAAAGATACTGTAGAAGCTTACAACGAATACGAGAAGACCGGAACCGGATTCAGCTTCACCAATTACAATGCGCATGAGATGCTTGCAACTGTAAGATATGCAGAACAGATTTACTATGACAAGAAGCGTGACTGGAACAAGATCGTAGAGCGTGGTATGGAAAAAGACTTCTCATGGAAGAATTCAGCCAAGCTTTACGAAGAACTTTACGAAAATATGTAAAATGCATTCTGGTAATTTACCGGAAAATATGGTATCATGAAATGAAAAAATTTACAGAGGAGAAACATTCGTTATGAGGATTATAGACAAAATTAAAGCAGACGGAGTACATATTTCCTTTGAAGTGTTTCCACCGAAGACGGATGCGGGCTTTGAATCCGTGTTAAAAGCAACGGATGGGATCGCAGAACTTACCCCGTCATTTATCAGTGTTACCTATGGAGCCGGTGGTGGAACCAGTAAGAATACGGTTAAGATTGCAAGTCATATCAAGAATGACCTGAAGATTCCGGCACTTGCACATCTGACCTGTGTGTCCTCAACCAAGGAAGAGGTACATAAGGTTATCGGACAGCTTCAGAAAGAAGGGATTGAGAATATCCTTGCACTCAGAGGAGATATCCCGCAGGATGGACAGTTTCCGCTTCCGGGACAGTATTCTCATGCCTGTGAACTGATCGAAGACATCAAAAAAATGGGAGACTTCTGCATCGGAGCTGCATGCTATCCGGAAGGACATGTAGAGATGGAACACAAGAAAGATGATATCCGTTATCTCAAAGAAAAGGTAGATTGTGGAGTGGATTTTATTACCACACAGATGTTTTTCAATAATGATATTTTCTATAATTTCCTGTATCGTATCCGTGAACAGGGAATCATGATACCGGTGCTTCCGGGAATCATGCCGATCACAACGAAAAAGCAGCTCGCAAGAAGCTGCGCCCTTTCAGGAACTGCTGTTCCGCAGAGATTCCGTGCGATCGTAGATTATTTTGGAGATGATCCGGCAGCGATGAAGCAGGCGGGAATTGCATATGCGACCGACCAGATCATTGACCTGATCGCAAATGGAGTTCGCAATATCCACGTATATTCGATGAATAAACCGGAAGTAGCTGCTGCAATCATGCAGAACCTTTCAGAAATCGTAAAATAAAGGAACATAAGAAAGATGACAGATGCCAGAACGAAAGAAGCAATTCGTTATCTGGGATATGGAAGACATGCGGTAGATGAACAGACGCTTGCGCTGATCGATGTTTCCTTCGGGGAACTCGATCAGACTACGCAGGCAAAATCCGTCTATCGCATTTTTGACTGTAAAGTTACAGGAGAAGACCAGGTGACGATCGGAAAAATGAATATTAAAAGCAGAAGTCTCGGAAAGAATCTCAGAGGTTGCAAAGAGGCAGTTGTATTTGGCGCAACACTCGGTACCAGTGTCGATATACTGATGAAACGTTATTCACTGACAGATATGGCGAAATCTGTCGTATTGCAGGCATGCGCAGCTGCATATCTGGAGGAGTACTGTGACGATCTGCAGCTTTCGATCGGAGAAGAGTTAAAAGCACAGAATAAATGGCTCAGACCGAGATTCAGTCCGGGGTACGGTGATTTTGATATCCATCATCAGGACGATATCTTACGGATGCTGGATACGGCAAAGAAGATCGGACTTACCATGACAGACAGCTATATGCTCACACCGACAAAATCGGTGACTGCAATCATTGGGATCAGTGATACGCAGGAAAAATGCCACATCAAAGGCTGCGAAGTGTGTGAGAAGAAGGACTGCATTTACAGAAGAAATTAAGGAGCGTAGGGTATGAATATCAGAGAACGTTTGGGAAAAGAACTTTTATTTTTAGATGGAGGAATGGGAACTCTTCTGCAGGCAGAAGGACTTGCACCGGGAGAGCTTCCGGAGACCTGGAACATCGAACATCCGGAAAAGGTGGAAGCGATTCACCGCAGATATTATGAAGCAGGAAGTGATGTGGTTCTTGCAAATACCTTTGGCGCTAATGTCTGCAAATTTCATGATGACAGATATACGGTTGAAGAAGTGATCCGTGCAGGGATTGCAAATGCAAAAAGAGCAGGGGAGCAGATTGGAAAAGAGACTTATGTGGCACTGGATATGGGACCGACCGGAAAGCTATTAAAACCAATGGGAGATCTGGATTTTGATGATGCTTATGAAGCATTTGCAGAAGCCGTCCGCTATGGAGAAAAGTACGGTGCAGACCTGATCCATATCGAGACCATGAGTGACACCTATGAAGTAAAGGCAGCCATTCTTGCAGCAAAAGAAAATTCTTCTCTTCCGGTATTTGTAACCATGATCTTTGATGAAAGAGGAAAGCTTCTGACAGGTGGGGATGTCCCTTCTGTTGTGGCAATGCTGGAAGGACTCCGCGTAGATGCACTGGGGCTGAACTGTGGACTTGGGCCGAAACAGATGCTTCCAATCCTGAACGATTTAAGAAGATATACCTCCCTTCCGATCATTGTGAAGCCAAATGCCGGACTTCCTAAGCAGAAGAACGGGGAAACGTATTACGATGTAGAGCCGGATGAGTTTGCCCGGATCATGCAGGAGGTTGTAAAAGGAGGAGCCTGTGTGATCGGCGGATGCTGCGGAACGACACCGGAGCATATTAAAAAGCTGGTAGAAGAATGCAAAGATCTTCCGCTGCGTGAGATCGAGAAAAAGCATGATACGATCGTATCTTCTTATGGACAGGCTGTGATCCTGGATGATATGCCGCGTATCATCGGAGAAAGAATCAACCCGACCGGAAAGAAAAAATTCAAAGAAGCATTGAAAAATGAAGATATGGACTACATCCTGAAAGAAGCGATCACGCAGCAGGATAAGGGCGCGCACATTCTGGATGTCAATGTAGGACTTCCGGATATTGACGAAGTTGCCATGATGGAAAAAGTTGTAAAAGAACTGCAGAGCGTGACCAGTCTTCCACTTCAGATTGACACAGTAGATGGAAAGGCTATGGAACGTGCAATGCGCATCTACAATGGAAAGCCGATGATCAACTCTGTAAACGGAAAGCAGGTTTCTATGGACGAAGTATTCCCTCTGATCCGGAAATACGGCGGTGTGGTTGTCGGACTGACCATTGATGAAGAGGGGATTCCGAAGGACGCAGAAGGCCGTGTGCGTGTTGCGGGTAAAATCATCAACGAAGCAGCCAAATACGGAATCGACAAGAAAGATATTGTGATCGACGTGCTGACCATGACCATCAGTTCGGAAAAAGACGGGGCAAAGGTTACTCTGGAAGCACTGAAGAGAGTACGGGAAGAATTCGGGGTCAGAACCGTTCTTGGAGTATCGAATATTTCTTTTGGACTTCCAAGGCGCCCGATCGTCAACAGCTATTTCTATGCGATGGCAATGCAGAACGGACTGACGGCAGGAATCATCAATCCATCCTCAGAAGATATGATGAAAGCTTATCGTTCTTATAATGCACTGATGGGCTTTGATGAAAATTGTACGAATTATATCAGTACTTATGCGGGAACCACAGAGACGGTGACAGTCCAGGCATCGCAGGCAGCTGCAGCAGCCGGAAATGCACCAAAAGCTGCAGGCGTTGAGATGACACTCAAATATGCGATCGAGAGAGGGCTGAAAGAAGAGGCACATCATATCACCCGTGACCTGATCGGTACGAGGGAACCGCTGGATATCATCCAGGAGGAACTGATCCCGGCACTCAATGTAGTCGGTGAAGGTTTTGAAAAGGGAACCGTCTTCCTTCCGCAACTTCTGATGAGTGCGGATGCTGCGAAGATTGCCTTTGCAGTTATCAAGGATGTGCTTGCTTCATCCGGACAGGAAGAAGAAAAGAAGGAGAAGATCATCCTTGCTACCGTGAAAGGTGATATCCATGATATCGGAAAGAATATAGTGAAAGTTCTTCTTGAAAATTATGGTTTTGATGTGATCGATCTCGGAAAGGATGTGCCGCCGGAGGCAATCGTAGAAAAAGCAGTTGAGGAGAATGTCACTTTGGTAGGCTTAAGTGCGCTGATGACCACAACTGTAGTCAGCATGGAAGAGACGATCAAACTCTTAAGAGAGAAAAAACCGGACTGCAAAGTCATGGTAGGCGGGGCTGTTCTGAACCAGGATTACGCGGATATGATCGGGGCAGATTTCTATGGAAAAGATGCCATGCAGTCCGTACACTATGCGCAGAAATTTTTTGGCATGGTGGAGTAGGAACTGCAAGGCAGATACAAAAGGTCGAAATTGTATGTGAAAACGCTAAAAAAGTTTGGAAAATTTTTTTGTATATGCTATAATATGCATAAATCAAGGAGAAAAGAAAATGATAGCATGGGAGGCATGACAAGATGGCATTTTTTTCAACACTGATTTCTACGGTATTGAAAATGCTCTTTATCGGAGTGTTTGCAGTCGGAGGGGTTTTTGCAGGCAAGAAGCTTCGCGAAAGAAAAGACGCAAAGAATTCAGAGACTAAGTAGAATGGAAAAAAGAAGGAATCGCAGAAAATGCGGTTCCTTTTTAAATTTCATTATATTGACAAGCCATCAAAATCTCTTTATAATTAGAATTTAGCTGATAGAAGCGAGGAGGATAAAGATGAAAGCTTACGGAGTTAACGAACTTAGACGCATGTTTCTTGACTTTTTTGAGAGCAAAGGTCATTTAAAAATGAAAAGCTTTTCGCTGGTGCCGCACAATGATAACAGCCTTCTGCTGATCAATTCAGGAATGGCACCGCTGAAACCATATTTTACAGGACAGGAGATCCCACCGAGACGCCGTGTGACAACCTGTCAGAAATGTATCCGTACAGGAGATATCGAGAACGTAGGAAAGACTGCACGTCACGGTACTTTCTTTGAAATGCTTGGTAACTTCTCATTCGGTGATTACTTTAAGACAGAAGCAATCCACTGGTCATGGGAATTCCTGACAGAAGTGGTTGGACTGGATCCGGATCGTCTGTACCCGTCCGTATATGAAGACGATGATGAGGCATGGAAGATCTGGAACGAAGAGATTGGTATTGCACCGGAGAGAATTTTCCGTTTTGGAAAAGAAGACAACTTCTGGGAGCATGGATCAGGTCCGTGCGGTCCGTGTTCAGAGATTTACTATGACCGTGGAGAAAAATACGGATGCGGTAAACCGGGATGTACAGTAGGCTGCGAATGTGACCGTTATATGGAGATCTGGAACAACGTATTTTCACAGTTCGACAATGATGGACATGGAAACTACAGCGAACTGAAGCAGAAGAATATTGATACCGGTATGGGACTTGAGAGACTTGCATGTATCGTACAGGATGTAGATTCTATGTTCGATATTGATACTTTAAAAGCACTGCGTGACCAGGTATGTGAGATCGCAGGAGTATCTTATGGAGATAATGAAAGCACAGACGTATCTCTGCGTGTAATCACAGACCATGTGCGTTCTGTATCTTTCATGATCTCTGATGGTATTATGCCGTCTAATGAAGGAAGAGGATATGTTCTTCGCCGTCTTCTCCGCCGTGCATGCCGTCACGGAAGACTTCTGAACGTTGCACCGGGATTCCTTACAGATCTTGCTGCAACTGTGATCGAAGGCTCTAAAGACGGATATCCGGAGCTGGAAGAAAAGAAAGACTTTATCATGAATGTCATCCGCAAGGAAGAAGAGCAGTTTGAGAAGACCATCGACCAGGGGCTTGTCATTCTGAATGAGATGAAAGAAAAGATGGCAGAAGAAGGAACAAAGACTCTGTCCGGAGAAGATGCGTTCAAATTATATGATACCTATGGATTCCCAATCGATCTTACCAAAGAGATCCTGGAAGAAGAAGGTATAGATATTGATGAAGAGGGATTTAAAGCCGCAATGGAAGTTCAGCGTCAGACTGCAAGAAAAGCACGTAAGGCAACGAACTACATGGGAGCAGATGCAACCGTATACGAATCCATCGATCCGTCTGTAACTTCTAAGTTTGTCGGATACGAGCATCTGGAATATGAATCGAAGATTACGGTACTTACCACAGAAGATGAGATCGTAGACGCTCTTTCTGACGGTGAGAGAGGAACCATCTTTGTAGATGAGACTCCGTTCTACGCAACAAGCGGTGGACAGGAAGCCGACCACGGTGTGATCAAATGCGGTGACGGTGAATTTGTTGTGGAAGATGTGAAGAAGATGCTTGGTGGCAAGATCGGTCATATCGGTTATATGGCAAAGGGTATGATGAAGGTTGGAGATCAGGTTACTCTGACCGTTGATTCGCAGAGACGTGTGCTTTGTGCAAGAAACCACAGTGCGACCCATCTGCTTCAGAAAGCACTCCGTACCGTACTTGGTACACATGTAGAACAGTCCGGATCTTATGTAGACGACAAGAGACTTCGTTTCGACTTCTCTCATTTCTCGGCAATGACACCGGAAGAACTGCAGAAAGTAGAAGATATGGTAAATGAAAGCATTTCCAGATCTCTGCCGGTTGTCATTAAGAACATGCCGATCGAAGAAGCAAGAAAGACCGGAGCACAGGCTCTGTTCGGTGAGAAATACGGCGACATTGTCCGTGTTGTAAATATGGGAGATTACTCTATTGAGTTCTGCGGTGGTACACATGTTGCCAATACAAGCGAGATCGGAGCATTCAAGATCCTGTCTGAAAGTGGTGTGGCAGCAGGGGTACGCCGTATCGAAGCACTTACATCCAAAGGACTGATGGATTATTATGGAGAACTGGAACAGTTGCTTCATGAAGCAGCCAAGCTCCTGAAAGCAACTCCGGATACTGTATCTGAGAAGATCGCACACCTTCAGGCTGAGAACAAAGAACTTCACAGTGAAGTAGAAAGCCTGAAGAGCAAGCTTGCAAAAGATGCCATGGGTGATGTGATGGATCAGGTAGAAGAAGTAGCCGGCGTAAAAGTGATTGCTGTCAGCGTAGAAGATATGGACATGAACGGACTGCGTGACCTTGGAGACCAGCTCAAGGAGAAGATCGGAGAAGGCGTGGTCGTGATCGCATCCAGCGCGAACGGCAAGGTAAGCCTGATGGCTACAGCAACAGATGAAGCAATGAAGAAGGGTGCTCACGCAGGCAACCTGATCAAGGCAATCGCTTCCTGTGTAGGTGGCGGCGGCGGTGGACGTCCGAACATGGCACAGGCTGGCGGAAAGAACCCGGCTGGAATCCCGGATGCCCTTGCAAAAGTCAAAGAGGTACTGGCAGAACAGATAAAATAATGCCGGAAAATGACAGATTTATGCATATTTTTCCTATTTTTCAAAAAATTCTTGACTGAGATGAAAAATATGATATAATCTAATGTAGTGCAATAAATATACCCGAACAGTCGTATGATGCACAATACCAGGCTGGAGGGGAGGTTAGGTGTGAGACTATGTCAAATGTAATCGTTAAAGAAAACGAAACGTTAGATAGTGCTTTACGCAGATTCAAAAGAAACTGTGCCAAAGCAGGAATTCAGCAGGAGATTCGCAAAAGAGAACATTACGAAAAACCAAGCGTTAGACGTAAAAAGAAATCTGAAGCTGCTAGAAAACGTAAATATAACTAATATGTGCAGAACAATAATGGAGGGTTTATGATTCATAAACCCTCCATTTTTACAGGAAAATTTTATGTGGTGGAATAGGATAATATTTGGAATAGATGGATATGAGGTTGTGATGTGGTTTCTGACTTACAGCATGATGGGATGGCTGGTGGAATCCATCTATATGTCATTTTGTAATCATAAGATTACGAACAGGGGCTTTGCAAAAGGTCCGTTTTGCCCGATCTACGGGTTTGGTGCTCTTACGGTGTTTTTTATATTACGTCCGTATAGCGACAATAGTATACTGCTGTTTTTCCTGGGATCGTTTCTTGCAACGACGTTGGAATTTCTGACGGCACTTGTGATGAAGCGCATTTTCGGTGAGATCTGGTGGGATTACCATGAGAAGCCATTTAACTACAGGGGGATCATCTGTCTGGAGAGTTCGATCGCATGGGGATTCTATACGTTGTTCCTTTTTATGTTCCTGCAGAACATAGTTGCAGCGTTTGTTGCCATGATACCGGTTCGTGCAGGGCGTGCAATTGGCAATCTGATCCTGATTGGATACATTATGGATTTTTCCGCGACAATTTATCGCCAGAAGAAAGAAAATCTTCGGGAAAGCATGGATGAGGAACAAATACAGCAGATTGAACAAGCAAAAGACAAAATGAAAGATAATTTTTTGACATAATTGTTGTTGACAAAACCATAGACTGTGGTCTATACTGTGTCTTGTAAACGACAAGGACGTCATGTACAGTTAGTACATGGCGTCTTTTTGTTTAGCGGTAAATTCCGAAGGGATTTCCTGCTAAACAAAAGGCACATTCTTTTACACATTTTTATTCGAAGTCCGGAACGAATAGCATGAAGTAGTATATGATCAAAAGAAGGAAAGCGAGGAGATTCTTATGAAACTCAAAGACACAGGACTCACAGCAGAAGAATTAAAGGACATTGTAAAAAAATATATGGTAGAAACCTATGCAAGATATGATTTTATCGCAGAACGTGCAGAAGGTATGTATCTCTACGATGAAAAAGGAGTAGCTTACCTCGACTTTTATGGTGGAGTTGCCGTAAATACACCAGGTAACAGAAATCCGAAGGTTGTCGCAGCAGTAAAAGACCAGCTTGATGACATCATGCATACATTCAATTACCCATACACAATTCCACAGGCACTTCTCGCAAAGAAGATCTGTGACACGATCGGAATGGATAAGATTTTCTTCCAGAACTCAGGAACAGAAGCCAACGAATGTATGATCAAGATGGCAAGAAAATACGGCGTTGAAAAATATGGCCCGGAACATTACCATATCGTAACAGCAATCAATGGTTTCCACGGAAGAACATACGGAGCACTTTCCGCAACAGGACAGCCGGATAATGCATGCCAGCTTGGATTCAAACCGATGCTTCCGGGATTCTCCTACGCAGAATATAACAACCTTGAAGATTTCAAGTCAAAAGTAACAGATAACACGATCGCGATCATGATCGAGCCGGTACAGGGCGAAGGTGGTGTACATCCGGCAACACAGGAATTTATCGAAGGACTTCGTAAACTCTGTAATGAAAGAGGTATGCTTCTCCTTCTCGATGAAGTACAGACCGGATGGGGACGTACAGGATCTCCAATGGCATTCATGGGATATGGTGTAAAACCTGACTGTGTAACGATGGCAAAAGCTATGGGAGGCGGAATGCCGATCGGTGCATGCTGCGCAAGCGAAGAAGTAGCTGCAGTATTTACATCAGGAACACATGGCTCTACATACGGTGGACATCCACTTGCATGTGCCGCATCTCTTGCTTCCATTTCTGAAATCCTCGACAAAGATTTAAGTGGAAATGCAAAAGTAATGGGTGAATACATGAAAGAAAAACTTGCAGAGCTTCCACATGTAAAAGAAGCAAGAGGAAAAGGACTTCTGGTAGGATGCGAATACGATATTCCGATCGCTCTTGAAGTAAAATGGGCATGCTTCAGAAGAAGACTTCTGATCACAGCGATCGGCGACAGCGTAAACCGTATGATCCCGCCGCTGATCCTTGCAAAAGAACACGTAGATCAGGCAATCGAGATCATGAGAGATGCAATCAACGAAGTTGCTGCAAAATATGAGGCAGATCAGAAGACTGCATAGTATAGACATTCCTCCGACTTATTGATATAATTGTATAAAAAATAGAGTACCGGCACAGAAATCCCCCAGTTTCTGTGCCGGTTTTTGAGGTGAAAAATATGTTAGAAAGAATGCAGCTTTTTCCGCTGAATTTTTATAAAAAAGCGAAATTTAACGGAAGTATGGGAAAAATGAACTATCGCCTGGCGAAAGAAGAAAAAAAGACCGATGAGGAAAATTCAGAAACGATTCTTGTCGGAAGTATCTGGGAAGGACCGTTTATTTATGATAAGATTCCACAGGAAAAGATCACAAAGAGAGAATTCCCATTTGCAGAAGAAGGAATCTGTCAGGCAATGGACTGGTTCAATGAGGAAGGCGAAAAAATGAACCGGGAAGTGTAAAGAAAGGTTCTATTTTCCTGTCAGAAGGCTTATTTATATAGTATCGATGGATGGAAAAAAGGAGTCTTATGATGCGCAAATTTCTGGCAGGTCTGCTTGGCATGGTTCTGTGCGTGCAGACCGTATATGGGATCCCGGTCCGGGCGGCAGATGTTTTCGAGCCGGGAGAAAGACCGAAAGCTATGCAGGATGTGATCCGGCAGGAGGATCCGGAGCAGACGAACAGAGACAATTCGGGCAATCTGACCGATCTGGAACTATCTGCTGAGTCTGCAGTTATTATGGAAGCTTCCGGAGGTCAGGTTCTCTTAGAAAAAAATGCGGATGAGAAAAGGCCCCCGGCGAGTGTGACAAAGGTTATGACGCTGCTTCTGATCTTTGATGCACTGGCAGACGGAACGATCACGCCGGATACCGAAGTCACAACTTCTGAGTACGCTGCATCGATGGGCGGATCCCAGGTATTTCTGGAAGCTGGTGAGAAGCAGACTGTGGATACAATGATCAAGTGCATTGCTGTGGCAAGTGCCAATGATGCCTGCGTGGCGATGGCAGAAAAGATTGCCGGGAATGAACCGGCTTTTGTGGAAAAGATGAATCAGAGATCGGCAGGGCTTGGAATGACGAATACCCATTTTGTCAACTGCAATGGACTGGACACGGAAGGGCATCTGACGACAGCGAGAGACATTGCACTGATGTCACGGGAACTGATCACGAAGTATCCACAGATCGAGAACTACTCAACGATCTGGATGGAAAATATTACCCACACTACGGCAAAGGGCAGCAGTGAATTCGGACTGAGTAATACCAACAAACTGATCCGGCAGTATGAATACGCAACCGGACTGAAGACCGGATCCACAAGCGGTGCGAAGTTCTGCCTGTCTGCAACGGCAAGAAAAGACGGGGTCAATATGATTGCGGTTGTGATGGCAGAGCCGGATTCTAAGACACGGATAAAGGATGCCATTGCCATGTTAAACTATGGCTTTGGGAAATGCAGTATTTACCAGGATGAAAAGGCACTGGAAAAAATTGTGTATGCCGAAGTGAAACATGGAATGCAGGAGAAGGCAAAGGGAGAGACGCTGGAGGGCTTCCGGTATGTGGATACCAGTGGATCAGATCTGTCTGCCGTGGAAAAAGAGGTACAGATACAGAAACAGACTGCCCCGGTAAAGAAAGGCGACCAGATCGGAGAAGTCATTTACCGGCTGAATGAGAAAACCATCGGAAGCGTTCCGGTTTATGCGACAGAAGGTGTCGGGGAGTTGACATTTGGGGGCGCATTCCTTAAAATTCTGGAAGAAATGATGGTATAACGAAAGAGGGAAGAGATGAAGACAACAGGGATTATCGTATTGATACTGGTGATTTTTGCAGCAGCAGTTCTTGCAGAAGTATGGCGGGAGCTGCACTGCTTCAAGATTACAAGATACCGGATCAGAACCAGTAAAATAAAGGGAGATGCCGGAAAAGTACGGATTGCTTTCTTAAGTGATCTGCATAATCATGTCTATGGAAAAGAGAATGAGGAGCTGCTTTTGGCGATCAGGGAAGCAAAGCCGGATCTGATCCTGGCAGGCGGCGATATGCTGGTCGGGAAAGCCGGAAGAGACTGGACACCGGCAGCGGATTTGATGAAAAAACTTCCACAGATCGCACCGGTCTGGTGCTGTAATGGCAATCATGAGCAGAGAATGCATGAGCAGCCGGAGATTTACGGCAAAGAATATGGATATTATGAGAATGAACTGAAAAAGGCAGGGATTCATGTCCTGGTGAATGGATCAGAAGAGATCCCGGTAAACGGGATGAAGCTGCGCTTATATGGGATGGAGCTTCCATTTGGATGCTATAAAAAAGGATGGAAGGTGTGTCCGCTTACGACTGGCGAGATGGAAGAACGGATTGGCAGTGCAGAGACGGACGCATACTGCATTTTAATGGCACATCATCCGCTTTACGCAGAAACCTATTGGAAGTGGGGAGCAGATCTGGTGCTGTCCGGACATTTACATGGCGGGATTGCCAGACTTCCACTGCTTGGCGGTGTGATCAGTCCGCAGTTCCGTCTGTTTCCACGCTACAGCGGGGACTGTTATGAAAAAGACGGGAAATATATTGTGGTCAGCAAAGGGCTCGGAACCCACACGATCAATTTCCGCTTCTGGAATCCGGCAGAGTTAGTCGTACTTGATATCATCCCGGCTTTCCTGTATAATAAATAAGGTTATCGACAATTTGACTGGAAAGGATATCTATGGGAAAAGGAATACCGGTAAAGCTGCAGGTTTTTGAGGGACCTCTGGATCTGCTCTTACATTTGATCGATAAAAATAAAATAGACATCTACGATATTCCGATCGTAGAGATCACCAACCAGTATATGGAATATATCCAGGCGATGGACAGAGCAGACCTGAATGTCATGAGTGAATTTCTGGTCATGGCGGCGACACTTCTGGACATCAAATGCAAGATGCTTCTTCCAAAGGAAGTCAATGAAGAGGGCGAGGAAGAAGATCCGCGTCAGGAACTGGTAGAGCAGCTTTTGCAGTACAAGATGTACAAATACATGTCTTATGAACTGCGTGACCGCCAGGTGGACGGAGAAAAGCTGTTCTATAAGGGAGCGACTATTCCGGATGAAGTAAAGAAATACGAAGAACCGGTAGATCTGGATACGCTTCTTGACGGGCTGACCCTGACGAAGCTGAATGATATTTTTCAGGATATCCTGAAAAGACAGGCAGATAAGACGGATCCGATCCGAAGTAAGTTCGGCAAGATCGAGAAAGAAGAGGTTACGCTTCCGGAGAAACTGGAATATGTTTATGAGTATGCAAAGGTACATCACAGATTCAGTTTTCGGGATCTCCTGAAAAAGCAGGCATCCAAGGTACAGATCATTGTCACCTTCCTGGCGGTGCTGGAGCTGATGAAGACAGGAGAGATACAGGTATATCAGGAACATACGTTTGATGATATCATCATTACATCGGACGAGGGACTGCGGCAAGGAGTATAGAAGAAAATGAGAACAAAACAGTTGGAGAGTATCATAGAGGCAATCCTGTTCACTATGGGAGATTCGGTCGAGGTGAGTAAGATCGCATCCGCGATCGAGCAGGATGTGCCGACGACGGAGAAACTTATCCATAATATGATGGACAAGTATCAGAAAGAGGAGCGTGGCATCCGGATCATCGAACTGGATCATGCATATCAGCTCTGTAGCAAACCGGAGATGTATGAGTATCTGATCCGGATCGCAAAGCAGCCGAAAAAGTATGTTCTGACAGATGTCATGCTGGAGACGCTTTCAATCATTGCTTACCGTCAGCCGATCACCAAGCTGGAGATTGAGAAGATTCGCGGAGTCAAATCGGATCATGCGGTAAACAAGCTGATCGAGTACAATCTGGTCTGCGAGCTTGGGCGCCTTGATGCACCGGGACGTCCGCTGCTTTTTGGAACAACCGAAGAATTTCTGCGCAGATTCAGTGTGCAGTCTTTAGATGATCTCCCGGGCATTGAACCGGAGAAGCTGGAGACATTCAAAGAAGAAGCGGAAGATGAGGCACAGATCCGGCTGAATATTTAAAATGGAATCCATAGTATAAACGCCCGTCCCTGTTCATAAAATGGAACAGAAAAGAGCAGGAGGGAGACCGGGGCGCATGAAAAAGAATGAAAAGAAGAGGAATGGAATACCGGCACGGACCAGAAGAGGGATTCTGGCAGCGTGCATGGTATTCTTTTTTAGTTTGCAGATTTTTCAAGGAAAGATGCTATGGAGAGAATCCACAGGAGAAAGTCCGAGTAAGGTCTTATCCGGGAAAGTGCCTGCGGAAGAAAATGAACGGACACAGATAATGGAGACTACGCAGCAAAAGGAACCGGTCTCGGATGCGCAGACTGCACAGGAAAAAGAAACCCGTGAGCAGGAAAGGGAGCAGCTTCTTACCCGACTCTATGCCCGTTCCGCTGCGCTGGTGGATGCGGACAGCGGCAGGGTTCTGCTCGGAAAAGAAGAGCATGTAATGCGCCCGATGGCAAGTACAACGAAGATCATGACCTGCATTCTTGCGCTGGAAAAGGGAAATCCGAAGGACCTGGTGACAGCCTCTGCAAATGCGGTCGCGCAGCCGAAGGTTCATCTGGGAATGCACGAAGGGGAAGCGTTTTATCTGGGGGATCTTCTATATTCCCTGATGCTGGAATCCCATAATGATTCTGCAGTGGCGATCGCGGAACACCTTGCAGGATCCGTTCCGCAATTTGCCGGGTGGATGAATGAAAAGGCAGAAGAGATCGGATGCACTGAGGCACATTTTGTTACGCCAAACGGATTGGATGGAGAGGATGTGGGCGGTGTGCACAGCATTTCAGCTGCAGATCTGGCAAAAATCATGAGCTACTGTGTCCTGCGTTCTCCCAAAGCTGCAGAATTTCTTGCGATCACGCAAATGCCGGCATACAGCTTTTCTGATGCTGAGGGAAAGGAGAATTTTAGCTGCAGCAACCACAATGCATTTCTTCAGATGATGGATGGCGCGATTTCCGGGAAAACAGGGTTTACCGGGGATGCCGGATATTGCTATGTAGGGGCTTTACAGAGTGAGGATCGTACATTTGTAGTGGCACTGCTTGCCTGTGGCTGGCCAAACAACAAGAATTATAAATGGACAGATACCAGAAAACTGATGGAGTACGGAATGGCACACTATCGTTACGATGAGGTGTGGAAAATACCGGAGCTTTCGAAAATACCCGTGGAAAACGGTGTTTCCCAAAATGGTTTGTTTGGAAAAGCAGCAGTGGAAGTGGAAATCAAAGGAAAAGAAAGTCCGGGTAAGATTCTGGTCGGAGATGATGATGTGGCAGAAGAAAAGACAGAAGTACCGGAAAAACTGGATGCGCCGGTGAAAAGCGGAACACCGGTCGGACAGATCACGTATCTCTTAAACGGGGAGAAATGGGGGAGCTGCCAGGCTGTTGTAAAAGAAACAGTCAGACGGAGAACATTTACCTGGATAGCCATGAAAATGTGTGAAATGTTTTACCAATTTAATTTTTAAAACACGAGAAGAATAAAATAGATCAAGAAAATTGCTTAAATTCATCAATGGACTTTCGCGATAAGATATGTTAGCATTAGCTAGACAACAAAATAAGACAAGAAAGTTGACGGATATTTGTGAAAAGTCAGGAATTAGGCAAATTGTGTGATTTTTATGAAAAATTTCTTGTTTTTTCATATGAACAGAAGAAAAAGCAGATGCCGCCCTTTCCAATTAAATAAAAGGAGAGAAACAAAATGGAAAATTGTAAAAAATACGAGAGACAATATTTTATGCCTCCGAAATTTGAATATGATTGGGTGAAAAAAGATTATGTAGACGCACCGCCGATCTGGTGCAGCGTTGACCTGCGTGATGGAAACCAGGCACTGATCGAGCCGATGAGTCTGGATGAAAAGCTGGAATTCTTCCAGTTATTGGTTGATGTGGGATTCAAAGAGATCGAAGTCGGATTCCCGGCAGCATCTGAGACAGAGTACCAGTTCATGCGTACCCTGATCGAGAAAGACATGATTCCGGATGACGTGACTGTCCAGGTACTGACACAGGCAAGAGAGCACATCATCAAACGTACCTTTGAAGCCGTACAGGGAGCACCACATGCTGTGATCCACGTGTACAACTCAACCTCTGTTGCACAGAGAGAACAGGTTTTCAAAAAAGACAAAGAACAGGTAAAACAAATCGCCATCGACGGAGCAAAGCTGTTAAAACAGCTTGCTGATCAGACAGAAGGAAACTTTACTTTCGAGTACAGTCCGGAAAGCTTTTCAGGAACAGAGGTGGACTATGCAGTGGATGTCTGCAATGCAGTACTGGATGTATGGCAGCCGACAAAAGATAAAAAAGTAATCATCAACATTCCGACAACCGTAGAAAACGCAATGCCGCATGTATTTGCAGGACAGGTGGAATATGTAGATAAGAATCTGAAATACCGTGATGGCGTGGTACTCAGCCTTCACCCACACAACGACCGTGGATGCGGTGTGGCAACTGCTGAAATGGGTATTCTTGCAGGTGCAGACCGTATCGAAGGAACCTTATTTGGAAATGGAGAACGTACCGGTAACGTGGATATCGTGACACTGGCACTCAATATGTTCTCACAGGGTGTAGATCCGGGACTGGATTTCACTGACATTCCAAAGATCCGTGAAATCTACGAACGCCTGACCAGAATGCATGTCTATGAAAGACAGCCATATGCAGGAGATCTGGTATTTACCGCATTCTCCGGCTCCCATCAGGATGCCATCGCAAAAGGTATGGCATGGCGTGAAGCGGAAGAAAGAGATCACTGGACCGTACCGTATCTGCCGATTGATCCGAAGGACATCGGAAGAACTTACGATAAAGATGTTATCCGTATCAACAGCCAGTCAGGAAAAGGCGGTGTAAGCTACATTCTGAAACAGAACTTTGGCATCAGCGTTCCGAAAGAAATGCGTGAAGAAGTCGGCTACATGGTAAAAGATGTATCCGATAAAGCACACAAGGAGCTGACTCCGGACTGGGTATACCACATTTTTGAAGATCATTATGTAAATTACAAAGGAATCTTCTCTATCGATGAATGCCACTTCAAACAGGAAGATGGAATTATAGCAGATGCAACCATTTCCCATGCAAATGGAAAACGTGTGGTAACAGCAGGCGGTAACGGACGTCTTGACGCAGTCAGCAATGCGATCAAACAGTACTTTGGTATCAGCTATGAACTGAGCTTCTACGAAGAACATTCCCTGACACGTGGTTCTTCTTCCAAGGCATGTGCTTATGTAGGTGTCATCTGCAATGGAAAGACCTACTGGGGAGTCGGAATTGATGCCGATATCATCAAAGCTTCTATTGAGGCATTGACAGTTGCTGTCAATAAGATCGATGAACTGAAGAATGTGAATGAATGTAAAGATGAAAGAATGGTAGAGATCATGAACTATATCCAGGCAAATTATCTGGATGTATCTTTAGATGATCTGGCAGAAAAATTCTTCCTGTCCAAACCGTATCTTTCTAAATATATCAAAGAAAAATCCGGAATGACTTTCGGGGATATTGTCAAAAAAGTCAGAATGAAAAAGGCACGTGCCCTGTTAAAGAGCAGCAGCATGACCGTTGAAAATATTGCACTGACCGTTGGATATCAGAATGTAGAGCATTTCAACAGACTTTTCAAGAAGGCGTACAATATCACACCGGTACAGTTCCGCAACCAGAAATAAATAATACATAAAAATGACGAAAAAAGGGCGCAAAAAACGGGGAAAAGACGTTTTTTGCGTTCTTTTTTTGTCAATGTTTATGAATGTGAACAAAAATTCATATTTACAGACGAAAATATTGACAAAGTGAACAAAAAAAAGTAAGATACTTGTATGTTCAAAATAAAAAACAAAAGTTAAAAATTATGAAACAAGGAGGAGTGAAGACATCTGAGGATGGGGAAAAATTAACGATTGTTTTTTGTTGAATGAATTGAATACAAAAGGTTATTTTGGAGGGAAAAATAATGAACGAACATGATGAGGCGTTAAGAAAACAAACCGCCTTTTTAGGACAGCCAAAGGGTGTGGGAACCCTGAGCTTTATGCAGCTTTGTAACTCTTTTGCAAACTATGCGATGAGTGCGGTACTGATTTACTACTTATACGCAAATGCACCGGAAGGACTTGGATTCAGCAAGGCAAATGCAGCACAGCTGATCTCTTTATATTCAACAGTTGTCGTACTGACAGGTATTGTCGGAAGCTTTGTCTGCGACCGTATCTTAGGATGTCGGAAGTCTTTATTTATAGCAAGATCACTTTCATTTATTGGATATGTATGCCTTGCATTACCACTTGGTGTTCCTGGCTATGGAATCGCTATGGGATGTCTGGCAATCGGACCGATGTTCGGTGGCAGATGTCTGGATGCTCTTCTTGGAAAATTCTATGATGAATCCGATGGAAGACGTGACAGCGCTTACACGATTTCTTACGTAATTTCCAACATTGGTGCAGCAGCTCCGGTACTTTCCGGTGCAATCGCAGCAGCACTCGGATACCATGCAGCATTCGCGGCATGTGCAGTCCTTGCATTCCTGGGTATCGTTGTATATGCAGTTACATACAAACCGTTCTTCGGTAATATCGGTATTGAACCGGATGATCCGCTTCCGGATGATAAGAAACGTTCTTTCATCACAAAGATGATCATTGTACTTGTTATCTGCGCAGTTGTTCTTGCAACGCTTTTTGCAACAGGAACATTAAGTATTTCTGTATTCTCAAATGTAATCAGTACTGTATCGATCATTATCCCGATCGTATACCTGGTAGTTATTTACAAAAGTAAAAAGACAGAGCCACATGAGAAGAAGAAAATTCTCTGCCTGGTTCCGCCGTTCATCTGTAACGCAGTTACCCTGCTGATCTGGACACAGACAATTTCAATCCTTGCAATCTTCTATGAAGAAAAGGTTAACCGTGTACTGTTCGGAATTGAAGTGCCTGCAGCATCTATGCAGACAATCCCAGCAGTATTTGCAGTTATCATCGGAAGTATCCTGACAGCAGTATGGACAAAACTCGGAAAGAAACAGCCATACGGAACCACAAAGATGGGTATCGGAACAATCTTCTGGGGATTTGGAGCTTTAATCATTGCACTCCTCTATGTAATCTATCCTGGAGATGCAAAAGTCAGCGCATGGTGGATCGTATTATTCTATGCAATCCTGATGCTTGGTGAAGGATTTACCTGCCCGATCGGTTACTCAATCACGGCTGTTGCAGCACCGAAGGCATTCATGACACAGATGATGACAATCTGGTCAATGTCACAGTCTACAGGAGCTGCTCTTAACACGCTGCTTACAAACTTCTACAAAGAAGGAAGCGAAATTCCGTTCTTCGTAGCAATCGGTTTGGGTGTATGTGCAGTCGGTGCGGTTGTAGCAATCTTCAGTAAAAAGCTTGCAGTCGGAATGGGACTGGACAAGAACGCAGAAGCATAAAAGATCAGGAAATAAGTTTATGTTTCAGGAGGATGAAAAATAAATGTCAGAGAATTGTAATTATGCACCGGTCGAAAAAGTCATTCTGATCGATGACAGAAGAATTGAGATTTATTGGGGCGAACAGATGCGCCGTGCTGATAATGAAAACGATTATCTGGTAAAATACAAAGGGGAAGTACAGGAACTGGTACACTGGACCAGTGATATGACATGGGATTATGGTACGGTATACCAGAAAGAATCCATGCGTACCACACTTTCCCTGGTTCATCCGGTTGATCCGGAATGTGCAGGAGAGGTTACCGTACAGGTTGTCGGAAAGCTGACTGATGTAAAAGACAGACCGGCAGACAATGAAAAGGTCTACCAGACCGTGTATCAGCCATATTATGTAGTCCGCAAAAAAGGAACCTCCGGTATTGTAGTAAAAGCCGGAGAAAAAACAACACCGGTCGTAGTGGATAAAGCACTTGCAATTATTGATATGATGCTTGAAAAGATCCCGGAAGTAGCAGAAGAGCTCGTCCGCAGAGGCGCAGAGGTATCTGTGTTCGGACTGCTTGAGAATGCTTATGATGTCCCGGAACACAGAATGGGATATCTGCTTGCAACCCGCCACGTGGCAGGTTACGGCGGTGAGATGACGAATCCGGCATCCTCTATTTCAGAGGCAAATGTGATCCGTCTCAGAACCGGAAGATATGCAACCAGTTATCCAAATGAGATGATCCTTGTGCATGAATTCGGACATGCGATCCATCTGGTTGGAATGAATGGTCTGAAAGACCAGACGCTTGCAGACATGATCCGGAAAGCATATCAGCATGCCAGCGACAATGGTTTGTGGCCGGACACTTATGCGATCAGCAATTACGAAGAGTATTTTGCAACCTTAAGTACTGTCTGGTTCAATGTCATGCAGGAAGGTGTTGACGGACGATGGGATGGTATCCGCGGACCGGTCAACACAAGAGAGGAACTGAAGGTCTATGATCCGGAAGGATATGAGCTGATGAAGCACATTTATCCGGAGAAGACACTTCCGGAACCTTGGCATTATAATGTAAACATCTATGATATTGATGGAAAACCATACAAATCATATGATGAAAATATGAAATTCAACTTGGATTTCATTCAGTAGGAGATGGAACAATGAATACACGCATACAGAAAATTGTAGATGCTGTAAAGAAAAATGGTCATGACGGAATTGTGATCAGCAAAGGCAGCGACATCAAGTATCTGACCGGCTTTACCGGAGAATATGGAGTTGCAGTCCTGCTTTTGACAGAAAAGAAAAACTATTTTGTAACCGACGGACGGTTTGAATTCCAGGCCGCACAGGAAACAGAAGGATTTGAAGTTGTTGTCTACGGTGAAGGACTGAATTACTTCAGCCAGACCGGTAAATTGGCGGCAGAAGCAGGGGTAAAACAGTGTGCAATCTGTGGAGCAGATCTTACGTTTGATGATTATCAGGATCTGGTAAGTCAGGCGCCTGATACCAAATTCGTTTCCGAAGGGTCTTATGTAGAACCTTTACGTGCGATCAAGACACCGGAAGAAATCGAGACGATCGAACAGGCATGCCGGATTTCAGAGAGATCTTTCTATGCACTGCTTGATGTGATCAAACCGGGCGTTACGGAGATTGATATTGCAAATGAACTGGAATATCAGTTCAGAAGCCGTGGCGGCTCCGGATTCTGCTTCGAGACGATCGTAGCATCTGGTCCGGATAACGGAGCAAACTGTCATGCGACAGCATCCGATAGAAAAATCCAGCTTGGTGATTTTGTGACGATTGATTTCGGGACTTATTATCACGGATACTGCTCGGATATTACCCGTACTGTTGCAGTAGGGAAAGCCAAAAATCCGGAGCTTTACAAGATGTTTGACGTAGTCAGAAAAGCAAAGGATGCTGGTCAGAACAGCCTGAAACCGGGAATGGTTATGGGCGAGCTCAGAGATATCATCGTGAAGGTAGTAGAAGATGCAGGCTATCATATTCCACATGGTCCGGGACACAACTTCGGACTGGATATTCATGAACAGCCGTATATCTGTACCGGCAGTAAAGTGACCCTTCAGCCGGGAATGGTTCATACGATCGAACCTGGAATTTACATTCCGGGAATCGGTGGCGTCCGTCAGGAAGATGATTTCCTGATCACAGAAGATGGATACCGCAGAATTACAAATATTACAGATGCTCTGATCACATTGTAATAAAAATGTTGTCATCCTAAAAAAGTATAAAGAATGGAGGAAATCCTTATCTGGTGGTTTGCCGGATAAGGGTTTTCTTTTTTTTGCGGGGACGGTCTGCGAGGGGGAGGTAGTGGGGCAGATTTAGAAAAATATGGGGGTGAAGTCCATTGTGCAAAACATTGCGATGAGCCTCTGAAAGCGAAAATTGTGTCAGCAGAGGCTTCCACAATTGCAAAAATTTTAACAGATTTTGTTTGAAATGGTTGCGCCTTTTAGGAAAAACAAGTATAATACACTTCAAAATGGTTGCACTTTAAAATATTAAAGAATGAATGCGACGAGCGAGGCAGCATGAAAGGGCTGCGTGTATTTGAAAAAATAAAAGAATAAAAGAGGGACCAAGGGATGATTATCAGTACGAAATATCTGATTACAGGAGATGGAAAGACCGTTCTTACGGATAAGGCAGTCTATATTGGAGAGGACGGCAAGATCGGAAAAATCGCACCAAAAGAAGAGCTGCTGAAAGAATTTCCGCAGGAGGAAGTTAAGGAATATGGTGATGCGACACTTCTTCCGGGACTTATGGATATGCATGCGCATCTTGCATACGGCTATTCCCAGCCGGACAGCTTTAATTATGGGGCACAGCTGATCATGTTATATGCGTTGCAGCATGCGCAGGCTGCATTTGAAAGAGGGATCACCACGGTGCGGGATATGTCTTCAGCACATGGTGTATGCAAGAATCTGAAACTGGCAGAAAAGAAGGGATTTATCGTGATCCCGAGAATCGTGCATACGGATACCGGAATCTGCATGACGGGCGGACATGCCTGGGATGAAGTCGAGGAAGCGGACGGTCCGTGGGCAATCCGTAAAGAAATCCGTAAGCAGGTTCGCGATGGTGCGGAATGGGTGAAGATCCTGACCACCAACCGCGAATCGTATCCGGAGCTTACCCAGGAAGAACTGGATGCGGCGGTGGATGAGTGCCACAGAAGAGGAATCAAGTGTGGCGTGCATGCCGGAACCAATCCGGGGATCCAGATGTGCATTGATGCCGGATTTGACACGATCGAACATGGAACCTTTATGACGCTGGATCATGCAAAGCAGATGGCAGAAAAAGGTATTGCCTGGACACCGACTATCATGGCATATACTTATCTCTATGAACTGTGCAAGGAAAATATCGAGAAGAATGGCGATGCACCGGTCAGTGATCCGGTCATGCAAAAAGAAATGGCAAATTATGAATTCTTTGAACCGGCATACAAAGCGTACCGGGATCATTTTAAAGAATTTTATGATACGGGTGTGACGGTTCTTGCCGGCACCGATATGGTGATGTATCATTCTCCGCTCTTACCGCTTCCGAGAGAACTGCAATATATGGTGGAATACGGAATTACACCGGTGCAGGCAGTACAGGTGGCAACTTCCAATCCGGCAAAGGTTCTGGGTGTGGAAAAAGAACGCGGACTTGTTGCCGAAGGACTGGATGCAGATCTTCTGGTAGTTGGCGGTGACTTAAGCAAGGATATCACCAGATTAAAAGATGTAAAATTTGTTACACTTGGCGGAAAAAGAGTCTTTGAAGACGGCATCCGTTATGTCGGAACAGGGAATATGTTTATGTAAAAAAAAGGCTTCTGCGTTGCAGAGGCTTTTTTTACACGTGAAAATTACTTGTCGAAAATTTAACAAAATAAGAGAAAACTTATCAAAAACAGTTGCGTATTGCATAGAAAGCAAGTATAATATACACGGCAGAAAATTTGATTTAATTATTAAATTTATAAAAATGGAGGGCTAGATTTATGAGCAACACAACATCATCAAACCCGGCGAGCTTAAGAATTGCCAATTTGCTCGATGAGGGAAGCTTTGTTGAAATCGGTGGACAGGTAACTGCAAGAGCAACAGATTTCAACATGCAGGAGAAAAAAGCTCCGACAGATGGCGTCATCACAGGTTACGGTGTAATCGATGGAAACCTGGTATATGTATACAGCCAGGACGCATCTGTACTGAACGGAACCATCGGCGAGATGCACGCAAAGAAGATTGCGAACATTTATGATATGGCAATGAAGATGGGCGCACCGGTGATCGGTCTGATCGACTGCGCAGGACTTCGTCTTCAGGAAGCAACTGACGCACTGAACGCATTCGGAAGCTTCTATTACAAACAGGCTATGGCTTCTGGCGTAATTCCACAGATCACAGCAGTATTCGGCAATTGCGGTGGTGGACTGGCAGCGGCAGCAGCACTTTCTGATTTTACATTTATGGCAGAGAACGGAAAATTATTCGTAAACTCTCCGAACACCATTCCGGGCAACACTGCGGACAAATGCGATACAGCAAGCGCAAAATTCCAGAGTGAAGAATCCGGAATCGTTGACGGCGTAGGAAGCGAAGAAGAAATTCTTGGCGAGATCCGCTCACTCGTAGCAATTCTTCCGGCTAACAACGAAGACAACGATGCATATGATGAATGCACAGATGATCTGAACAGAGTATGTGCAGATCTTGAGAATGCAGCAGAAGATGCAGCACTTGCTCTTTCTATGATCTCTGACAATGGTGTATTCATTGAGACAAAGAAAGCTTATGCAAAAGATATGGTAACAGGATTCATCCGCCTGAACGGAATGACAGTAGGTGCTGTTGCCAACCGCTCAAAAGTATACGATGAAGAAGGCAACACAGCAGAAGAATTCGACGGCACACTCTCAGCAATGGGATGCAAGAAAGCAGCAGCTTTCGTTAAATTCTGTGATGCATTCGGAATTCCGGTACTCACACTTACAAACGTAAAGGGACTCAAGGCAACTGCATGCTCAGAAAAGAACCTTGCAAGAGAGATGGCAGCTCTCACTTATGCATTTGCAGATGCAACTGTACCAAAAGTCAATGTGATCACAGGTAAAGCATTCGGAAGCGCATATGTGACAATGAACAGCAAAGCAATCGGAGCAGACATGGTATACGCATGGCCGGAAGCTGAGATCGGAATGATGGCAGCAGACATGGCCGCGAAGATCATGTACACAGATGCAGATGCAGATACATTAAAAGCAAAGACAGAAGAATACAAAGCACTTCAGTCAAGCCCGCTTTCCGCAGCTGGAAGAGGATATGTAGATACCATCATCGAACCGGCAGATACCAGAAAATATGTGATCGGTGCATTTGAGATGTTATTTACAAAAAGGGAAGAAAGACCATCCAAAAAACACGGAACAATTTAGCGAGGTGAAGCAAAGTGAAGAAAAAGATTAGTTTAGTAGTCGCAGTTCTGGTACTTGTGCTCGGCCTTGCAGGCTGCGGAAATGCCAAGACCGTCAGCTATGACAAAGATACACTGATCCAGTCTTGTGATGCTGTTTTTGATATCATTGAGAGCGGATCCATCACAAGCGACCAGATCACAGAGATGTCAGACTGGAATCAGGGATATCTGATGGCACAGTTTGAAAGCCAGACCGGTGTGCAGATGGAAGCAGACACTTTTGCAACTGCACTGGAAGGATGGAAAGCATCCCTGGAAGAATGCGGCGATTATGAAAGCCATAAAGACTATGAATTCGAGGCATCTTCTACAGGTGTTACGGTAACTGCACCGGCAACATTTTCTGACAGAAGTGCAGACCTGGAATTCGTATTCGATGAGAATATGACTCTGGAATCATTTACAGTCAATGCTCATTACGGCATGAGCGAAATCCTTGAAAAAGCGGGACTTAACACATTACTTGGTATGGGAACTGTATTCGTAATGCTTATTTTCATGAGCTTTATCATTTCCCTGATCAAATACGTTCCTGCATTACTTAACGGTACATCCAAGAAGAAAAAAGAAGAAGCTCCGAAGGCAGCACCGGCTCCGGCAGTGGCAGCAGCTGTAGAAGAAGCAGAAGAAATGGATGATACCGAACTTGTTGCAGTTATCGCAGCAGCGATCACAGCAGCAGAAGGAACTACTACAGACGGATTTGTAGTACGTTCTATCAAGAGAAGAAAATCAAACAAATGGAATGCATAGTGCGAATAGAATCAGGAGGATTTAAAGATGAAAAACTATACAATCACAGTTAACGGCAACGTATATGATGTTACAGTAGAAGAAAACGGAAACGGAGCAGCTGCAGCACCAGTAGCAGCACCAAAGGCAGCTCCGAAAGCAGCACCGAAGGCAGCTCCAAAAGCAGCAGCCGGAGCTGGAAGCATCAAGGTAGAAGCAGGTGCAGCCGGAAAAGTATTTAAGATCGAAGCAAGCGTAGGACAGAAAGTATCCCGCGGTGATGCAGTTCTTATCGTAGAAGCAATGAAGATGGAAATTCCTGTTGTAGCTCCGGAAGACGGAACAGTTGCAAGTATCGATGTAGCAGTAGGTGATGCAGTAGAAGCAGGACAGACACTGGCTACATTGAACTAAGGAGCAACATCCTTTTGAAAAACAGGAGGTTATAACATGGAATATATCACTAACACACTGGGAAACCTCGTGCAGCAGACTGCATTCCTCAACCTGACTTGGGGTAACTACATTATGATCGCAGTTGCATGTTTTTTCCTTTATCTTGCAATCAAGCATGGGTTTGAACCGCTTCTGCTTGTACCGATTGCATTTGGTATGCTCCTGGTAAATATTTACCCGGATATCATGCTTCATGCAGAAGATTCGGCTAACGGAACGGGCGGACTTTTGTATTACTTCTTCCAGCTGGATGAGTGGTCTATTCTCCCGTCACTTATTTTCATGGGTGTCGGTGCGATGACTGACTTCGGACCGCTCATTGCCAACCCGGCGAGCTTCCTCCTCGGTGCGGCAGCACAGTTTGGTATTTTCGCAGCTTATCTTGGCGCGATGGCTCTTGGTTTCTCTGATAAGGCAGCAG
This sequence comes from Coprococcus sp. AM97-35, assembly GCF_027697525.1. NCBI lineage: Bacteria > Bacillati > Bacillota > Clostridia > Lachnospirales > Lachnospiraceae > Coprococcus > Coprococcus sp. AM97-35. The sequence continues at coordinate 244,524 of NZ_JAQESL010000001.1, read as the reverse complement.
CTGCTATCTCCATCATCGGTGGAGCAGACGGACCGACATCCATCTTCCTTGCAGGTAAGCTCCAGCAGACGGCTCTGATGGGACCGATCGCCGTGGCGGCGTACTCGTACATGTCACTGGTTCCGATCATCCAGCCGCCGATCATGAAGCTTCTCACAACAGAGAAGGAAAGAAAGATCAAAATGGGACAGCTTCGTCCGGTTACACAGCTTGAGAAAATCCTGTTCCCGATCATCGTAACCATCGTTGTATGTATGATTCTTCCGACAACAGCTCCTCTGGTAGGTATGCTGATGCTTGGTAACCTGTTCAAAGAATCCGGTGTTGTAAGACAGCTGACAGAGACCGCATCCAACGCAATGATGTACATCGTAGTTATCCTGCTTGGTACATCTGTAGGTGCTACTACAAGTGCAGAGGCATTCTTAAATGTCAGCACATTGAAGATCGTACTACTTGGTCTGATCGCATTCGCATTCGGTACCGCAGCAGGTGTCCTGTTTGGAAAACTGATGTGCGTAGCCACACATGGCAAGGTAAATCCGCTGATTGGTTCAGCCGGAGTATCTGCCGTACCTATGGCAGCCCGTGTATCTCAGAAAGTAGGAGCGGAAGCAGATCCGACCAACTTCCTTCTGATGCATGCAATGGGACCGAACGTAGCCGGAGTTATCGGAACAGCCGTAGCAGCCGGAACATTTATGGCTATTTTCGGAGTAATGTAGCAACAGGAAGCGATTTGCTTGCTTGCAAGGGCAAATCGCGGTTGCTATCGAAATGTCAGACTGTGCCATCAGGCACAGAAGGAAACCGTCAGGTTTCCTTAGCGCTGCGAGCAGCGCGTATCTGACAGTGAGATAACAATCCTGAAGCTTAATAAACCTTATAATAATTGGAGGAAGATATAATGGCAGCAATTGAAAAGAAACCGATTAAGATTACGGAAACAGTTCTGCGTGATGCGCATCAGTCCCTGATCGCAACAAGACTTACCACAGAACAGATGCTTCCGATCGTAGATAAAATGGACAAAGTCGGATATCATTCCGTAGAGTGCTGGGGCGGAGCTACATTTGATGCATCCCTTCGTTTCCTGCATGAAGATCCATGGTCAAGACTTCGTAAATTCCGTGACGGATTCAAGAACACCAAACTTCAGATGCTCTTCCGTGGACAGAACATCCTTGGATACCGTCCATACGCAGATGATGTAGTAGAATACTTCGTTAAAAAATCTGTTGCAAACGGAATCGATATCATTCGTATTTTTGACTGTCTGAATGACCTTAGAAACCTTCAGACAGCAGTAAAAGCAGCTAACGCTGAGAAAGCAGAAGCACAGATCGCGCTTTCTTACACACTTGGAGATGCTTACACCTTGGATTACTGGGTAGACATCGCAAAGAGAATCGAAGATATGGGTGCAAATTCTATCTGTATCAAAGATATGGCAGGACTTCTTCTTCCGTACAAGGCAACAGAACTTGTCGGAGCATTAAAAGAAGCTGTTGATATCCCGATCCAGCTGCATACACATTACACATCAGGTGTTGCTTCAATGACATACTTAAAAGCAGTTGAAGCCGGTGTAGACGTGATCGATACCGCTATTTCACCGTTCGCACTTGGAACTTCTCAGCCGGCAACAGAAGTTATGGTTGAGACATTCAAGGGAACACCTTATGATACAGGATTTGACCAGAATCTTCTGGCTGAGATCGCTGATTACTTCCGTCCGATCCGTGACGAAGCACTTGACAGCGGACTTCTCAATCCGAAGAACCTTGGTGTTAACATCAAGACTCTTCTGTACCAGGTACCGGGTGGAATGCTTTCCAACCTTACTTCCCAGCTCAAAGAGCAGGGAGCAGAAGACAAGTTCTACGACGTACTTGAAGAAGTACCGAGAGTTCGTAAAGACCTTGGTGAACCACCGCTGGTTACTCCGTCATCACAGATCGTTGGTACACAGGCAGTATTCAATGTCCTGATGGGCGAACGCTACAAGATGGCAACAAAAGAGACGAAAGACATCCTGAGCGGAAAATACGGTGCAACTGTTAAACCGTTCAACCCGGATGTTGTTCAGAAAGTACTCGGAAACAATCCGGAAGTTATCACATGCCGTCCGGCAGATCTGATTCCGGATGAACTCGGAACTCTTGAAAAAGAGATGGAACAGTACAAAGAGCAGGATGAAGACGTACTCAGCTACGCACTCTTCCCGCAGGTAGCTACAGACTTCTTCAAATACCGCGAGGCACAGGAGAAGAAAGTAGATGCTACAATTGCAAAAGACGGAAGTTATCCGGTATAATAACGACGAACTGACGAAAGCTGTTACAGACAGTATTTTGTGAGCAAAACGTAACCTCAGGAGCCATAAAATTCGAGTTGAATTTTATGGCTCTTTTGCTTATAATAAAAAGGGTTGTGACCTTATTTATAATAGAAGTAAATGATTTTATAAAAAGGCACGTTTCTTATTTGGAGGCAAATTGTGAGCACAAAAAATGAGTTACTGATTAGAATTGATGAGAAATATCCGAAGTTCAGCAAGGGACAGAAGCGGCTTGCGGATTACATCAAAGAAAATTATGATAAAGCAGCCTTCCTGACGGCTGCAAAGATGGGAGAGGCAGTCGGTGTCAGCGAATCAACGGTTGTCCGTTTCGCAACACAGCTTGGATATAAAGGCTATCCCGAATTCCAGAAAGCACTGGGAGAACTGGTGCGTACCAAGCTGAATTCTATCCAGCGTATGGAAGTGACCTACGGACGGATCGACCGGAGCGAGATCCTGGCGACGGTTCTGCAGTCTGATATCGAGAAGATCAAGCAGACATTGGAATCCGTGGACAATCATGCATTTGAGCTGGCGGTGGATACGATCCTTGCGGCAAAAAAGGTTTATGTGATTGGAATCCGAAGCTGTGCACCGCTGGCAAAATTCCTGACTTTCTATCTGAATCTGATCTGTGAGGATGTGGTAGAGGTCGATACCAACAGTTCCAGCGAGATTTTTGAGCAGCTGATCCGGATCGGGGAAGAAGATGTGATCATCGGGATCAGTTTTCCGCGATATTCCATGCGTACTTTAAAAGCACTGGAATTTGCCAGCAACCGGAAAGCAAAGGTAATAACTTTGACCGACAGTGTGAATTCACCGATGAATCTCTATTCCTCCTGCAATCTGATCGCCAAGAGTGATATGGCATCTATCGTAGATTCCCTGGTTGCACCGCTCAGTGTGATCAATGCACTGGTGGTTGCACTCTGCATGAAGAAGCAGGATGATGTCATCGAGACGCTGGAGACACTGGAGGACATCTGGGACGAATATCAGGTTTATTCCAGAGATGAACTGGAGCCTGTAGAAGATGAGGTAAGGATCAAATGAGTAAAGTACTGATCGTAGGGGGCGGAGCAGCCGGTATGTTCGCATCGATCTTTGCGGCGAAAAATGGCAATGAAGTCCACGTATTTGAGAAAAATGAAAAACTTGGAAAGAAGCTTTTCATCACGGGAAAAGGCAGATGCAACGTCACCAATGCCTGTGACGTGGATGAACTTTTCCAGAATATGGTATCCAATGAGAAATTCATGTACAGCAGTTTTTACGGATTTACCAACCAGGATGTGATGGATTTCTTTGAAAATGCAGGATTGCGTCTGAAGACAGAGCGTGGCAACCGTGTATTTCCGCAGTCGGATCATTCTTCGGATGTTATCCGCACACTGGAGCTGGAAATGAAGCGAAATGGAGTACATATCCATCTTTATTCCAATGTAGAAAAAGTTGTGGCAGAGGATGGAAGATTTTCCTATCTTGTCATGGCAGATGGAAGCAAAGAAGAAGGGGATGCCTGCATTATTGCAACCGGTGGTGTCAGCTATCAGACAACAGGTTCCACCGGAGATGGCTATCGCTTTGCAGAAGCGATGGGACACAAGATCACCGAACCTGCACCTTCCCTGGTTCCGATGAATGTCAGAGAAGAGTACATTCCGGCACTGATGGGGCTTTCCCTCCGGAATGTCCAGGCAACGGTCTATGACGGAAAGAAAGAGCTGTACAGTGATTTCGGAGAAATGTTATTCACCCACTTTGGAGTAAGCGGACCACTGATCATCAGTGCGAGTGCCTATGTAGGTAAAATCCTGCAGAAAAAGCATGAGTTAAAGCTGGTCATCGACCTGAAGCCGGCTCTTTCCGAAGAGCAGCTGGATGCGAGAGTGCTGCGGGAATTTGATGCAAACCATAATAAACAGTTTAAAAATGCAGTTACCGGACTGTTTCCGGCAAAATTACTTCCGGTCATGATCCACTTAAGCGGCATTGATCCGGAGAAGAAGGTCAATGTGATCACAAAAGAAGAGCGGATGAATTTCGTCCATCTAATCAAGCATTTTACTGTGACACTGACCGGACTTCGAGATTTCAAAGAGGCAATTATTACACGGGGCGGTGTAAAAGTCAAAGAAATCAATCCGTCTACGATGGAGTCAAAGCTGGTACAGGGACTGTATTTTGCAGGGGAAGTGCTGGATCTGGATGCACTGACCGGTGGATTCAATCTGCAGATCGCATGGTCGACTGCATATGCGGCAGGAAGTAATATCTGGTAGTTTTTGGATTATAGATATCGCACAGCAATCCAGAGATGGCATAAACAGGAAATGATCCTGATAGAAGTCGAAAAAGGCTGAGGATGAGAATATCAGCGGAAAGCCGGAAAAGGAACCGTCAGATCTGGACAGGAACAGGAAAATGTGAGTGAAACAGGGAGGATACAAAATGGGATATAATATTGCAATTGACGGACCGGCAGGTGCCGGAAAGAGCACGATCGCAAAACTGGTTGCAAAGGAACTGGGATTCATCTATGTAGATACCGGGGCAATGTACCGCGGACTTGCCGTACATTTCCTGAAAAAAGGGATTGTACCGGGAGAAGTAGAGAAGATCGAGGCAGCATGTGAGGATGCAAAGGTAGAGCTTGGCTACGAAGACGGTATGCAGCAGGTATATTTAAATGGAGAGAACATCACTGGAGAGCTTCGCGAGGAAGCTGTTGGAAATATGGCATCCGTAAGTTCGGCAGTACCGGCAGTACGAGCAAAGCTTCTGGATCTGCAGAGAAATCTTGCAAAAGAAAAGGATGTCGTTATGGACGGAAGAGATATCGGAACCAATGTACTTCCGCATGCGGATGTAAAGGTGTATCTGACCGCAAGCGTAGAATGTCGTGCAATGCGCCGGTTCAAAGAACTGGAAGGAAAAGGAGAAGCCTGTGATTTTGAACAGATCAAGCAGGATATCCAGGAAAGAGACGAGCGCGATATGACAAGAGAGATCGCACCGCTTAAGCAGGCTGAAGATGCAACGCTGATCGACAGCTCTGAGATGGGAATTGACGATGTGGTGAAGGCAATTATTGCACTGACAAAGTAGAAAATCTGTCAGAAATCAGATTGCAGCAGCAAAAAAAGGTGATTATTGTATGGAAAGGGTAAAAATCTATAATTGAAAATACAATAATCGATAAATAATTAAAAAGTCATTAGTTTTTAGGAAAAAAGTACACAAAACTAATGGCTTTTTTGTGCGGAAAGTCGATAAAATGTCGAAAAAGAGAATTGTACATGGAGATTGCTTTACCTTTTATACGAAATATGTTATAAATATCAGAGAAAACAAATTACGAAAGTAATGTTTAAGAGGGTTGGGTTCACTTATGTACAGAAAGAAAACTTCCAGTTGGTTAAAACACTGGGATTTTATTTTGTTAGATTTAATATTGTTGGAAGTATCTTATTTACTTGCTCACTGGTTACATCATGGGACTGCATATTACAGAGAAGCACCGCTTTACCGGAATGTGTTTTTTGCGATAGCGGCGATTGATCTGCTTGTGGGACTGATGATGGGAAGTTACAAGGGCATCTTAAGAAGAGGGTACTGGTTGGAGACTAAGGCAGTCGCAAAGCACGCAATCATCGTGACCGTGTGTGTGATTGCTTATTTGTTTGCAATGAAAGAGTCGAGCAATTACTCGCGAGTTGTTATATTTGCATTCCCAATCATATCGATCTGCGTATTATATATAGGAAGGATTTTGTTGAAAAAATGGCTTTCCAAGCACAGAGGCCCTGCATCAGGGAAAAGAGCGATCCTTCTGATCGGTGGAAAAAAGAATTATAGAGAAATTGTGGAGGCATTTACCAGCAATCCCTACAGTGAGTTTCATGTAATGGGAATTGGAATTATTGATGCAAAAGAAAATGAAATTCCAAATTATCATGGATTCCCGGTATTTTGTGGAGAGAGTGCGATTGAAGATTTTGCACAGTTGAACTGGGTGGATGAAGCACTTTTCAGCATTCCGACAGAGCTTGCGCTTCCGGATAAAATGATCAAAAATTTCGGTATCATGGGAATTACCATACATATCAAGCTGGCAAGAGTTGCGGATGATTCTTCCAATCAGATTGTGGAAAAGCTGGAAGGATATACGGTGCTTTCGACCAGCATCAATATGGTAAGCGCCGGTCAGCTGATCTTCAAAAGGACGATGGATATCTGCGGAGGACTGGTTGGAATGCTACTGACAGGTATCATTTTTATCTTTGTAGCACCAATCATTTATATTAAGTCACCGGGACCGATTTTCTTCAAACAGGTGCGAATCGGAAAAAATGGCAAAAAATTCAACATTTACAAATTCCGAAGCATGTATATGGATGCAGAAGAACGGAAGAAAGAGCTGATGGCGCAGAACGATATCAAAGATGGTATGATGTTCAAGATGGATAATGATCCACGTATCATCAAGGGAATCGGTAATTTTATCCGTGATTACTCTCTGGATGAATTTCCACAGTTCTGGAATGTACTCATAGGTGACATGAGCCTTGTGGGAACCAGACCGCCAACAGTGGACGAGTGGGAGAAATACGAGATGCATCACCGCTCCAGACTGGCATTCAAGCCGGGACTTACCGGTATGTGGCAAGTCAGCGGAAGAAGTAATATCACAGACTTTGAAGAAGTTGTAAGACTGGATACCGAGTATATTAAAAAGTGGAATCCGGGGTTGGATATTAAGATCCTTTTTAAGACCGTGGCTGTTGTGCTGGGGAAGGTTGGATCGAAGTAGGATTGTTGTAAAAGGTCAATAAAAAGCATACGAAATGCTGAAAAGGCTACTTCTTTTAAGTATGTAGAGTGCAGAAATGTCTACTCAACAAAAGTACATAGATATAAAGGAGTAGAGGGGACAATATTGGTTGGAGAACATTATGAAAGATAAATTTGCAGTGTCCATGTTCGGACAAAAAAGACTGTCCCGTGAGGGCGGGATAGAGATTGTTGTAAAAGAACTGTGCACAAGAATGGCACGAGATGGATGTCGGGTTACCTGTTACAACAGATCTGGTCATCACGTGAGTGGTGCAGAGTATGACAATAAAATTGAATATGATGGAATCCGACAGAAATTTGTTCCAACTATTGAAGGAAAAGGTCTTGCAGCGGTGAGTTCCTCTTTCTTTGCGGCTCTGTACAGTGCTTTTGGAAAATATGATGTGGTACATATCCATGCAGAAGGTCCAGCTTTTTTTTCATGGCTTCCAAAGATGTTTGGAAAGAGGGTTGTGGTTACCATTCATGGTATAGACTGGCAACGGGAAAAATGGAAGTCAGGATTTGGCTCTAAATTCATCCGTCAGGGTGAAAAGAATGCTGTAAAATATGCAGATGAAATCATCGTTCTGAGTAAAGGTGTTCAGGATTATTTCAGAGATACCTATGGCAGGGAGACACATTTCGTTCCGAATGGAGTGAACAGACCAGAAACCCGAGAAGCTGGTTTAATAACAGAAAAATTTGGACTGACGAAAGATTCCTACATATTGTTTCTTGGTCGTTTGGTGCCGGAAAAGGGCATTCGATATCTGGTTGAGGTATTTAAAGACATCAAAACAGATAAAAAATTGGTTATTGCTGGTGGCTCTAGCGATACGGATTCTTTTATGGTGGAATTGAAAGAGCTGGCAAAGGATGATAATAGAATCATTTTTACCGGATTTGTTCAGGGGCAGATGCTTGATGAATTATATAGCAATGCGTATATTTACACATTACCTTCTGATCTGGAGGGAATGCCCTTGAGCCTGCTAGAAGCTATGAGTTATGGCAATTGCTGTTTGGTTTCTGATATTCCAGAGTGCGCAGAGGTTGTGGAAGATAAGGCATTGATTTTCAAAAAGTCGGATGTAGAGGACTTGCGAGAAAAACTGCAAGAGGCCTGTGACCATCCTGAAATGGTTATGAAAATGAAGAAGCAGGCAGCTGACTTTATCTGCGAGAAATATAACTGGGATGAAGTTGTAAAGGAAACGATGAAACTGTACAGGAGATAATAATAGATGAGAGTATTGATAATAAATAATCTCCTCTAATCGAACGTAGGTAGTGAGATGTACATAGTAAAAACGCCATGGAAATAGCGTATTTACGGCGTTTTTTAAGAGATGGGTAGAGCTGCGAGAGCGGTTTTTATCTCGCCACCTAGGTTCAGTAACAGCAGATGATTTTATCATAAGAACTTTCAGTATCACTACCTGCGTTTGTATGGAGCACTCTGGTTTATGAACAATACATTGGAAGTGCTGCATCTGAACAGAGGTAGTGAAATAGAACATAAAATAAGGAGAAATTTAACGTGAGGACGCTGATTTTGAATAAATTTCTGCACCGAAACGGCGGAAGTGAGACGTATATATTCAAATTGGGTGAGGCACTGGAGCAGCATGGACACGAGGTTCAGTACTTCGGTATGGAACATGAAGGTCGCTGCGTGGGCAACCGAGTCAATGCTTATACATCAGATATGGACTTCCACGGCGGCAGCAAACTGAGCAAGCTGACCTACCCGATCAAGACCATCTACAGCAAGGAAGCAAGAGTACAACTGAGAAAAGTTCTGGACGACTTCAAGCCGGATGTCTGTCACCTGAACAATTTTAACTACCAGCTGACACCTTCCATCATTCTGGAAATCGTGAAGTGGCACAAGGAGACCGGAAGGGATTGCAAGATTATCTTCACGGCACATGACTACCAGCTGGTTTGTCCGAACCACATGCTGAACAATCCGAACACCCACCAGAACTGTGAGAAGTGCCTCGGCGGTCATTTCGTGAACTGCATGAAAGGCAAGTGCATCCACGGTTCCACGGCGAAATCTGCCATTGGCATGATGGAAGCCGAATTCTGGAAGTGGAAGGGCACCTACAAGTACATTGACACCATGATCTGCTGCTCTGAGTTCATGAAGAGCAAGATGGACAGCAACCCGCTGTTTGCGACGAAGACCGTGGCAATGCACAACTTCATCGACAAGGTGGAGTGGAAGGAAACGGAAAAGAAGGACTACGTCCTTTACTTTGGCCGCTTCTCTGAGGAGAAAGGCATCGGCACACTCATCAAGGTCTGTAAGGAGCTGCCGGATGTTCAGTTCATCTTCGCCGGTACTGGTCCTCTGGAAGAGACAGTAAATGGTATTAAGAACATCAAAAATGTTGGCTTCCAGAAAGGAGAGGCACTGGAAAAACTCATCCGTGAGGCACGGTTCTCCATCTACCCGTCTGAGTGGTATGAGAACTGCCCGTTCTCTGTGATGGAATCTCAGATGTACGGCACGCCGGTGCTGGGAGCGAACATCGGAGGTATCCCGGAACTGATTCAGGTTGGCAAGACCGGTGAGCTGTTTGAGAGCGGTAACGGGAAAGATTTGAAGAGAAAGATCGAGAAGCTCTGGGGTGATAAGAAGCTGTGTGAAGCATATAGCAAGAACTGCAAGAACATCAGCTTCGATACCATTGATGAGTATTACGAGAAAATTATGAAGGTGTATCGGTAAGACTGGTATGTGAGGAGAGAATTTGTGGCTACAAAAGCGGATAGATATGAAGGAATAGACGGTTTGAAGGCATATGCCATCATTGGCATTGCACTGATGCACGTCCTCGCAAATGGAGAATATGGGATAGGAGGATTTGTGTTTGAACGGCTAATACCATCTTTCACAAACCTCGTTTTCCTTTTTATGATGGTCAGCGGTTTTGGTATGTGCTGTGGCTATTACCAGAAAATTATTGACCAGAAGATCAGCATAGAGGATTTCTACAAGAAAAGGTACATCAAAATCTGGCCGTACTTTGCACTGCTTTGTGCGTTAGACTTTGTGGTTTCACCAAGCAAGGAATCCTTGTTTGAGGTTTTCGCAAACTTGACTTTATGTCAGGGACTTCTGCCGAATGCCAAGATTTCGGTTATTGGCGTGAGTTGGACACTGGCAGTCATTTTTGTGTTCTACATGCTGTTCCCGTTCTTATGTTTCCTGATTGGAAACAAGAAGAGAGCGTGGGGTGTGGCAGTTGTAGCACTGGTGTTCAATTGGCTGTGTAGCAACTACTTCAATGCTGGAAGAACGAACATCGTCTACGATGCAATTTATTTTATCGCAGGCGGTCTGATCTTCCTCTATCGGAAAGAGCTGGCCGAATTTGCATCGAAGTACAAGATTGTTGCCGCGGCAATTCTGCTGATTGCCACAGTTGCTTATTTTGCAGTAGACGGCAATACGCTCACGATGTTGTTCTTCTGCGTGGCAGCACTGATCTATACCCTCGGATGCAAGTGGGGGGGGTACTGGTCAAATCCAGTTGCCAAGTTCCTCGGTGGTATCAGCTTCGAGATTTACCTGTGCCACATGGTGATTTATCGTGTGCTTGAGAAGATGCACCTCGTTCATCTATTTGGAAACGGTCTGCTGGCATATATCTTTACAGCTGTTGCAGTCATCTGCGGTTCGGTTGTGTTCTCGGTATGTGCAAAGTGGTTCTTAAATAAAATCGAAACATTCTTAAAAGAGAGAGTTAGGAGAGTTAATCATGTCTGAAGAAAAGAAGTTAAATGGTACGGTCATCGTCACTTATCGTTGCAATGCTCGTTGCTCTATGTGTAACCGCTATAAAGCACCTTCCAAGCCGGAAGAAGAAATCAGCATCGAGACCATCAAGAAGCTGCCGAAGATGTACTTCACCAACATTACCGGCGGCGAGCCGTTCATCCGTACCGACCTGAAGGATATCGTGCGGGAACTGTACAAGAAGTCTGATCGTATCGTTATTTCGACGAACGGTTTCTTTACAGATCGTATCGTTGACTTGTGCAAGGAGTTCCCGCAGATCGGTATCCGTATTTCCATTGAGGGTCTGGAGCAGACCAACAATGAGATCCGTGGTCTACAAAACGGCTACCAGCGTGGTTACGGCACACTGAAAAAGCTGCGTGAGATGGGCATGAAGGACGTTGGCTTCGGCATGACCGTTCAGGATAAAAATGCGCCTGACCTCGTTCCTCTGTACAAGATTTCCAACGATATGGGCATGGAGTTTGCAACTGCTTCTCTGCACAATAGCTTCTACTTCGTTGAGGCAAAGAACATTATCCACGACCGTCCGATGGTTGCGAAGAACTTTGAAAATCTGGTCAACGAACTGCTCCGCAGCAACAGCCCGAAGAAGTGGTTCCGTGCTTACTTTAACCACGGCCTGATCAACTACATCTACGGTCAGAAGCGTCTGCTGCCTTGCGACATGAGTTTCGACACCTTCTTCATTGATCCGTATGGCGATGTTATGCCTTGCAATGGTACCAAGGATAAAGAGGTCATGGGCAACCTTAATAACCAGACTTGGGACGAACTGTGGAACAGCCCGGAAGCAGAGAAGGTTCGTGCAAAGGTTCGTTGCTGCGACCGTGACTGTTGGATGATCGGTTCTGTTTCCCCGGCTATGCACAAGTACATCTGGAAGCCCGCTACTTGGGTTCTGGTTCACAAGTTCAAGGCTCTGTTCACCAAACATCCGTACAGCATGTATGAGCTGAAGATCTGCCGTGACTACCGTGATGGCAAAGTTACCAAAGAGGATCTGGATAAGTGCAGCACCTGCGATATGAACTGCGTAATCAACAATGGTCTGAGTGAAGCAAGTAAAGAGCAGCTGAAGCATAAGACCGGCGAGGAAATCGTGGATGCTGATATCGCACAGCAGATGGAGAATAAGTAATGAGTGAACAGACAGCGGTACGAACAAGGGAAAAATGGGTCGATGATGTAAAAGTCATTGCCTGCATATTGGTCGTACTGGGACATTTCTTTCAGAGTATGACGAAGGCGAATATTTTGCCAGCGAATGACTTGTATAAGTGGTTTAATACGACGATTTATTACTTCCACGTGCCGCTGTTCTTCATTTGTAGTGGATATCTGTATCAGAAGTACAACAAGGTAAACAGTGTAGGCAGTTGGTATAGAAATGTAACGAAAAAAGTGCTGGCACTCGGCGTACCATATGCGACTTTTACGACTGCTACATGGGTATTGAAAAAAGTGTTCTCAAGCAGTGTCAATGACCAAATCGGCGGTCTAGGAGAAACATTGTTCCTTCATCCAACAGCACCGTACTGGTATTTGTACGCATTGTTCTTCATCTTTCTTGTTACGCCAACTTTTAACAGTGTGAAAGCAACTGCAGTTGGATTAGTAGTTGCACTGGCTGCAAAAAGTCTAATTTTAACGGGGGGGGTACAGCGTTTACGCAGTATCGACAGTTCTCTCAAACGAAATCTGGTTTGTACTCGGCATGAGCATTTGTGCATTTAACGTGCAACTGAAGGGCAGAAAAGTACAAGGAATGATATGCGGAGTGCTGTTTATAATTCTGAGCATTATGGTATATACGGCGGAAATCAGCAGTAGTGCAGTCTCTTTCGTAATGGGATTATTGGCTTGTGTGGCTGTTATCATGATGGTGGCGGGTTTTGAGGAAAAGTTCGGTAGAGGCATGGAATTCATTGCAAAATACACAATGCCGATTTTTCTGATGCATACATTATTTGCAGCACCGCTAAGATCTTTACTATTAAAGATTGGCATAGAAAATGCGGTGCTTCATGTAGTGTTTGGATTGGGTATTAGTTTTGTTGGCCCGGTTATGGCTGCTTGGATTATGAAGAAAACGAAGTGGTTGGAGTTCTTCCTGTATCCGAATAAATTTGTGAAGATAAGAAATTGAGGAGTAAAAATATGAGCACAGTAATTTTAGATAAAAAAACAATTTTAGTCACAGGAGCGGCTGGATTTATAGGTTCCAACCTTGTGAAACGAATCTATCAGGAAGCTCCTTCTGCTACGGTCATCGGCATCGACAACATGAATGCCTATTACGACGTGGCACTGAAAGAGTTCCGCCTGAATGAGTTGGTCAAGTATCCCACATTTACCTTTGTCAAAGGCAACATCGCTGATAAGGAACTGACCACTGAACTGTTCGAAAAGTACAAGCCGTCTGTGGTAGTTAACCTTGCAGCACAGGCTGGTGTGCGCTACTCCATCACCAACCCGGATGCTTATGTGGAATCTAACTTGGTCGGCTTCTTTAATATCCTCGAAGCCTGCCGTCATTGCGAGAGTCTGGAGCATTTGGTTTATGCCTCTTCCTCCTCTGTCTACGGTTCTAATAAAAAGGTTCCGTACAGCACGGAGGATAAGGTTGACAACCCAGTTTCCCTTTATGCAGCCACTAAGAAATCTAATGAGTTAATGGCACACGCCTACTCTAAGCTGTACAACATCCCGTCCACTGGTCTGCGTTTCTTTACCGTGTACGGTCCTGCAGGTCGTCCCGATATGGCTTACTTCGGCTTCACCAATAAATTGGTGAAGGGTGAAACCATCAAAATCTTCAACTATGGCAACTGCAAGCGTGACTTTACTTATGTGGATGACATCGTTGAGGGCGTTGTCCGCGTGATGAAGAAGGCACCGGACAAGAAGAACGGTGAAGATGGTCTGCCGATTCCGCCGTATGCAGTTTACAACATCGGTAATCAGAATCCGGAGAACCTGCTGGACTTCGTGCAGATTCTGAGTGAGGAGCTGGTTCGTGCAAAGGTACTGCCGGAAGATTATGACTTTGAAGCACACAAGGAACTGGTTCCGATGCAGCCGGGTGATGTGCCTGTGACCTATGCAGATACCAGTGCGTTGGAGCGTGACTTTGGGTATAAGCCGAGTACAAGCCTGCGGACCGGTCTGCGGAACTTCGCTGAGTGGTACGCTGAGTTTTATAAGTAAGGAAAGTTTCATATTGGCACTTTGCTGATTACAAATAAAGGAGATAAATATCATGAGAGAATTTAAGGATTTGAAGATTGCTGTGGCTGGTACTGGTTATGTGGGTCTTTCCATTGCTACGCTGTTATCTCAGCACCACAAGGTGACTGCTGTGGATATCATCCCTGAGAAAGTGGAACTGATTAATAACAAGAAGTCACCGATTCAGGACGAATACATTGAAAAGTATCTGGCGGAGAAAGAACTGGATTTGACCGCAACTCTGGATGCCAAGGAAGCATACTCTGATGCTGATTTTGTAGTCATCGCAGCACCGACAAATTACGATAGCAAGAAGAATTTCTTTGACACCAGTGCGGTGGAAGCAGTCATCAAGCTGGTCATTGAGTACAATCCGGAAGCCATTATGGTTATCAAGAGCACCATCCCGGTTGGGTATACAGCAAGTGTTCGTGAGAAGTTCCACTGCGACAATATCATCTTCAGCCCGGAGTTCCTGCGAGAGAGCAAGGCATTGTACGACAACCTTTATCCTTCCCGTATCATTGTTGGTACTGATGTGGATAATGCTCGTCTGGTAAAGGCGGCACACACTTTTGCAGAACTCCTGCAGGAAGGCGCAATTAAAGAGAACATTGACACTCTGTTTATGGGCTTTACTGAGGCAGAGGCAGTTAAGCTGTTCGCTAACACCTATCTGGCACTGCGTGTCAGCTACTTCAACGAACTGGATACCTATGCTGAGATGAAGGGGCTGAACACTCAGCAGATCATCAACGGTGTTTGCCTGGATCCTCGTATTGGTACTCATTATAACAATCCGTCCTTTGGCTACGGTGGATACTGCCTGCCGAAAGACACCAAGCAGCTGCTGGCGAACTACGCCGATGTACCGGAAAACCTGATTGTAGCTATCGTCGAGAGCAATAGAACCCGTAAAGATTTCATTGCCGACCGTGTGCTTGAAATTGCTGGTGCTTATGAAGCAAACGACAGCTGGGATGAGAGCAAGGAAAAAGAAGTTGTTGTTGGTGTATACCGACTGACCATGAAGAGCAACAGTGATAACTTCCGCCAGAGCTCCATTCAGGGTGTCATGAAGCGCATCAAGGCTAAGGGTGCAACTGTGATCATCTATGAGCCGACGCTGAAAGATGGCGAGAAGTTCTTCGGATCAGTAGTGGTTAATGATTTGGACGAGTTCAAGAAAAAAAGTCAGGCCATCATAGCGAACCGCTATGACAAGAGCTTGGATGATGTGAAGGATAAGGTTTACACTAGAGATATTTTCCAGCGTGACTAAGGCAAAGTGATTTCTTGTGAAGGATGCAGAGATGAAGATACTGATTATTCGAAACTACCCGTCTTATATGGCGGTTAAGAACAATACATATAATATTCAAGAAGTTGGTTTGGCAAAGGCGCTAGTACGAAAAGGACACATTTGTGATATCGTTTTTTGGACAGATAAGAAAGAAGAAACAATAACGATACCGGTAGATGATGTCGGGAGCATTCATGTCTTTTATAGACATGGAATGACAATGCTAAAAAATACGGTATATAAAAATTGTGAAGATTTGTTTAATCAGTATGATGTCCTTCAACCGTGCGAATACAATCAGATGCAAGCGTGGATTTTGGCAAAAAAGTATCCTGAAAAAACTGTGATTTATCATGGCCCTTACTTTAGCCCATTCAATAAACGTTACAACTTGATGTGTAAAGCATTCGATGCGATTTTTCTTAAGCGATATATCAAGCAGAAAACCTCCTTTATTGTTAAAAGTGAAATGGCAAAGGAATTTCTCATAAGTAAAGGGATATCTTCACAAAACGTAAAAACGATAGGCGTTGGTATTGATGCTCAGATGCTGTCAAATGACAGAAAAAAATGTTCAGAACCACTGTATCAGGCAATGACCGATGACCATAGTAGTATGAAGCTACTTTACATTGGACGATTTGAAGATCGTAGGGACATTCCTTTTATAGTTGATGTCTTTCAGAAAGTTCTTGAGAAAAATGTGAACGCACGGCTGTACATGATTGGAACAGGAGATCCAGAGTATATAAAGAAAGTCTTTCTGTATATGGAAAACGCTGGAGTTCGAGATAAGGTGGTTTGGCAGGAAAAGATGGAGCAGAAATATCTTTCTTGTATATACAAACAAGCAGACTTTTTCTTGTTGCCAACGGAATATGAGATTTTTGGAATGGTTCTTTTAGAGGCAATGTACTACGGAAATATTGTACTAACAACTCGAAATGGCGGTTCCAGTACATTAATTGAGCACGAAGAAAATGGATTTGTTTTTGGAAAAAAGGATGCTCTACAGTGGGCAAATACAATTTTGAATGTTACGGAAGAAAAGAAAAAAATAATCCAAAAGAGTGCGGAAGAAACAATTTCAAATGGGTTTACATGGGATAAACTTTCAGAGGAGTTTCTAAATGTGTATAGAAAAAAATCGGAGAGATGAGAGTGGAAAGAATATGAAAGAAGTTATTATTGCTACCGGTACGCTTGGAGGAGGAGGAGCAGAGAGAGTTTTTTTAAATATTGCAAATGAAATGGCTGAACGCGGAATCTGCGTTAGAGTTCTTGTCACAGGTTCACGACCTGCGCAGAGCTATCCTCTAGCAGAAGGTATTGCAGTAGATAAAATTGCATCTAAGAAAAAAAACAAGGCGCTGAAAATATTTGATAAATATCTTCAGTTCAGAGAGTATTTTAAACACCATGAGAATAGTACGGTGATTTCTTTTTTTCCTGATGTAAGTGCCTATTGTGTTCTGGCATCTGTTGGATTGCATAATAAAAATATTGTGTCAGAACGTAATGATCCAAACATAATTCCAAGAAAAAAATTCATGAAAAAAATCCGTAATACTGCATTTAGATATGCAGATTGCTGTGTGTTTCAAACCAGTGATGCAAAGAATTATTTTCCAAAGAGTGTACAAGAAAAAGGTATCATAATTGCAAATCCAATCAGTTCTGAAAAACTACCGGATCCTTGTGATTTAGGTGATCGAGAAAAACTTGTTTTAGCTGTTGGCCGTATTGTTCCGCAGAAAAATTTTTTGATGTTAATTAAGGCTTGGGAATTGATTGAAAATAAGTTCCCAGAATATGTGCTACATATTTACGGAGATAAAACATATAGAGATGGTGTGTTTGCTGAAGAACTTCAATTGTATATTGATAATCATAAATTACGGGAGAGAGTTTCTCTAAAAGGCTTTTCTAACAATATTTATGCAGTTATGAATCGTGCAGCGTTGTATGTTTCTTCTTCTGATTTTGAGGGTATGTCTAATACGATGCTGGAGGCAATGGCAATGGGAGTTCCGACAATTGCGACAGACTGCCCTATCGGAGGAGCGAAAGCAGTAATCAAAGATGGTAAAAATGGAATTTTGGTTCCCGTAGGTGATGAGAAACATATGGCAGCAGCAATAGAGAAGCTTCTGAGCAATCCAGAAGAATGTAAAGAGCTATCCACTGAAGCCAAGAAGGTGCGCGTTAATATGTCAATTCAAAAGGTATGTGATGACTGGATTAAGCTGCTCTAATTTTGAATAGAAAGGAGTACGCATTACTCAATGCGCGTGGTATAAAGATGAAACGAGTGATTATTTCAGGCGGTAATTTTGTAAATAAAGGCGCTGAAGCAATGCTATATGTGACCGCGAATGAGTGCTTTACTCGATTTGATGGGTGCGTTTGCAGTGTGCAGTTAGCAGAAGGTTTTTTCGAAATAAGGTCATTGGAAGATTTGAATCGATTAGCTAATAGCAGTGTTAAGAAAATGCAATCTAGCGGCAAAATTAAAAAGCTCATAGCAATGTTGGAAGAATACAAACGAGCAGATCTGATGCTGGATATCAGCGGATATGAACTGTGTTCAAAGTTGGGAAATTATCCGACGCTGCGCTACCTTTTTAAGATAGCACTGTGTAAATGGACTAAAACAAAAGCAGCTCTTATGCCACAATCGTTTGGTCCCTTTAGTTATGACGGAAAAATTAAATATATTATTCGGCTTATGATAAGGAAGTATTTAAAATATCCAGTAGTTTGTTTCGCTAGAGAGAAAAAAAGTGCGGAAGATTTGAAAAAAATTGCACCAAAAGCTAATGTGCGGATATCATCGGATCTTGTCTTACAAAATTCTCGGATTTTCGAAGCGGCTAAAGATTTTTTTCAAGATAGTAATTTCGAGATTAAAAATGAAAGCGTTGGTCTCGTTGTAAATAGACGTCTATATGAACAGTATGGTCACGACCGCATATTGTCGAAATATATAGTTATTGTTAACGCAATACTAGAAAAAAAGAAGAATGTATATCTATTATGTCATGCTACCGATGATTTGAATATTTGTAACGAGATTAAGAAAGAGTTTGAGAATGAGCATAGAGTTGTTATATTGAATGAGGTGCTTTCTTGTTTTGCTTTTGAATCACTGGTTCAAAATTTTGACTATATAGTTGCTGCAAGATATCACTCTATTGTACATTCCTATAAGGAGTGTATTCCTTGTGTTGCACTGGGCTGGGCAGTTAAATATCAAGAGTTATTAGGTCTTATGGGACAAAGTAAATATGTTCTTGATGTTGGGGACGTAAGCGACATCGTAATAATTGAAACACTTGAAAGAATGGATAAAAATCATAAAGTGGAAGAAGAAACAATCAGGCAAAATTTGAAAAAAGTGCAGAAGGAAAATTGTTTTGATGAATTGGAAAGGCGATTGAGGAGAAAAAATGAGTAAAAGTATACAGCAAGTTGTTAATAGTGGACAATGCTGTTCATGTGGAATTTGTACTGGCGTTTGCCCTAAATCGGCAATTTCATTGGAAAATGAAAAAGGAATACCGACACCAAGAATACATGAAGAAAATTGCATTCAATGTGGTCTTTGTGTTGATGTTTGCCCGGGTAAATCAGGCATAGATGAAGCGGTATCTCTAAAACCAAATGAGGTGAAAACATATTGTATAGGCGATTATAAAGCCACAGAGATATGTCATACCACTGATGAGGTATTGTTAAAAAAAGCAACATCTGGTGGAGTTATTTCAAGTATAATTTCCACATTACTCAGAGAAAAAAGTGTTTATGGATATGTAGCTGCCTTTGTTGTAAAGTCGAATAATTTTGAAACAACGGTCAAGACTGAAATATGCAAAGAACCTGAACAAGTAACAGGAAGTGAGAAATCTAGGTACATATCAGTTTCTCAAGAGGACGTTGTGCGATATATACTTGCACATAGAGAAGAGAAGATAATTGTTACGGGAACAAGTTGTGCAATTCAAGGAATATCTAATGTTATTCGAAAATTTCATTTAAAACGTGAAAATTATCTGCTAATTGGTCTGTTTTGCGATAAACTAATGACTTATCATGTGTGGGACTATTTTAATAGCATTCATAATAATGAAGGAATTCTTACTGAATTGTATTTTAGAGATAAAGAAAAAAATGGGTGGCCTGGGGATTTAAAGCTGGTGCAGAAGAATACAACGGAAGTTTTACCAAAGAAAATGCGATCTCAAGTTAAGGATTTCTTTTGCCATCCGAGATGTATCTATTGTATTGATAAATTGAACCGCTATGCAGATATTTCAGTTGGAGATAATTACACAGGTGAAAATACTTACCCAATGGGAAGCAGCTGTGTAATTATTAGAAGTGATTGTGGAATGAAAGCATACCAATCGATAAAAGATACATGTGTTACCTATAATACAAGTATAAAAAAAATAGTTGATAGTCAAGAAGTCTTGAAAAGATTGGAGAATTATCGTTTCACAAGATTTAAATTCTCTAAGGAAAAATTTCAGAGTGTGAAGCTAGGACTTAAATTTTATTACAAATTAATCAAAATAACGTTTGGAAATGAATTTTATGGAAGACAGAATGTAATAAAGTTTTTTATCAAACTTGATGAAATAATTAAAAATGCATTTTGAAACTTAATTGAGAACTTAATTGTTTAGGGTAATATCACGGAATGTAAAGATTAAAAATGAAGAGCGTTTAGCTACTAATGTTCCGAAACTCCTGTGAATTTGCTCACGAGTAAATACTACATCAAACTGTTAGATACAAGCTTGCTAATAAATAATATTATATCAATTCAAGCAGGTTGGTTGTTATTGGAGTCTAGCCCGATATGTTTCTTAATGTCAGAGGTGCCTTGGATGGCATTTATTGAAATAATAAAACTTAGATTATTGTACAAATATGAAAGCAGTGCAGACTTTCAATCTGAGCATGGGTTTTAGGAGTGAGATTATATTATGGAGAGAAACGGTTTAAAAATATCAAAAAATAGGTTACTACTAAATTTGATATTTATATATATTATTTCATTAGGAATTTGGGACTCTTTGACTAATATTTTTATCCCTAACAATATTAGAATTGTATTATGTGGCTTTTCTTTGTTTGTGCTACTTTTTATGACTAAATGGACGAAAAGAATGTCTCCATTGCCATGTGACATATTATTTATTCTTTCTATTTTAGTTTACTGTATAAACAATTATTATATAGAGATAAATAATAGTTTTGGATATTTAAGATATTTCTTATTATTTGCATTGCTGTTTATTGGGAGAACAATCTATAATTTTCCTAATCGTATTGTAAAACTATATACCTACATGTCATTGATACATGTGTTTGCCACTATATGGCTGAAATTTGATGCCTATTCGTATAAAAACATTATTGTCAAAATGTTTGATGCCAAGAGACAATCGTTGCTTTTAGCTCATTATGCACATGGATGGATATCTGGACTAGCAAATCATTATTCGTCTAATGGAATGTACCTAGCGACTACTATACTGCTATTGTTTTCGTACATATTATTTAGTGATTCAAATAGACGGAAAAAACAATTTAAGCTTTTGTTTTGCCTGGCATTTCTGGCCTTATTGTTTACAGGAAAGCGTGCTCATATGATTTTTTCTGTAATGGCAATGCTACTTGTCTATTATATTTATTCGGCAAATAAAAAGCACGGAAGATTTTTTAAAATTCTTACAATTGTAATTGGCGTTATAGGCTTCTTTTATATTGGATATTCATTGTTTCCAAACCTGTTTTCATTTATAGGTAGATTTTATGAGACAGCAGAGGATGGAGATGTAACACAGGGGAGATTAACAACATGGACTGCTGTTATGAGCGTATTTAGAACAAGCCCTCTTTTTGGAATTGGATGGATGCGGTTTAGCACATTAGCAGAAGGCTTTGGCGTTACGTCAAACGCACATAATGTTTATATTCAATTATTATGTGAAACCGGAATTGTTGGTTTCACTGTCTTTGTTGCTATGTTTGTTAGTATGTTTGCAATATCAGTGTACTTGTTTTCTAAAATGAGAACTGGTCGAGTTGAGTTACCAGATGAAGAGCAAAAAAATATGGCGTTCTCAATTGGCATGCAATTGTTCTTCTTGTTATATTGTTTTTCTGGAAATCCATTATATGATGCACCTATGTTTGTGCCATATTTTCTTTCTTTAGGAATAACTACATATTATTGGTGCTTAGTGCGAACATTGAATAATACGGAGGATATAACATGAAGATCTGTTTTTTGAGTTTGAATCTCTTTATGCATGGAGGAATACAGAGGATTATTCCGAATATAA
This sequence comes from Coprococcus sp. AM97-35, assembly GCF_027697525.1. Classification (NCBI taxonomy): domain Bacteria; kingdom Bacillati; phylum Bacillota; class Clostridia; order Lachnospirales; family Lachnospiraceae; genus Coprococcus; species Coprococcus sp. AM97-35. Next base: position 222,634 of record NZ_JAQESL010000001.1, on the reverse strand, counting down.
TCAATGGGATGACAAAAGAACACGAAATAACAATTGTTATGCCATATTCTAATAAAGATAATAATATTTTTGGGTTAAATAATGAAATTAAGATAAAAAATTTAAATGACTTCCCAAGACATAACAAGTATACATTGATAGGAGCATTTTCTTTAGCTGTTTGGAAAATAAATAAAAGAATTGGAATTCTTAACAATGAAATTGGTGCAGATATATTGTTGAAAACGTTATATGCAACGAAGCAAAAGAAAGGATTAATTCAATATTTTAATGATAATTCGTTTGATATAATTATTGCATTGACCGATTATTATTCGCTGCTTCTTGCAATGATAGCGCCAGAATTAAAAGCAAAGACTATTGGATGGCAGCATAACACTTATGAAAGTTATTTTTTGATGAAAAATCGAAATAGCTATGGGCAGGAAGTGCTGTTTAAAAAGATGATGAAGAATCTGAACCATCTTATAGCTTTGACAGATACAGACAAAGTTAAATTTTCAGAGAGTTTTGGGGTTGAAACAAGTACATTATATAACCCGGTTTCATTTGATATTTGTAATAAAGAGCCTCGAAAAGAAAATCCGCTTATTTTTGTTGGAAGAATATATCAGTATCAGAAGGGAATAGACTATTTAATAGATATTGTAGATGAAATAAGAAAAAAAAAGGAAAATGTTAAAATTGTTTTGGTGGGAGATGGTCCTGACAAAAAGAACTTGGAAGAAAATGTAGAGAAAAGAAATCTTCAAGATTGCATAAAGTTTGTTGGAATGTCATCAGATGTGGCGGAATACTATAAAAATGCATCCGTGTTTTTGCATACATCAAGATATGAGGGGTTTGGTGTTGTTCTTGTTGAGGCTATGGCGTTTGGTATTCCTGTTGTTGCATTTCATAATAATGGACCAGATGAAATAATTTCGAACGGAAAAAACGGTTTCTTGATAGAAAAGTATGATATTACTTCATTTGCAGAGCAGGTGATTAATCTGTTAGAGGACGATGGTCTATACCGATATATATCTTTAAATGCGAAAAAAAGAGCAGAGGATTTTTTACCAAAGAAGGTAACTGAAAGATTTGAAGAAATACTAACGAAAGTTTTGCTGGAAGAGGGAGTTGAGATGCAATGAGCATAGGAATTGTGACATACTATAATGCTATTAACGAGGGCGCATTTTTACAGGCATATTGTTTGAAGAATTTCATCGAGAGTTGTAGCACTTCTAAAGTGTATTTTGTTCCTAATAAAAGTGCGGACATTTTTAGCATACAAAAGAAGCAACTTTTGCAAACAAAGAATCCAAGATTGTTTTGGGTGAATTTGAATAGGATTATAGCCAATCGAGAAGCTCAAAAAGCATATTTACCAATTGGGACTATCAACAAAAACTATGATATTGTAGTTGTTGGTAGTGATGAAATGTGGAATGAAAAAAATAAGGCTTTTAATAAATATAACACTGCAGCATCGGTAAATGCAGGAACAAGAATATCCTATGCGGTGAGTATGGGGAATTTTGATGAAACTCTTTCCCGTGATAGTATAAAAGAAATTTCTAAATTTGTAGCAATCTCAGTTCGAGACTTAAATTCAAAGAAGATTTTAGAAGTAGCTGGGTTTACAAATGTGTCTGTTCATTTAGATCCAGTATTTTTATATCAGATACCATCTCAATTACCTAAAATACGGAAAAGCTTTATAATGATATACGGCTCGATTTCTAATGAAACAACGGTAAGAAAGATAAAGGAATATGCGCATAGAAATGGCTTTGTAACACTGTCGGTTGACATTTATAATAAATGGTGTGATGTAAACGTTGCTGCAAAAAATCCATTTCAATTTGTTGGCTATATAGACAAAGCAAACCTGATAATAACAAATATGTTCCATGGAACAATGTTATCTGTTGTACGTAATAAATCGTTTATTTCAATTCAAACGGAAAGACGAAAAAAGAAAATAGAATATGCCTCAAAGAAATTAATGTTTACAGAAAGATGTGTTGATGAACAGTTTGATTGGGATATTGAAGATGTCTTAAAAAATAAACTTGATTTTCAAATAATAAATAGTGTTATAGAGCAAGAAAAATGTTTTGTAAGAGAATATTTTGCGAGAATACTATTGAACAAGAGAGAATGAAAGGAAGTTTAGTATGCCGATTGAAAGCTTTATAATAAAACACAAAAATATGTTCGTCCGCGAAAACTCTAGAAGTGGGGGGATATTTACTGCTTTGACAGATATTATCCTTGACGAAAAAGGCGTTGTTTATGGCTGCCAACTTGATTCCGATTACGTTGCATATCATGGACGAAGTGAAACAATAGAAGGACGTGATCGATTTAGAGGGTCAAAATATATCCAGAGTGATTTGAAGGATACATTTAGACAGGTAAAAAAAGATCTTGTTGATGGAAGAACTGTCTTATTTTCAGGGACATCTTGCCAGATTGCGGGATTAAAAGCGTACTGTGCAAGTGTAAATACAGATAATTTGTATTGTATTGATATCATCTGCCATGGTGTTCCTTCACCCATGGTATGGAAAGATTATCTTATATATTGTGAAAAAAAATATGGTGGGAAAGTTACTGAGGTTGAATTTATTAATAAAAAAAGATTTGGGTGGAAAGCTCACAAAGAATCAGTTTGGATTAATGGAAAAGAGTATGATAACGTAATCTTCACTCATTTATTTAGAGATCACAATATTTTAAGACCGGCCTGCTATGAATGTCCATATAAATCAATAGAGCATCCTGGGGACATTACAATCGGTGATGCGTGGGGGATAGACAAAGTCAATCCCGAGTTTAATGATAATAAAGGTGTTTCGTTGGTATTGATTAATTCAGATAAGGGAAAGCGTCTTTTGCAAAAAACATATAATGACATAGATAAAATTGAGATAAATGTGTGTGACTATATGCAAACTCCGTTAATTCGTCCATACGAAAAACCGTGTACTAGAGAAAAGTTTTGGAAGCAGTATAAAAATAAGGGTTTCTCATATATTGTATCAAATTATGTTGAACTAAGTTGGCATAAAAAAATTATTCGTAAATTTTTGAAATATACAACGAGGAAAAAATATGAATGAAAAGAGTATAGTTAATAACCACAATCAGAAGAAAATTCCGATTTTATATACTAAAAAAAGTGATTGCTGCGGATGTTCTGCTTGCTATGCGATTTGTCCAATGCAAGCTATACATATGGAATTTGATGCTGAGGGATTTTTGTATCCCTTAATCGATGAGCATAAATGTATTGGATGCTATCAATGTCTTAAAGTTTGTGCTTATAAAAAAGATAAAAAAGCTAAATTAAAGAGGGGTTTAGATGAATAAAGATGGTATTAAAAAGAACTATATTTACAATTTGACTTATCAAATACTTAATCTTATTTTGCCGTTAGTTACAACACCTTACATTTCAAAAGTATTAGGCCCAGGTAATATTGGTATTTATAGTTATACTTACTCATTTGTATCCACATTTGTTATGGTTGGATCCTTAGGTATTGCAACATACGGACAGCGTGAAATAGCATCTGTTAATGACAACAAGGAAGAGTATTCTCATAGATTTTGGGAAATACAAGTGGTAAAAATGTTGTCGGTTTCATTATCCATGCTGTTTTATCTTGTTTTTGCACTGTGTTATAAAGACTATAGAATTTATTTTTTAATTCAAATACCTTATTTTTTAGCGGCAATCTTTGATATCAGTTGGTTGTTTCAGGGAATTGAAAAGTTTAAGTATGTTGCACTCAGAAATATTTGTGTAAAATTGCTAAGTTTGGCGTTAATCTTTTTACTTGTAAAAACTAAAAATGATTTGCCAGTTTACATTATGCTACTTTGCATTTCACAATTTGCTGGAAATGTAACAATGTGGATGCATTTAAGAAAATATGTGTATGTGAGCAAAGTGGCAGTTCGTGATTTAAAGAAGCACATTAAACCTACATTTATATATTTTGTGCCAACAATTTCATATCAGATCCATTCTGTTCTTGATAAAGCCATGTTAGGTGTTCTTTATCAAGATAACGCAGAAAATGGTTATTATGAGCAAGCACATAAAATTGTAAATATGGCAACTATGGTAATTAGCTCATATAATATAGTAATGCGCTCTAGAATGACAGCACTTTTTGTGCAAAAAAAGAAAAAGGAATTTGAAGTGAATTTTAATAATTCATTGCATTTTATTTCGATGCTAGTTTTTCCGATGTCGTTTGGTATGGCAGGAATTGCAGCGAATCTTGTTCCGTGGTTTTTAGGAATAGAGTACGGAAAGGTGACCACATTACTGTTGATGTTTTGCCCGATGTTCATAATACAGGGATTAAGAACATGCATTGGGTATAATATTATTACTCCAACTGGTATGCAGAGCAAAGGAAATATCGTGCAAGTAACTTCTGCTATAACAAATGTGTTTTTGAATGCAATGCTTATTCCAAAATATGGTGCGATTGGTGCAACGGTTGCTTCGGTTGCAGCAGAAGGCGTTGTTTTGATTGGTTACTTACATTATACTAAAGAGTATGTACGATTGAAAAATGTTATATACGCAGGTTATAAATATTTAGCAGCTTCGCTCGTAATGTTTTTTTCATTAAGTGTTTTGTCTAATAAATTTGATGCTAATATTTTAGATACTTTTGGTTTAATTATGCTTGGGGGTATAATATATTTTGTGGTCTTATTGCTATTTCGCGATGAGTTCTTTGTCACAAAAATGCAACAGTGTATTGGTAGGATGCTAAAAAGAACTAGAAAATAATGTTGAAATTTAAGTGAAAATGATTGGTTTCCACAAAAAGAATGTTGTATAAAAGTCAATACTACCCACACGAGTTTAACGAAAGAGAGTAGACCTTGTTCAGAATGTTTTTGAAAATCGTTCGTTTGATAGAAGTGAATTAAACACATAGCTCAGAAAACAGTAATCGTCTATGATATCTGGACATTAAGATTTACCTTTTTAAAATAAATGAATGAATACAGAGAGAGGAGAAAACGTGAAAACAACATTACTTATCATGGCGGCCGGTATCGGTAGCCGATTTGGAACAGGAATCAAGCAACTGGAGCCGGTGGATGTTTCTAACCATATTATCATGGATTACTCGATTCATGATGCGATCGAGGCTGGTTTCAATCATGTAGTATTTATTATACGTAAGGATATTGAGAAGGAATTCAAAGAGGTTATCGGCGATCGCATTGCCTCCATTTGCTCCTCTCACAACGTAACTGTAGACTACGCTTTCCAGGATATCAATGACATTCCGGGAACTCTGCCGGAAGGACGTACAAAGCCTTGGGGGACGGGTCAGGCAGTCCTTGCAGCAAAGGATGTCATCAAGACCCCGTTCATTGTCATAAATGCAGATGATTACTATGGAAAGGAAGGCTTCAAAGCCGTCCATGAGTATTTGGTGAATGGTGGCAAGTCTTGCATGGCAGGCTTTGTGCTGAAAAACACACTGTCCGATAACGGCGGTGTGACTCGTGGTATCTGCAAAATGGACGAGCAGAACAATCTGACTGAGGTTGTTGAGACTAAGAACATTGTAAAGACGGCAACCGGAGCAGAAGCAGACGGCGTAGTGGTTGATGTGAATTCTTTGGTTTCCATGAACATGTGGGGATTGACTCCGGAGTTTCTGGATGTACTGGAGGAAGGCTTCAAAGAGTTCTTTGAGAAAGAAGTTCCGGGCAATCCTCTGAAAGCAGAGTATCTGATCCCTATTTTTATCGGTGAACTGCTGGAACAGGGTAAATTGTCTGTGAAGGTTCTGAAAACAAATGATACCTGGTATGGCATGACCTACCATGAGGATGTTGCAGCTGTAAAGGACAGCTTCAAGAAGATGTTGGAGAACGGCGTGTATAAGGCCGACCTGTTCAGTGATCTGTAAACAGCGATGAAAGAAGCGATTGATTTACTCGGAAAGATCATCACAAACATCCTGACTGCTCTCTATGAGCCGTTTGGATTCTCGGTTCTTCTTTCTTTCCTAGCCATGTTTTTCTACCTGTATGCGTATGAGCCAATACATGCGGGCAAAGGATGGAAGAGTGCCATAGTGACCTGGTATCAGAAATTTAAAGAGAGCGTGTTCTTCCGGAAACTATTCTTCCTGGCCTTTGTGACATCAATGATTTTGTTTAGGACGTTACTAAACCGTAATCTATGGCTAAATCCTTTGTCCGATGTTATGGGCGGTTGGGGCATCTGGGAGACTGTGAATGGTGGACAGCAACTGACCACCGAGTGCATCGAGAACGTAATCATGATGGTGCCGTTTTCAGCAGTAGTGGCATGGACATTTGAAGAAAAGATAGGAAGCGGTTGGAAGAAGATACTGTGGCAAAGTGGAAAGATAGCGTTCATCTTCTCGATAAGCATTGAGATGCTGCAGTTACTCTTGCGGCTTGGTACGTTCCAGCTATCAGACATCTTTTACAACACAGTCGGCGGAGTGCTCGGTGGTTTATTGTACTGTGTAGTGATGAAGGCAAGAAAACGTCTGTAAAATTGGATGAAATTGTGATATACTGGGAGCGCGGGTAGCTCCCTACGCCGCTCGAAACTTTGCACACCTCTTCGTGGTGAGCGGCAGGCAACGATCTTACGGTCGGCTGAGATGCATGGAACTTTATACATAAGAACCTAAAGAGGTAAAAGAATGATTAAGAAAATAGTAATTGATAAGTTTAAGAGTATTAATCATCTTGAAATTACACCGGCGGGAAACTTTAATGTTCTTATCGGAGAAAATAATATTGGAAAAACTACCATTTTTGAAGCGATTCATTTGTGGAAAATGTGTTATGATAATAACCTAAAGAAAGACAAATCAGGCTTCTATTCTACAGCACATCATTTGAAGTTTGAAAGCATGGAATTCATCCGTGCTTATCATGACGAAGATTTGTTTCCAATAGGATGCAGTGGAAAAGATGCAAAATGCGCTGTGACATTGTCGATAGAATATAATGACCAGAGTTATGATTTGGGCTTTACCGTAAGCAAGGTTAGCAATATAGACGATGCTTATTTGCAAGTGGATTACATTGATGGAAATACATTTAAATCTTTCGCAACAATGGTTGCTGGAATTCAAGGCAAAAATCTTGCAAACTTTTTCGGTATAAACGAATCAAGACCTATTCCTAATATTGTGGCCAAAGAGCCATATATGTATAAGGCACAGGTGCTAGATAAAATAGCTAAAGGAAAAGGCTATGAAGTATTACGGAATAAGGTGATAAGCCATATTAATGAAGTGGAAACACATATTAAGAATGTCACGGGTGAAGATTTTGTGTTTTCCGAATCGGATAGAGATGACAAAACATACATATCCATAAAAGTTAATGGAAAAGATATTTTTTCATATGGAAGTGGATTTTTGCAACTAACAGAAATTTTCTCCTCAATGGAGTATCTTGATCCGAAAATATATATTTTATTAATTGATGAACCGGATGCTCATCTCCACTTAAAGTTGCAGAAGAGATTGATAGAGGAGTTTAGGAATATTCCGAATGCTCAAATGTTTATTATTACACATAATGAACGGTTCATGGAGCAAGTCGACGAAAATGAGATTCTGTTTTTAGATGAATGCTCCAAAAGCACGGGAGCTTTGAACCATTTACAAGCCGGCACAAAATGGGTGGCTCTTGAGGATTTAAAAGGATGCCTTAATCAACTTGACAAATTGAGATTTGCAAACAAATTGATTATGGTGGAGGGGCAAACAGATATAGAGTTCCTTGATAATATTAAGCCGAAGTATGAGGCTGTTACTGGGAAAAGTGAACCGGTTGCTAATGTGTATATTTCTATGAGGGGAATTGATACGCTTAATGGAAAACTGGTTGCATATTCAAGAGCTTTAAAAGGCGTAATCCCTGATTCTTGCAAATGGATTATTATTCGAGATACAGATTGTGTTCCGTGTACTAGGACGGAATCCGCGGGCAATGATGATAAAAAGGATATGGATACCTCTGCAGATGTTAAGGTGTTATTTCAAAACGGTTATGGCATAGAATCTACATTCGCTGCGGAACCAGGAAAACTTGCTAGAATTCTAGGACGGTACTACCTGTTGGATGATTCTGCACATACAACTATTGAAACGTACATAAGTGAAACTAGTAGTGATTTTGCACGAAGAGTGAGAGATATTACTGATACGGAATTATATGGGGAGTTTGAAAATCATTTTAATCGGCAGATTAAAAACAGGTCTGGAAGAACTTATAGAAGCTTACAATTCCGTGACGTCTTAGCGGTAATATCAAGTAATAATATTCAGTATATCATGACAAAAGGAATCATGAACAAATATCTGAAGGCTATTCACGATAAAATAGTAATCGGATTTCCGCAGACTGCAAGCATGACACCGTTAGATAAAGATTCCATTTTTAATGAGTACTACGCACATATAAATACTGTGGATGATTTATTAGACTGTCATAAAAAAATACTAGATGAGATATATACATAAGCCGCTTGCAGTCGGTATTGCCCTCAACACAACAAGCTACAACACTTAAACAAAAGGAAAGAGGTTATCACCATGCCCGGAACGAAAGGCAGCAAAAACCGTCCCAAAACCAATATCACCAAAGACTACGCATCCCAGATCGCGGAGAAGTAGGAATCTATCACTTCCTTGACTGCTGAGATCGCATCCATCACTGCCAACATTGACACTTTGAAGGCTGATCTGAAAGAAAAGAAGACTGCTCTGAAGAAGGCCGAAAAAGAAGTGGTATCCCTGGAAGCGAAGAAGGCAAAGGCAGATGCTAAGGCTGTTGAAGAAGCTAAGAAGGCTGAAGCCGAAGCAGTGCTGAAGAGGCTGCTGGCAAGCGGGATGAGTGCGGATGAGATTCTGGAAAAGCTGAAATAAACAAGAAAACTAATAATAAAAATAAATGCCGTGTGGACAAACTGAACTCCAGGAGTTCACACGGTATTTTTTGAAGGTTGCCGTATAGTTTATAACGAAAATAAAAGAAGGACAAAATTTAAAGAAATGGAGCGTGAGAAAATGAACTTATCCAAAATACATCATATTGCAATCATTGTATCTGACTATGAAGCAGCTAAGGATTTCTATGTGAACAAGCTGGGATTCTCTGTTATCAGGGAAAACTATCGCCCGGAGCGTAAGGACTGGAAGCTGGATCTTCGTGTTAATGAATACACAGAGCTGGAGATTTTCGCTGAGGAAAACCCGCCGAAGCGTGTGAACCGCCCGGAAGCATGTGGGCTGCGTCATCTTGCTTTCTGTGTAGAGAGTGTGGAGCAGACGGTGAATGAGCTGGCGGAGGTAGGCATTGAATGTGAGCCGATTCGTGTTGACGATTATACCGGAAAGAAGATGACTTTCTTCCATGATCCGGATGGTCTGCCGCTGGAGCTGCACGAATAAGCATGGGAAAGAAAAGAGCGTATAAATCTCGGAAACCCGGTGGAGGCCGAAAGAAGTTGAAGCCAGAGTACGATGCCGGGAAAAATCTGAAAGAGCAGATGGAAAGTGCTGCGGCACTTTATGATTCTGAGATGTCCTTGCAGGCCATCGGCGAAGAACTGGGATTAAATCCAATCAAAGTAAGAAAGCTGCTCATCACGGCCGGTGTGTATGAATCTGAAGTGGCGGAGAAGGTGCAAGCTACCTTTCAAGAATACCGTGAAACACAAGACTACAAAACCTCCATACTCTCAACTGCAAATACTCTGAAACTTTCCAAAGCCTCCGTCACCTCGTACCTGCCATATCGGAAAGGTGTGTACTTCCCAAGCACAGCAGAAAAAGGAAAGATCAGTGTCGGAGCAGAGCGGCAGCGGAGATACAGAGCAATGAAGCGGTGGAGGGATGAGCCAACAGAAGAAAACTTCTGGGGTGTGGTTCTGACCTATACTGGAGTAAAATTTAAGACCTACTCCGGGTTGCCATTCTCTTACGAAATTAAAAAGGGCAGGAACGGCGAGTACACAAAAGAACTGTGGATTGACCGCCGGGAGAAGAGTAAGAGTTTGGCATGGAGTTCAGTACTGCTGGCACTGAAGAATATTAAAGAAGAAGTAGTAGAGAGACCCAAAGCTCTGGGCGATATTCGAGGCGTGACCTACATATACGGAATGTTCTATCGGTTCGGGCTAATCGATGTGCCGGACGAAGTGAAGGAGAAGATGGGTCATCCGAAAAACCGCAAAAAACAGGTTGCTATGTACAGAAGTGTGCAGTAATATGTGCCGTAACTGAGGATGTGAATCTTAGTTTGGAAGGATGGCAGCCTTCCTATTGAGCTGAGTGAAATCGGCCAGTGGTGGGGGACAGATCCGAAGAAGAAAAGCAGATACAGATTGATATCGTCGGAACTCCTGTTGAGGGCAAAGACTATATCATCGGTTCATGCAAATACCGGAATGAGAAAATCGGTGTGGATAAACTCGATTTGATTCGGGATTATGCCTCAGTTTTTGGAAAGGGAAACAACTATCACTACTATATCTTCTCGAAAGGCGGATTCACAGATGGGCTTTTCTTATGCCTGCGAGGAGGTGGTTACGCAAATAGCATCCAGAATCCAGGGCATTCGCTGGACTTAAATCCAATCAAAATAAGAAAACTGCTCATCACGACAGGTGTGTACTTCCCAAGTACAGCAGCCAAATTATTCTGCTGTTCAAGCAAAGGTAAACGATTAGTAACCTGATAGAAACAAAAGAGTGACAAACACATCAGAAAGCCTTACAATATAGGAAACACAGTTATCTTGGAACTATTAAAACAGTAATTTGGATTATAAATTACAGTATAATTAAAGATTATGGAGAATAATAAACAGCTATGTCGATTAAAGAACGAGAAGAGTTTTTATTTCAAAAATTAAGAGAAAAAGATGCCAGTATTGTAGCCGATGGAGTGATCTGCGAGCAGGAATTTTTAAATGCCAGATATAAGATCGTATATATCTTAAAAGAAGTAAATGGCGGAAAAAGCTGGGACCTGCGGGATTTTGTTTATGAGGGTGGAAGACCACAGACATGGGATAATATTGCACGCTGGACGGAAGGAATTCTGTCCTGGGAAAAAGAATTTCCGTGGTCTGAGATGGAGATGGACAATGAACAGAGACGCTTGAGGGAGTTGAAGAAAATAGCAGCGGTCAATTTGAAGAAAACTTCTGGTGGACATACTTCAAATAATGGTGAAATTTACAGGGCAGCAGTTGATCATCATGTCATTATCAAGGAGCAGATTGATTTGTATAAAGCAGACTTTATTATTTGCTGTGGCACGGAGTATGCTTTTATGGATGCATGTTATAAGGACAGAGAGGTTGACTGGAAAATGACTTCAAGGGGAATCTGGTATTTCAGAGATGGCAAATCTGTTGTCATCTCATTTTCGCATCCGGAAGCAAGAGTGAAAGATGCGTATTTGTTTTATGCACTGACGGATGCGGTGAAGGAGATTATGCGTTGTGAAGAGTTTGAAGAACAACTATAAGGAGTATAAGAAAAAAGAAAAAGCCTTTTGTGGCGGTTTGGTGTGATAAAAGTGCCGGAAAATACAGCGAAGAAAATGGAGATCAGATGAGAACAGCAAAATGGATTATTTTCGGAATGTTAGTAGCTTTGCTTGCAGGATGTTCTGGAAGGAAAACAGCAGAAACTTCTGCGGATGCAAAAAATGCGGAAAGTACAGATGAGAAAAATACGCTTGATTTTGTAGATGCACACGGAGAGCGTTATACGGTGGAAATCAATGAAGCAGTTGCGAAGAATCCGTATGATAAAGCACTTTTTGTAAAAAATGAAAATAAGGTAAGTTATGAGGATAAAAACTATACTTCAAGGCAGGGCGTAGATGTATCTGTTTTTCAGGGAGATATTGACTGGGAGCAGGTGAAAGCAGCAGGCTATGAGTTCGCAATTTTGCGGATCGGATATCGTGGCTATGGTGAAGAAGGTACGTTAAATGCAGACGAGAAGTTTGAACAGAATATGGAAAATGCCCGAAAAGCTGGAATAGATGTGGGCGTTTATTTTTTCTCGCAGGCGGTAAATGAAGAAGAGGCAAAGGAAGAGGCTGATTTTGTTCTGGAACATTTGAAAGGGCAGGAGCTTCAGATGCCGGTTGTGTACGATCCAGAGCATATTCTGGAAGACGAAGCACGGACGGATGGTGTAACGGGAGAACAATTTACCCAAAATGCGAAGGTATTTTGTAAAGAAATAGAAGAAGCGGGATATGATGCCATGATTTACAGCAATATGCTGTGGGAAGCGTATGAACTGGATCTGGAAAAGCTGTTGGATTATCCGGTCTGGTATGCAGATTATGAAGAACTTCCGCAGACGCCGTATAGGTTCAGTATGTGGCAGTATTCCAGTACAGGAAGCGTGCCGGGGATTGAAGGAAATGTGGATCTGAATATCCAACTGCTTAAAAAATAAAAAATCTATAGTTGTAATCTTGTGGTCGGCGAAAAAATATAGTATAATCGGAAAGAGAACATATGTTCCCTTAAAAAGTGTTAGGAGGTGCGGCGAATGCCGGAGCAGACACGCAGTTATGTAGCGATTGATCTGAAATCTTTCTATGCTTCGGTGGAGTGCAAGGAACGGAATTTGGATCCGCTTACGACGAATCTGGTTGTAGCCGATCCGGAGAGGACAACGAAGACGATCTGTCTTGCTGTTTCTCCTGCGCTGAAAGCATATGGGATTCCGGGAAGGGCAAGACTTTTTGAGGTTGTCCGGAAGGTGAAGGAGATCAACGGCGAGCGAAAGCGGAAAAATGGAGGACATGAATTTACCGGGCAATCCTGTGACACCGGGGAATTAAAGGCAGACCAGAGCTTTGCACTGGATTATATCACGGCGGTTCCGAGGATGGCACTCTATATGAAGTACAGCACCCGGATTTATGACATTTACCTGAAGTATGTTGCACCGGAAGACATACATGTCTATTCAATCGATGAGGTTTTTATGGATGTTACCGATTATCTGCATACTTACCGGCTGACACCGGAAGAACTTGCAGGAAAGATAATGCGGGAAATCTATGAGCAGACCGGGATTACGGCGACAGCTGGAATTGGTACGAATTTGTATCTGGCAAAGATTGCGATGGATATCATGGCAAAGCATAGCGAACCGGATGAGAATGGTTTCCGGTTTGCAAGTCTGGATGAGATGAGTTATCGCAGATCTTTGTGGAATCACAGACCGCTTACGGATTTTTGGCGTGTGGGAAGAGGCTATGCGAAAAAGCTGGAACAATGTGGATTGTATACCATGGGAGATATTGCCAGATGCTCGGTTGGAAAAGAGAATGAATTTTATAACGAAGAGCTTTTGTATAAAATGTTTGGTGTGAATGCAGAACTTCTGATCGATCATGCATGGGGGTGGGAACCGTGTACGATTGCAGATGTAAAAGCGTATCAGCCGGAGCATAACAGTGTTGGTGCAGGACAGGTACTACATTGCCCGTATGATGCCCAAAAGGCGAAAATTGTGGTTAAAGAGATGCTGGACCTTTTGACACTTGATCTTGTAGAAAAGCATCTGGTTACGGATCAGATCGTGCTGACTGTCGGATATGATATCGAGAATCTGACAAGTGGAAAAGGTTATACAGGGGAGGTGACAGTGGACCGGTATGGAAGAAAGATTCCAAAGCATGCACATGGAACAGCGAATCTACGAGAGTATACAGCTTCTGCGAGAATGATAACCGATGCAGTGATGGAACTGTATGACCGGATTGTGAATCCGCATTTGATGGTGCGGCGGATTTCGATGGCAGCGAATCACGTTTTGGATGAAAAGAAAGCGGCAGATAAGACAGAATTCCGGCAACTGGATCTGTTTACTGATTTTACCGGAGGCAATGAAAAGAAGCAGCAGGATGAGAAGCTTGAACGGGAGAAGAAGATGCAGGAGGCAGTGCTTTCGATTAAGAAGAAGTATGGGAAGAATGCAATTCTGAAGGGACTTAATTTTCAGGAAGGAGCCACTACCAAAGCGCGGAATGAGCAGATCGGAGGGCATAAGGCATGACAGGATACGAGGATATCATTCATTTACCGCATCATGTATCGGTCAGACATCCGCAGATGTCAAGGGAGGACAGAGCGGCGCAGTTTGCCCCGTTTGCAGCGCTGACCGGACATAAAGATGCAATCAGGGAGACCGAAAGACTGACCGAGCGGAAACGCAGACTCAGTGAGGATTGCAGACAGATATTGGATCTGTATTTACGGGAAGTATGCCAGATGCAGGAACCACGGGAAGTGGATTTTGAATATTTTGTACCGGATCAGAAAAAGGAAGGTGGCTCTTACCAGAAGAAGTCCGGTTGTATCCGGAGGATTGACACCTATCTGAATGAAATCGTATTGCAGAGCGGAGACCGGATTCCGCTTGATGAAATCGTAGACATTGATGGAGTGATTGCCGCGGCTGACGAAGTGTGATAGAATAAATTTTATAATTTCATGGACAAATGCCCATAAATTCAGAAAAGATACAGAAAACCAGGCAGGGAGAATATAGAAAATGAAACCAGTTTACGAAAGATTTATCGATAATCCGGATTTTACAAAATCAGAATTTGTCGAATTGATAAAATGCGCAGAAGATCCGGAGGCAGTCCGGAGACTGAAAGAGGAAGCAGTCCGTATCCGGGAGATTTATTACGGGAAAAAGGTATTTACCAGAGGGCTGATCGAATATACCAATTATTGTAAGAATGACTGCTATTACTGCGGAATCCGTAAGAGTAATACGAATGCAAAGCGCTACCGTCTGACAGAGGATGAGATCATGGCATGCTGTGAGAATGGGTATGAGCTTGGATTCCGGACGTTTGTGCTACAGGGCGGAGAAGATGCTTATTATACGGATGACCGGATGGTGGCGATTATTAAAAAAATCAAGGAAGCATATCCGGAATGTGCACTGACTTTGTCTATCGGAGAGAAGTCTTATGAGAGTTACAAAAGATTTCGGGAAGCTGGAGCAGACCGGTATCTGCTTCGCCATGAAACGGCGAATGAGGAGCATTACCGGAAGCTACATCCGGAAAAGATGAGCCTTGCCGTTCGTAAGAATTGTCTGTATGATCTGAAGAAGCTTGGTTATCAGGTGGGGGCTGGCATGATGGTTGGTTCACCTTATCAGACGACAGAAGATCTGGCAGAAGACCTGGTATTTCTGAAGGAATTGCAGCCGGAGATGGTGGGAATCGGACCGTTTATCCCACATCATGATACGCAGTTTGCAAAAGAACCGGCAGGAAGTGTGGAGATGACACTGTTTTTGCTCGCTGTGATCCGAATCCTGCTGCCGAAGGTACTTCTTCCGGCAACGACAGCACTTGGGACGATGGATCCGCTTGGAAGAGAGAAAGGGCTGCAGGCAGGAGCCAATGTCGTGATGCCGAACCTTTCTCCGGTGAAGAACCGGAAGCAGTATGAGCTGTATGACAACAAGATCTGTACCGGTGAAGAGGCAGCAGAATGTCGCGGATGTATGGGGAGACGAGTAGCAAGTGTTGGATATGAGCTGGTGACAGAGCGTGGGGATGCAGTGTAGAATCGAACGGATTTTCTGTAAAAAATCACTAAAATCCTGTTTCTGATTTTGAACAGATATTACAAAGAAGAAAATTTATTTTGAATAATTAAAAGGAATTCGGAGAAAGAAAACATTTTTCGATACATTTCGGTGGATTTCGCAAGCTGTCAAACCGGTATTTTCAGTAGCAAAAGAATCTCCCTTTTTACCACTAGGAAAGTACACCGCAGATATGCTACTATATAGAAGTCGACAATACTTATACGCGTAAGAACAGGAGGAACTTGATTTAGCCGTTTCTAATAAAAGACCGCAAGCCTTTCTTGTAACATGCGGTATCAGAAATAGAATATTTTATTTTGAAGCATATGGAAATTGTATATAGATAACCATATATACAAACCGGACACCGGGGAATGGAACTGTAAAAGGTTTCGTTCCCCGGTGTTTTGTTGGAGAATGAAAGGTATCGTTTGAATTTATGGGTGAATTTTTGTTTCAGGCTTCTGTTTCAGGCTTCTGAATTTTATCCCTACCGAAATTTACAGTTTTATGGTATGATGAAAAAGTATGTAATCATTGCAGAAAAAGTCGTTTATGATAAAAATATGAGGATTACATGAAAGAGGAAGCTAGCCTGGAAAAGATCTTGTTTCCGATTCCAGATTTTGGGAGGAATAAAGTTTGAGTAAGAAAAATGAATATCAGGGACATTTGATCCGTGAGGTTTACCCGGATTCAATTGCCGAGGCGATGGAGATCGAGCCGGGAGATGTCCTTCTACGAATAAACAACCAGAAAATAGAGGACGTTTTTGATTATCGTTACATGATCAAGGATGAGTATGTAGAAGTGCTGATCCGCAAGCCGGACGGGGAAGAATGGCTTCTGGAGATCGAGAAAGAGTATGATGATGACCTTGGCGTAGAATTTGAAAATGGTCTGATGAGCGACTACCGTTCCTGCAGCAACAAGTGTATTTTCTGTTTTATCGACCAGATGCCGCCGGGAATGCGTGAGACCTTGTATTTTAAAGATGATGATTCCCGTCTGTCTTTCCTGCAGGGCAATTATATTACCCTGACGAATATGAAGCAGAAAGATGTGGACCGTATTATCGAGATGCAGCTTGCGCCGATCAATATTTCTGTGCAGACAACGAACCCGGAACTGCGCTGCAAGATGCTCCACAATCGTTTCGCCGGAGAAAAGCTGAAATTCCTGGATGATCTGTATGCCGGACATGTGGAGATGAATGGGCAGATCGTACTGTGCAAGGGAGTTAATGATAAGGATGAGCTGAAGCGTTCTATCGAAGATCTGATGAAGTATCTGCCGTTTATGCGGAGTGTGTCAGTGGTTCCGGCAGGACTTTCCAAATACAGGGAGGGACTTTATCCACTGGAGCTTTTTGATAAAGAAGAAGCGGAAGAGGTCATTGATCTGATCGAGAGCTATCAGAAGAAGGCGTATGACGAGTTTGGACTTCATTTTATCCATGCAAGTGACGAGTGGTATATCCTTGCAGAGCGGGATTTCCCAGAGGAAGGACGTTATGACGGATATATCCAGCTGGAAAATGGTGTTGGCATGATGCGGCTTCTACGGGATGAATTTTACCATGCCTTTGAAGAGCTTCAGAAAAGTGAAGAATATCCAAAGTTAAAAGAAGGGATCGCACGGACATTTACCATTGCGACTGCAAAGCTTGCGTATCCGACAATTCAGGAATTTGCAGACAGGATCACGGAAGCATTTCCAAAAGTAAAGATCACGGTTGCCTGCATCCGTAATGATTTCTTTGGTGAGACGATCACCGTATCCGGTCTGATTACCGGACAGGATCTGGTGGCACAGTTAAAAGAGAGAAAAGAAGCAGGAGAGGATCTGGGAGATACTCTGCAGATTCCAATCAATATGCTGCGAAGCGGAGAAGAGGTCTTTCTGGATGATCTGACGGTGCAGGACGTGGAAGCGGCACTTGGCATGACGGTGAAGGCAGTGGAGTCCGGTGGTAAGGATTTTCTTGACGCGGCACTGAATTTGGATTATCATACAGAACGAAACAATGAGAATTTTATATACATCAAAGCATACGACAGAGAGGATGAGTAACTTGAAATTTTCAAAACAGATGTCAGAATCAATTAAACTTGGTGTGATCCTTGCGATTGCCGGTGGATTTATGGATGCCTATTCCTATATGTGCAGAGGAAAAGTATTTGCCAATGCACAAACCGGAAATATTCTGCTTCTTGGAATCAATATTTCAGAGAGAAACTGGCATATGGCACTCCACTATCTGGTTCCGGTGCTGGCATTTGCCATTGGAATCGCCCTTGCGGATCTGGTGAAAATACGGACGAAAGATCTGACACTTCTGCACTGGAGACAGATTTCGGTATTCTGTGAGGCAGTGATCCTACTGAGTGTCAGCTTTATTCCACAGGATTTTAATCTGGTGGCGAATGCACTCACATCCCTTGCGTGTGGGATTCAGGTGGAAAGCTTCCGCAAAATCCATGGAAACGGAATTGCAACCACCATGTGCATCGGAAACTTACGAAGTGCGACCCAGCATATGTGCAGTTATGCGAACACGAAGGATAAAGAGTATATCAAGAAAGGACTTTTGTACTATGGAATCATCTTCTTCTTTGTGATCGGTGCAGTTATCGGAAATGCCTGTGTGGAAATGTTTGCTGAAAAGGCACTTCTGATCGCTTCTGCAATTCTGGCAGTTGCTTTTGTGATGATGTTTGTTGATGGAGAAAAAGAACAATGCAAATAAAGCAGATCGCGTATATAAGATCTGATTTTGTGGAGAAATTCGGGATTCCGCGACAGAGTAATCTTGCGGATACCCGGGCAGAAATCCATTTTCTGCCGGAATATCAGAATGCGGATGCACTGCGGGAAATCGAGGCGTATGATTATCTGTGGCTGATCTGGGAATTTTCGGAATCTATCCGGGATACCTGGAGCCCGACAGTACGTCCACCGCGGCTTGGTGGTAACAGACGGGTGGGAGTTTTTGCCACCCGTTCTCCATTTCGCCCGAATCCGATCGGACTTTCTTCCGTAAAGCTTATTGGGGTGGAATTCCGGGAAAAAGAAGGTCCGGTGCTGATCGTGGAAGGTGCGGATCTTCTGGATATGACGCCGATCTACGATATCAAGCCCTACCTTCCATACGTGGATAGCCACCCGGAGGCAAAAGGCGGTTTCGCGGAAGAAAAGAAAGATTATAAATTGGATGTGAATTTCCCGGAAATGTATTTGGAACAGATTCCGGTTGAAAAAAGAGCAGTACTGATTCAAATCCTGGAGCAGGATCCGAGACCTTCTTATCAAAAGGATCCAGTCCGGATTTACGGCATGGCTTACGCGGGAATGGAAATTCATTTCCGGGTAGACAAAGAAACACTTTATGTGACGGAGGTAGAAAGGTTATGAAAATCTATCTGGCGCCAATGGAGGGCATTACAGGTGAGGTATACCGCAGGGCGTATCACACCTTTTTTGAACCAATGGATAAATATTTTACACCATTTTTAAATCCAAACCCGAAAGGCAAATTCAGCAGACAGGAATGGAATGAGATCCTTCCGGAAAATAATGAGGGCATGTATACCGTTCCGCAGATCCTGACCAACCACGCCGAGGATTTCATCCGCCTGGCCCGGCAGTTGAAAGAATTCGGATATGAAGAAGTCAATCTGAATCTCGGCTGCCCCTCCAAAACAGTCGTCAACCGGAAAAGGGGATCCGGTTTTTTGTTTTATCCCGATGAACTGAATCATTTCCTTGCCGAAGTTTTCGATCAACTCAATCTGAAAATCTCTATCAAAACAAGAAGCGGTAAATACGATCAGGAAGAGTTCGAAGAGCTTCTGGATATCTATAACCAATATCCTCTGGAAGAACTGATCCTTCATCCAAGAGTCCAGCAGGATTACTACAAAAACAACCCCGACTGGACCACTTTTGCCTACGCCTGCCGGAACAGCAAAAATTCTCTGGTCTATAATGGAGACACTTTTTGTGCGGAAGACTACAAAATTTTCCAGGAGAAATTTCCTGAAGCAGAATGCATCATGCTCGGAAGAGGAATTCTGATGAACCCATTTCTTCCGGCAGTTATAAAAGGGAAATCTACATTTGACACCAAGAAGATTGCTACATTCTGCGATCATCTTCTTGATGCCTATATCGAAAAATCTCCAGAAGAAAAAAACGCAGTAGTCAAAATGAAAGAACTCTGGTGGTATCTTGGAAAAAACTTTAAAAACAGCGAAGAATATCTGACGCAAATCCGCAAAAGCCAGACCATCCAGGAATACCGGATGGCGGTTGAATGTTTATTGAAAGAGTGCCCATATGAATAAAGCGTATCTTCAAGAAACACCTTCCACCTGGAACAACGGTCAAGCGCCCCTTCCCCGGTTTTATCAATTTCTCGTACTGTGGAAAAAGAGTAAATTTTAGTCGAGTGTCTAAGTTCCAAAAAGAATGGGACAGGACTCTTTTTGGGACGCATCTTGCGACAAAATCCCCCTATTTTCTAGTAAAATTGCATAAAACCACAGGCGTTAGCTTTGACTAAGATTCACAAAAATCTGAAAAACATTAGAATTTAAACTAATTTTCTGATAAAATAAAGAAGTAGAGATTCGGCAAGTTTAAGAAAGAAGGAAGAAAATGTACGAAGTAGGAGATTTGATTGTTTATGGCCGGACAGGAATTTGTGAAGTGACTGAAATTACGACGCTGAAAATGGATGGAGTGCCGAAGGACAAACTGTATTATATTCTGCGACCGGTACGTGAAAAGCATGGAAAAGTATTTACACCGGTAGACAATGAGAAGATTGTCATGAGAAAAGTCATTTCCAAAGAAGAAGCAGAAAAATTGATCCGTGAGATTCCACAGATCGAAGGACTCTGGATCGGAAGCGAGAAGCAGAGAGAGGAAAAGTACAAGGAATGCATGAAAAGCTGCAAATGTGCAGAATGGGTGCGGATCATCAAGACCCTTTATCAGCGGAAGATGTCCCGCCTGAAGCAGGGAAAGAAGATCACGGCGACTGACGAACGTTATCTGAGGATGGCAGAAGGCAACCTGTATTCGGAGCTATCCATAGCACTTGGGATTCCGGAGAGCGGAATGGAAGCCTATATCACGAATCAAATAAATGAGACAGAGGAACCGGTACTTTGCTGATGCAAGGAACCGGTTCTTCCGGGTATAATGGATGTGAAAAAAATGGTGGTAGTAGCGAAAAAGGGTGATTTTACAGAACATTTGCCACTTCCTGTTTTTTGTGAAAAAAGGGTTCTTCAAATAGAGATCATTCTATGCTATACTGTTTTAGATAAAACAAAAAATGAGGTGTAATCATGGATAAAGAATTAGAACTTGTGGAGCATAAAGCTTCAATCCTGATAGATGCATTACCATATATCAGAGACTTTAATCAGAAGACAGTAGTTATCGAGTACGGATGTGCCGAGTGGCTCAGCGGAGTGGAAGAGCAGAGACTGATGCAGGATATCGTTCTTTTAAAGAGCGTTGGTATGCGTCCGATCGTGGTACATGCTACCCGTATGGGACTGGACAAATTCCGTGAAAATAAGCGGATTGCCAAGCTCCTTGAACTCTGTGGAGTTAAGGCAATCGGTATCTGCGGCGTGGATACAGAGACGATTGGTTTGATGCTGGACAATGATTATATTCCGGTCATCGTGCCAAATGATATCGACAACGAAAGCGAATATATTGATCCAAGAGAGACTGCACTTGAGATTGCAGAGAAGATGCAGGCGGACAAGCTGGTTTATCTGTCAAAATATCCTGGAATCTACAAAGACGAAGAGAGAAAAGATATTTATTATAAGATTACCGTCCCGGAAGTAGAAAAACTGCGCAAAGAACGTAATTTCCCGAAAGAATTTGACGAGATCATCGGCTATGGTCTTCAGGCATCAAAAAATGGTGTCAACCGTGTACATATTCTGGACGGAAGAATCCGTCACGTTCTTCTGATCGAATTCTTCAGTGTAAACGGAGCCGGAACGATCTTCATTGAAACAGAAGCAAAATTATATCTTCACGAACTTGGCAAATAGGAGACGGCTCGATGAAGAAAATGACAGGAAAGAATACACTGATGCTCTTTTTGACCGCATTTATCTGGGGAACAGCTTTTGTAGCACAGAGCGTGGGGATGGATTATATCGGGCCCTTTACATTTACCTGTGTACGCTCTTTGATTGGTGGGATTTTTCTGATTCCATGTATCTGTTTCCTGGACAAATGGCGTGCGAAAAATGACGGAGCAGAAAGACAGAAAAAAACAGATAGGAAAGAAGAAAAAAAGAATGTCATCCTGGGTGGAATCTGTTGTGGACTGGCACTTTGTGTGGCAAGTAACCTGCAGCAGATCGGAATACAGTACACAACGGTAGGAAAAGCCGGATTTATTACAGCACTTTATATCGTGCTTGTGCCGATCTTTGGAATTTTTCTGAAAAAGAAAGCCGGAGTGAGAATCTGGATAAGCGTGGCAATTTCTGTCGCAGGCTTGTATTTGCTGTGTATTACCGATAAGCTGGTACTTGCAAAAGGAGACATTCTGGTACTGCTATGTGCGGTTGTATTTACCATCCACATTCTGGTGATCGATTATTTTTCACCAAAAGCAGACGGTGTGCGGATCGCCTGCACCCAGTTCTTTATAACCGGAGTTTTGTCGGCAATTCCAATGTTTTTATTTGAAACACCACGGCTGTCAGATATTTTCGCAGCAGCAGTACCGGTACTTTATGCCGGAGTTCTCTCAAGTGGTGTAGCCTATACCCTCCAGATCGTGGCACAAAAAGATGCCGATCCAACCGTGGCATCCCTGATCCTCAGTCTGGAGTCCGTATTCTCTGTCCTCGGAGGCTGGGTGATATTAGGTCAGAAACTAAGTATCCGAGAAATAGCAGGATGCATTCTGATGTTCAGTGCCATCATCCTCGCCCAATTGCCAGGAAAGCCAGAAAATAAAGAAGCATAGTTCCAATCAATTGTTGAAATTGCGCTACCCACCCTCAATGTAATAAACTTAGAACTTCCATTTTAAACACAGGTATGCTATACTAAATCCAGGTATGCGAAAGTATCTTAAAAACCAAGAGACAGGAGCAAAGACAGATGAAAAGAGTTCTTTTAAAATTAAGCGGAGAAGCACTTGCAGGAGACAAAAAGACAGGTTTTGATGAGGCAACATGCATTGGCGTTGCAAAGCAGGTAAAGCAGATCGTAGATCAGGGAATCCAGGTTGCAATCGTAACCGGAGGCGGTAATTTCTGGAGAGGAAGAACCAGTGAGACGATCGACCGTACCAAAGCTGACCAGATTGGAATGCTTGCAACGGTGATGAACTGCATCTATGTATCCGATATTTTCAGACATGTAGGCATGAAGACAGAGGTTTTCACTCCATTTGTCTGTGGAGCATTCACTTCCCTGTTTTCAAAAGATGCAGCAGTGGAAGCACTGAACGAAGGAAAAGTAATCTTTTTCGCAGGTGGCACAGGACATCCGTATTTTTCAACAGATACAGGAGCTGTTCTCCGTGCAATTGAGATTGAAGCAGATGCAATGCTTCTTGCAAAAGCAATTGACGGAATCTATGACAGCGATCCGAAGGTGAATCCGGAAGCGAAGAAGTATGATGAGATTTCTATTCAGGAAATCATCGATAAGAAGCTTATGGCAGTAGATCTGACCGCATCGATCATGTGCCTTGAGAATAAGATGCCGATGCTGGTATTCGGACTGAACGAAGAGAACAGTATCGTAGAGACAATGAGCGGTAATTTCAACGGAACAAAGGTGACTGTATAAGCAGCACCCATTAAGGGAGGATAACATATGAACGAAAAATTAAAAATATACGATGAAAAGATGCAGAAAACCATCCATGCACTGGATACAGAGCTTGCTTCTATCCGTGCAGGACGTGCAAACCCGAATATTCTGAACAAATTAACGGTAGAATATTATGGAACACCGACACCAATCCAGCAGGTAGCGAACATTTCTGTTCCGGAAGCACGTATGATCCAGATCCAGCCATGGGAAAAGAAGATCATCAAAGATATTGAGAAAGCAATCCTGATGTCTGATATCGGAATCAATCCAACAAACGATGGTACTGTTATCCGTCTGGTATTCCCGGAACTGACAGAGGAACGAAGAAAAGAACTGGTGAAAGATGTTAAGAAAAAAGGAGAAGCATCCAAGGTTGCAGTCCGTAACATCCGCCGTGATGGAAATGATGCATTCAAGAAGCTGAAAGGCACAGACGTTTCAGAGGATGAAATTCAGGATCTTGAAGATCAGATCCAGAAGCTGACTGACAAATACATCAAGGAAGTTGATGCAGCAGTCGATGCAAAGTCAAAAGAAGTTATGACAGTATAAGAAGGAAAGATAAGGGGCGGCGAGATGTTTGGCGCCTCTTTTCCTTTTTTATATCAGTAAATTTAGTATCAATCAAGAGAGGATTAAAAGATGAATGTACCGCAGCATATAGCCATTATCCTTGACGGTAACGGACGATGGGCGAAAGCAAAGGGAATGCCGAGAAACTACGGGCATGCGCAGGGCAGCAAGAATGTGGAAAAGATCTGTGAGGCTGCTTATAAGATGGGTGTCAAATATCTGACGGTCTATGCGTTTTCCACAGAGAACTGGAGTCGACCGAAGAGTGAAGTGGATGCACTGATGAAGCTTCTTCGTAACTATATGAAAACCTGTCTGAAGACAGCGGAAAAGAACCGGATGCGTGTCCGTGTGATCGGAGATAAGACAGGTCTGGATGAAGATATCCGTACCAGAATTAAGGAACTGGAAGAGGCATCAAAAAATAATGACGGACTGAATTTCCAGATTGCGATCAATTATGGAAGCAGAGATGAGATGATCCGTGCCATGCGAAAAATGACAAAAGACTGTGCAGATGGCAGATTTGCACCGGAAGAGATTACAGAAGAACTGTTTGAAGGATATCTGGATACACATGGGATTCCGGATCCGGATCTTCTGATCCGTACCAGCGGAGAACTCAGACTTTCCAATTATTTGTTATGGCAGCTTGCTTATGCAGAATTTTATTTTACAGATGTTCCGTGGCCGGATTTTTCAAAAGAAGAATTAGAAAAAGCAATTGAGCAATATAATAGCAGAGACAGAAGATACGGCGGAATCAAGGAGGACGAAGAAAATGTTTAAGACAAGATTACTCAGCGGAATTGTACTGGTTATCATTGCATTTGCAACGATCTTCCTTGGTGGGGATGTATTGTTTGCAACACTTCTGATCATCAGTCTGATCGGAGTTTCCGAGCTTTACAAGGTTGTAAAGATTGAGAAAGCACCACTCGGAATCGTAGGCTATATAGGTGTAGTTGCATATTATTTTCTGATCCGTGCACAGAAAAAAGAAGATCTGATGATGTTTGCAATCATTTTGCTGATCCTTGTAATGGCAGTTTATGTATTTGCCTTTCCGAAATATGTGTCTGAACAGGTAATGACTGCGTACTTTGGCGTATTTTATGTGGCGATTATGTTATCCTATATTTATCAGACACGTCTGTTGAAAGACGGACTTTTCCTCGTGGGACTTGTATTTTTATGTTCCTGGGGATGTGATACCTGTGCGTACTGTGTGGGTGTACTGATCGGAAAGCATAAGATGGCACCGAAGCTCAGCCCGAAGAAATCCATAGAGGGCGGAATCGGTGGACTTGCAGGCGCGGCACTTCTCGGCGCGCTTTACGCTCTTGCAATCAATAAATGGGGTGGTGCTTCGGCAGGAGTCGGCGAATATGCGCTGATCTGTTTTGTTGGTGGAATCATTTCCATGATCGGGGATCTTGCAGCATCTGCGATCAAGAGAAATCATGAGATTAAGGATTACGGAAAACTGATTCCGGGACACGGTGGAATCCTGGACCGTTTCGACAGTGTGATCTTCACGGCTCCGGTGATTTATTATCTGGCAGTTGCACTGATGTAATCTGACAGGAGGTTTCGAATGAAAAAAATAGCAATATTAGGTTCAACAGGTTCGATCGGAACCCAGACACTTGAGGTAATCCGTGAGAACAAAGATATCGAAGTGACAGGACTTGTGGCAGGGACAAATGTGGATCTTCTGGAAAAACAGATCCGGGAATTCCAGCCAAAACTTGTGGCAATGTGGACAGAAGAGAAGGCAAAGGAACTGAAAAGCCGGATCCGGGATCTGGATGTAAAGGTTGTTTCCGGAATGGATGGACTTCTGGAGATTGCCACGATGGAGGAAAGTGAGATCCTTGTGACGGCGATCGTGGGTATGATCGGTATCCGTCCGACAATTGCAGCGATCAAAGCCGGAAAGGATATTGCCCTTGCAAATAAAGAGACACTGGTTACGGCAGGGCATATCATTATGCCGCTTGCAAAGGAATGTGGTGTGAAGATCCTTCCGGTGGACAGTGAACACAGTGCCATTTTCCAGTCTCTGCAGGGAAGCCATGGAAAGAATGAACTGAAGAAGATCCTGCTTACGGCATCCGGTGGCCCGTTCCGTGGAAAGAAGCAGGAGGATCTTCTGAATATCCGTGTGGAAGATGCTTTAAAGCATCCGAACTGGGCGATGGGACGTAAGATTACGATCGATTCTTCGACCATGGTCAATAAAGGACTGGAAGTGATGGAAGCCAGATGGCTTTTTGATGTGGATATTGATGATGTGCAGGTGGTTGTGCAGCCGCAGAGTGTGATCCATTCTATGGTAGAGTATGTGGACGGAGCCGTGATCGCACAGCTTGGTACTCCGGATATGAAGCTGCCGATCCAGTATGCACTTTATTATCCGGAAAGAAGATTTCTTCCGGGAGAACGTGTGGATTTCTGGAGTATCGGACACCTTGATTTTGAAAAGCCGGATATGGATACCTTCTACGGGCTTGCACTTGCTTATGAGGCAGGGCGATGCGGTGGAACACTTCCAACGGTATTTAACGCAGCAAATGAACTTGCAGTCAGCCAGTTCCTGAACCGGGAGATTAAATATCTGGAAATTACAGAGATTATCGAAGACTGCATGAAAGCACATAAGACAATTGCGAATCCGACTGTGGAACAGATTCTGGACACAGAACAGGAAACGTATGACAGAATCAGAAGCAGGAGGTAGCAAATGGGAATCGTACTGGCGATTTTACTTTTTGGATTCATCGTATTTTTTCATGAACTGGGACATTTTCTTCTGGCGAGGATTAATGGAATCAATGTGTATGAATTCTGGATCGGAATGGGGCCGACACTGGCACACAAAAAGATCGGAAATACAGACTACTGTCTGAAAATACTGCCGATCGGCGGTGCGTGTGTGATGGGGGAAGATGAGAAAGAGGATCTGTCAGAGGGAAGCTTCAACAGCAAATCGCCGTGGCGCAGGATCTCGGTCATTGCCGCAGGTCCGGTATTTAACTTTATTCTTGCCTTTATTGGTGCATTCATTATTATCTGCTTTGTCGGTGTAGACAAACCGGTCATAGGAACGGTAAATGCAGGAACGCCTGCAGCTGAGGCAGGGCTTCAGGCAGGGGATGAGATTGTAAAGATCAATGATAAGAACATCCATATTTTCAAGGATATTTCTACTTACAATCAGTTTCATCAGGGACAGACGATGAAGATTGTATACAAAAGAAATGGCGAAAAGAATACGGTTTCCGTTACCCCGGAGAAGAATGACAGTGGATATTATCTGATTGGAATTACGAGCAGCAATTATGTTAAGACCAATGTATTTGAGACTGCCGCATACAGTGCGTATAATGTTAAATACTGGATCAATCTGACGATTGACAGTTTGAAACAGCTTGTGACAGGACGGATCGGAGTGGATCAGTTATCTGGACCGGTGGGCGTTGTGAGCGCGGTGGATACCACGTATAAGGAAAGCAAATCTGGTGGAGCACTGTTGATTTTCCTGAATCTTCTGCAGATGACGATCCTGCTTTCTGCGAACCTTGGAGTGATGAATTTACTTCCGCTTCCGGCATTGGATGGAGGCCGTCTAGTATTTCTGATCGTGGAAGTGATCCGCGGAAAGCGGGTGCCTCCGGAAAAAGAAGGGTATGTACATCTGGCAGGAATGGCACTTCTTCTTTGCCTGATGGTATTTGTGATGTATAATGATATCCGGAGAATCTTCTTTTAGTGATATTGGAAAATTTTACGAAGCACTTCGATTGGCTGCAATTGAGGTGCTTTGTGTTAGGTGCATCAGTGGATGCATATTTTGATGGAAATTATTTTACAGAAAGAAGGATGGAAAGATATGCGTGAGCAGCTTACAGAAAGTGATGTAAAGAAAATTGAAGAGGAAATCCAGCATCGCAAGCATGTGATCCGTAAGGAAGCCATTGAAGCGGTCAAGGAAGCGCGTGCGCAGGGAGACTTAAGTGAGAACTTTGAATACCATGCAGCAAAAAAATATAAGAACCAGAATGAAAGCCGGATCCGGTATCTGGAAAGAATGCTGAAAAATGCGGAGATTGTATCCGATACTTCCGAAGAAGGTGTTGCCGGAATCAATAACCGTGTGACCGTATATTTTCCGGAGGATGACGAGGAAGAAACCTATAAGCTGGTTACTTCGATTCGTGGGAATTCAATTCATAATTATATCAGTACCGAATCTCCGATCGGAAAGGCAATCTTCGGGCATAAAGCAGGAGAGACTGTGAAGGTGAAGGTTAGCGATGATTATTCGTATGAGCTTGTGATACGGAAGATTGAAGATACGACGGATGATGAGGAGGATAAGATCCGGGCGTTTTAGTTTGAAGGTGGGAGCAGAGTATGTGAGCAAGGGAGCAGAAATTTCCCAAAAGCAATGTCAATGAGAAGAATAAAAACGGATCATGAGATTCCAGGCTCCATACAAAATCCCAGCCCCTGATATAGTCGCAAGGATATAGACCAGAATTGCAGAATTATTTCCGTAGAGTTCACCGATTTTCACAAAGAAAATCTGTTCCATCCGGTAATCTGGATTAATGTAGAAAAGATTAATTTCACCAAAGGGATCCAGAATGTGGTTCAGATATTCTGCGATGAGAGCAAACAGAATATAGAGCAAAGTGATGCGGGAAAAAGAAGGCAGCAGACGGCGTGAAGAAGCGTCAGTCGGCTGTCTTTTAATATTTTTTGAACAGGAAAGAGGAGTCATTGGTACAGATTTCTGTACCAGAAATATACCGGACAGGATTCCTGTGACAATTAGTAAAATATGCCAGAGATAGGAGTGAACTGTCAGGATCAGAAGCGGATAATGCATTCCACTGGTATCGAAAAAAACGGCAATTCCACCGAGAAGATTATAGGTGGAAAGGAAGCCGAGGATGGTATTTCTGGCAGGTTCTGTGTGAAAAAATGGGTAGAGAACCAGCAGATACATCGGGAGGCTGCAGAGCTGGAATGGGAAGTACCACAGGTTGTAGTGCCCATTATTCATGACGAAGGTCAGGAGTAATTGTTTCAGGATTTCGCTGGTAAGCAGAAAAATGCCGATGAAGAATAAAACTTTTTCTATACAGTGTAGTGAAAATTTTTTTATCATATGGGCTCCTCAAAATTTTGTTTTATAGGTGTAGTATACGCTGCAATAAAGTTTGTTACAAGATTTTATGGGGAATTTGACCAGTTATTCATAGAAAAGTCCTGAAAAAATATAGAAAAATACCATGATAAAACATAGTTAGAATTGACTGACCTATAGGCGTGGAGATATAATTAAAAATAATGATGCAGACGGAGTGGAAGATTCCTATCTGAATGCTGAATGGAGATAATTTTATACAAGAGACTTTGACGGCAAGGTAGATCCGAGCGGGAAACAGTTGGTGATATACGAAGATGTATAGTGGGACTCGTCTACCGTTTTGGGAGGCGGGTTTTTTGTGTATACGATAAATTGCCTGCTTGGTTATAGAAAGGAAAAAGGATTATGTTAAAGGTTGCAATTTATGGAAAGGGCGGTATTGGAAAGTCTACGATTACGTCCAACCTGGCGGCAGCATTTGCGGCGATGGGAAAGAAAGTAATCCAGATTGGATGTGATCCGAAGGCAGATTCTACGATCAATCTGCTTGGCGGCGAGCCGCTCAGACCAGTGATGAATTATATGAGAGAAGAGGATGAAGAACCGGAGGAGCTTTCAGATATTGCAAAAGAAGGCTATGGTGGTGTGCTCTGCATTGAAACAGGTGGACCGACACCGGGACTTGGATGCGCGGGGCGCGGGATTATTGCCACATTCCAGCTGTTAGAAGATTTGCAGTTATTTGAAACATATAAGCCGGATGTTGTACTTTATGACGTTCTTGGTGACGTGGTATGCGGTGGCTTTGCAGCACCGATCCGGGAAGGGTACGCCGAAAAGGTTCTGATCGTAACTTCCGGAGAAAAGATGGCACTTTATGCAGCAAATAATATTTCAAGTGCGGTGAGGAATTTTGAGGACAGAAGCTATGCCAGAGTTTTCGGTATTGTACTGAACCACAGGAATGTGGAAAATGAGACGGAAAAAGTACAGGCATTTTCCGAAAAAAGCGGGATCCCGATCGTCGGGGAAATCCCGAGAAGTGATGAGATCATCCGCTATGAGGATCAGGGAATGACGGTGATCGAAGGGGACAAAGATTCCGCGATCAGTAAGAGATTTTTTGATCTGGCAGAGTTATTACTGAAGAGTGAGGAATAGAAGGTATGGCAAAAGAAGCATATTATTGTACCGTAAAAGAATTAAATAAACTGGGAAGAGATGCGATTCCGGCACAGCTCCGGTCGAATACACACCTGATCTACAGCTCACCGGCAACGCTTGCATTTAACTCACCGGGAGCAGAAGGATTCGGAGTAAAAAGAGCGGGACTTGCTGTGCCGGATTCGATCATGCTGATCGTGGCACCGGGCTGCTGTGGACGAAATACTTCGCTTATCAGTTCCATGAGGGAATATGATAACCGTTTTTTCTATCTGATGATGGACGAGACCGATATCGTAACGGGACGTCATTTGAAAAAGATTCCGAAGGCAGTAGAAGAAATCTGCAATTGCTGTGAAAAGAGACCGTCCGTTGTGATGATCTGTATTACCTGTGTAGATGCTCTTCTTGGGACGGACATGGAGCGTGTGTGCAGAAAAGCGGAGGAAAGAGCCGGACTTCCGGTTCGACCATGCTACATGTACGCGCTGACAAGAGAAGGAAGAAAGCCGCCGATGGTGCATGTACGTCAGTCTTTATATTCCCTTCTGGAGCCAAAGAAGAAAAAAGGAAATGTGGTGAACCTGCTTGGATTTTTCTCGCCGCTGATCGATGAGTGTGAGCTGTATGATCTTTTGCACAGCGCAGGAGTTAAGACCATCCATGAAATCTCCAGATGCAAGGACTATGAGGAATATCAGACCATGTCTGAGGCAAATTTTAATCTGGTACTTCACCCGGAAGCCAGATTTGCGGCAGAGGATTTTCATAACCGTCTGCAGATTCCGTTTATTGAACTCAGGAGACTCTACCAGACAGACAAGATCGCCAGCCAGTATCAGGCATTTGGGAAAGTGCTTGGGGTGACATTTTCTGATGAAGTTTATCGTGAAAAAGCGGAAGAAACCGTGGCGAAATTCAAAGAGAAACGGCCGGATGCAAGCTTTGCGATCGGGGAATGCATGAACGGAGATCCATTTGAAATGGCACTTGCGATGATCAAATATGGATTTAAGGTGCCGGAAATCTATGGAACACTGACAGCAGAGAACTTTATTTACCTGAACCAGTTATCCCAGCTCAGCCCGGAGACGAAGGTATTTTCCAATATGGAACCGACCATGCTGTACTACGATCCGGAAAAGAGCGGCGTGAATATGACCATTGGAAAGGATGCGGGATACTATCATCCGGATCAGCCGAATGTGATCTGGAATCAGGACAGACAGCCTTATGGTTATGCAGGTGTGACACGGTTGTTTGAAACCCTTTTGGAGGTGTAGTATGAGAGGACTTAGAAAATATCTGACACCATTTGCACCGGATCAGTCGGGCGCAGTGTCTGTGTTATATGAACTTGGCGGAATCATCGTCATCTGCGACGCGGGAGGATGCACAGGAAATGTCTGCGGTTTTGATGAGCCGAGATGGTTTGAACGGAAAAGTGCAGTATTCAGCGCAGGACTTCGTGATATGGATGCAATCCTTGGAAGAGATGACCGTCTGGTCGCAAAGCTGGTCGATGCAGCTGATAAGATTGATGCGAATTTTGCGGCGATTGTCGGCACTCCGGTTCCGGCTGTGATCGGAACGGATTACCAGGCACTGAAAAGAATGTGTGAAAAAAAGACCGACCTTCCGATTCTTGCCATTGATACCGACGGAATGGAGCTTTACGATAAAGGGGAAGAAAAAGCGTATCTTGCATTATTTACTGCATTTGCAAAGGAAAAATATGAGGTATGCAAAGAAAAAGTCGGTATCCTTGGAATGACGCCACAGGATGTAAGCGATCTGAAAGCAGCAGATAAAGTAAGAGAGGAACTGAAAAAAGAAGGAAAAGAAGCCATTTGCTATGGAATGGGCGATGGGCTTGAGGCAGTAGAAAGGGCATCGGAAGTTGGCAAAAATATTGTTGTATCTGCGGCAGCACTGGAAGTAGCCAAATATTTGGAAAAGACCTTTGGTACGCCGTATGAGATCGGTTATCCGGCAGCAGATGAGTTGGTTCCGAATCTGGACTATCAGGGAAAGAAGATCCTTGTGGTACACCAGCAGGTGATGGCGGAAGCAATCCGGCAGGAAATTCTTAAAAGAGAGAATTCGGCAGAGGTGCAGACAGCAACCTGGTTTATGAGGAAAAAAGAGCTTGCCTGTCCGCAGGATGTGTCGTTGCGTGAGGAAGATGATTATATCGATCTTGTGAAAAATGGTGGATTTGATATCATTTTCGCAGATGCATGTATGGAAAAAATGGTTCCGGATTTTCAGGGAATCTTCGTAAATACAAGACATTTTGCAGTGTCAGGGAGACTGTGTGAATAGATGAAAAATGAAGTGACAAAACAGATCCGCGTCTATGGGATCGTGCAAGGCGTAGGATTTCGTCCGACTGTGAGCAGGCATGCGGCTACGCATCAGATCCGGGGCAGCGTGTCCAATAAAGGTCCGTATGTGGAAATCTTTGCGCAGGGACCGGAAGAGGCAGTGGATGGATTTATCTCGGATATTGAGAATAAGCCGCCGAAGCGGGCAGCAATTTTGAAAATGAATATTGAGCCGGTAGCAGAAGCAGAAGACTTTCCGGAGTTTGCGATCATTGAAAGTGAAAAGACGAAAGGTGAGATTTTTGTCTCACCGGATATTGCAATTTGTGATGAATGCAAGGAAGAAATGTTTGATCCGAAGAACCGTAGATATCTGCATCCATTTATCAACTGTACCTGCTGTGGACCAAGACTTACGATCCTGGATGCCCTTCCGTATGACCGGGAGCGCACCAGCATGAAAGAATTTCCGATGTGTCCGGATTGCGCAAAAGAATATTATGATCCGGCAACCCGGAGATACGATGCACAGCCAGTCTGTTGTAACGAGTGTGGTCCGGAGGTCTACCTGATCGGCAGAGAAGAACGCGGAAGAGACGCAATCATTTACACCAGACGGACCATTGCAGAAGGCGGAATTGTGGCGATTAAGGGGATTGGAGGTTTCCACCTGTGCTGCGATGCGACTAATGAAGAGGCGGTGAAGCGCCTCAGAGAACTGAAAAAACGTCCGGCGAAACCATTTGCAGTTATGGCAAAAGATCTGGAATCTGTGAAAAGAGAATGCCTGGTCAGTGAAGAACAGGAAAAAATTCTGACCGGACATCAAAAACCAATCCTGCTTCTGGACAAAAAAGAAGATGGTGAAGAAACACTTTGCGAAAGTATTGCGCCTGGTAATCCAAAGGTTGGAGTAATGTTGCCGTATGCACCGGTACAGCTTCTGCTCTTTACCTATGATGATGGAATCCGGATGCCGTCTTTTTTGGTTATGACCAGTGGAAATACATCCGGTGCACCGATCTGCAGGGAGGACAAAGAAGCGATTCAGGAGCTTTCCCGTCTGTGCGACTGTATGCTTTCCCACAACCGGAAAATCCGGATCCGTGCCGATGATTCAGTGATGGATTTTTATAAAAATGAGCCATATATGATCCGCAGATCCAGAGGCTATGCGCCACTTCCGACCATGGTTCAGATGTCGTG
This sequence comes from Coprococcus sp. AM97-35, assembly GCF_027697525.1. Taxonomy (NCBI): domain Bacteria; kingdom Bacillati; phylum Bacillota; class Clostridia; order Lachnospirales; family Lachnospiraceae; genus Coprococcus; species Coprococcus sp. AM97-35. The sequence goes on along the minus strand of NZ_JAQESL010000001.1, from coordinate 188,631 downwards.
GAAAGGGCAGGTACTTGCCACTGGAGGAGAACTGAAAAATACATTCTGTATCGGTGTGGACGGCAGATTTTACCCATCCCCTTATGTGGGAGATCTGGAAGATCTGCGCACCGTGGAAGCTTTAAAAGAAACAATCGGTAGAATGGAAACACTTCTGGAGATAGAACCAAAGGTTGTGGCATGCGATCTGCATCCGAAATACAATGCGACAGTTGTTGCGGAAGAACTTGGACTCCCGGTTCTGAAGATACAGCACCATTTTGCACATATTCTGTCCTGTATGGCAGAAAATGACTGCGAAGATCCGGTGATCGGCGTTTCCTTTGACGGAACCGGCTATGGAACGGATGGGACCATCTGGGGTGGAGAAATTCTTCGTTGTGATTACAATGGATTTGAAAGACTTGGCAGCATTAAGCCATTCTGGCAGGTAGGTGGAGATCTTTCTGCAAAAGAAGGCTGGCGAATTGCCGGTTCTCTTCTCTATGAAGAATTGCAGGATAAAGAAAAAACGGTCGAATGGATGAAGAAACTGGAGCTTTGCACCGAACCGGAGGCAAAAGTACTGGTGACAATGACCGGACGACACCTGAATGCTGTTCGATCTACCAGTGCCGGCCGTCTCTTTGATGGAGTCAGTGCTATCCTCGGAATCCGGAAAAAATCCACTTTCGAGGGAGAAGCATCTACGGCATTAGAGTTCGCAGCAGAAGCTTACGAAAAAACAATGCAGCATCCATACGAACCCCTCATGCTTAAGCCATTTACAGAAACGGCAGAAGACCGCCTGATTCTAAATACCGGCGAATTAGTCAAAAACCTCGCAAAAAAACGTCTCGCTGGGGAAGGCACCGGACAACTTGCATACGAGTTCCACCAGGAACTTGCAAGACAGATCATATCCGCAGCCCTTACAGCAAGTCATCAGACCGGAATCCGGAAAGTTGCTCTAAGCGGCGGAGTTTTCCAGAACCGCTTACTACTACGGCTGGTAGAAGAAGGTCTGGTTAAGCAAGGTCTCATCACCCTGCACCATCACCTCATTCCACCAAATGACGGAGGATTGTCACTTGGTCAGGCAGCCTACGCAATGGCATATTTACAGAAGCATGAGATAAAATAAAACCAGACTTTATGGATTTAGAAAATTAAAATCAGACATAAAAAATTTTAAACAAAGTTAATCTAAAGCTATTAGAACTTACAAATAAAAGAGGAAAAGGAGGAATTACCCACATGTGTGTTGGATTATCAGCAAAAGTTGTAAAAATCAGTAACGGAACCGCCGTCGTTGACGCAGGCGGTGCAAAAAGAGAGGTTTCATCCAAGCTCCTGGAGAATCTGGAACCAGGTGATTACGTCATGGTCCACGCCGGAGTTGCGATCGCAAAGATCACCGATGAAGATGAAAGCGAGACCGATCAGCTTATGGAGGAACTGCTGTAATGGAAAAACAAAAGAAACGAACAGCCAGAGAGATCATAGAAAATTATGACGGACCGGCAGTGCGGATCATGGAAGTATGCGGAACCCATACCCATGAAATTTTCCGTCTGGGGATCCGAAAACTTTTGCCAAAGCAGGTAGAACTGATCTCAGGACCGGGATGCCCGGTCTGCGTAACACCGGTCAGCTTTATTGATGAAGCAATTTATCTGGCGTTGGAGAAGCAGGTGACGATCTGCACATTTGGTGATCTGGTCCGCGTACCGGGAAGTCAGATGAGCCTTGCCGGAGCAAGAGAAAAAGGAGCAAAGATCCATATCGTTTATTCACCGGCAGATGCGGAAAAATATGCGAAAGATCATCCGGAAGAACAGGTGACATTTTTATCCGTTGGGTTTGAGACAACGACACCTGCAGGATGCCTTTCGGTTAAACAGGCAAAGGAAGATGGAATTTCCAATTATTCTCTTCTGGTTGCCAATAAGACGATGCCGGGAGCCTACGAGGCACTCAAAGGCAGTGCGGATGTATTTTTATATCCGGGACACGTCAATGCAATCACGGGGACCGAACTTTGTGAGGAACTGGTAAAAGAAGGAGTCAGCGGTGTGGTAGCAGGATTTACGGCAAAAGAACTGCTTACAGCACTTGCGGTCGCACTGGTACGCTTCCAGGAAGGAAAGCCGTTCTTCGTAAACTGCTATCCGAGAGTTGTCACCAGAGAAGGAAGCCGTGAGGCACAGAGGCTGGTGAATGAACTGATGGAAGGATGCGACAGCGAGTGGAGAGGTCTTGGAATCATTCCGGGATCCGGTATGCAGCTGAGAGAAGAATGGGAAGCATACGATGCCAGAAAGAAATACAATATGCCAAAGATCGAAGGAAAAGCAAATCCGGCATGCCGCTGCGGAGATGTACTGCAGGGAAAATGCAAACCGTCCGACTGCAAGGTGTTTGGCAAGGTATGTACACCGCAGCACCCGGTAGGAGCCTGCATGGTATCCGGCGAGGGCGCATGCTCGGCTTACTATATGTATGATACCAGGGGATAAAAGTCAGAAGTCTGACGCAAGCTTGCTTGCAGGAAGACTTCTGACCTTTATCCCCGCCAAAACATGAGTAAGTAGCCATTTTTCAAAGAAAAATGAGCGGATTACGAATGTATTGAGGATTGTGAGAGCACGTAAGTGCGGAACAATCCGGTATCAGGGAAACGAAGGAACGGAACACCGGAACAATCCGGTATCATATATACGGAAACGATTAGGAGAGAAGGAAGTTAAAAATGGAAAATAAAATGGACAACCAGACAGTAACTATGGCACACGGAGCCGGCGGAAAGCAGACTTCAGAGCTGATCGATAAAGTATTTGCAGCACATTTTGCCAATCCGGATCTGACTGCGAATGATGCGGCAGTTCTTACACCACCAGTCGGAAAGATGGCAGTATCTACGGATGGATTTATTGTATCTCCGGCATTCTTCCCAGGAGGAAATATCGGAAAGCTTTCCATCTGCGGAACAGTTAATGACCTTGCATGTATGGGAGCAAAACCACTTTATCTGACTTGTGCATTTGTAATTGAAGAAGGATTTCCGATGGAAAAACTGGAAGAGATTGCAGCAGCAATGGAGAAAACGGCAAAAGAAGCCGGTGTCCGTATTGTATCCGGAGATACCAAGGTAGCAGGAAAGGGACAGGTAGACGGTGTATTTATCACAACAACCGGAATGGGACAGATCGAGGACGGCGTAAAAGTCGGAGGAGAACTGGCACAGCCGGGAGACGCGATCATTGTGACCGGAGATGTGGGACGCCATGGTTGTACGATCCTTCTTGCAAGAGAAGACTTCGGAATCGAAGCGGATGTGACCAGTGACTGTGCACCACTATGGCATACTGTGGAAGAAGTGATAAATGCAACACATGATCTGCATGTCATCCGTGATGCGACAAGAGGTGGAGTTGGAACAGTACTTTATGAGATTGCGGGACAGAGTAATGTTGGAATCCGTCTGAATGCTGAAAAAGTTCCGGTTGCACCGGAAGTGAAGGGAGTCTGCGGAATGCTTGGACTGGAGCCACTTTACCTTGCATGTGAAGGAAGAATGGTCATTATGGCACCAAAAACAGAGGCAGAAAAGATTGTAGAAGTACTGCACAAATGTCCGTATTCACAGAATGCGGCAATTATCGGAGAAGTAACTGCAGAGCAGCCGGGGAAAGTAGTCATGACTACAGAAATCGGAACGCAGGCACTTCTTCCACAGCCGGGCGGAGAATTGCTGCCACGTATCTGCTAAACAATCTGAAATGCGGAATCGGTGACATTTCAAAAAAGGAAGGAGACTTTTCATGGACACCAGAGTAGCAGTCATTTCAATTATTGTGGAGAATCCTGCCGCGATTGAGGAACTGAACCATTACCTGCATGAAGCAGGAGAGTATATCATTGGAAGAATGGGAATTCCGTACCGGGAGAAGGGAATTAATATCATCAGCATCGCCATTGATGCACCGCAAGATATGATCAGTGCTTTGTCAGGGAAGATCGGGCGTCTGAATGGGGTATCCACAAAAACGGCGTACTCGAACGTCATTACGAAAGCGGAGGAGAAAGCGGAATGAAAAAGATAGCAGTGTACGGAAAAGGCGGGATCGGAAAATCCACAACTGTATCCAATCTTGCGGTGGCACTTGCCGAAAAAGGATACAAGGTCATGCAGATCGGCTGTGATCCGAAGGCGGATTCGACCATCCAGCTCCGACACGGAAAGGAGATTCCAACCGTACTGGAAATGTTCCAACAGAAGAAACAGAATCTAAAACTGGAAGATATGGTTACGGTTGGCTATGCAGGTGTGGTCTGTGTAGAAGCAGGTGGACCGACACCGGGACTTGGATGTGCAGGACGCGGGATTATCACCGCCCTTGAGAAGCTGGAAGAAACCGGTGCTTATGAGACCTACCAGCCGGATATCGTGTTATACGATGTACTTGGTGATGTAGTCTGCGGTGGCTTTTCCATGCCAATGCGAAAAGGCTATGCGGATCAGGTATTCATCATCACATCTGGTGAAAATATGGCGATCCATGCCGGGGCCAATATTGCAATGGCAGTAGAGAATTTCAGGAACCGGGGATATGCTTCCCTTGGCGGTATTATTTTAAATAAAAGAGAGGTTCCGAGAGAGGAAGAAAAGGTGCGGGAGCTTGCAGAGGATTTTCACACGCAGATCATTGGACGGCTTGATCGGAGCGAACTTGTGATGGAAGCAGAAGAAGCCGGCAAGGTTCTGCTGGAATACGCACCGGATTCGCAGATGGCAGAGGAATACCGGAAGCTGGCAGATCAGATCCTTGCAGTGTGCGGAGAGGAGAGACCATGTTAAAACGGGTAGGACATCCGGTGGATGAAAAAGGCGCGGCAGTAGCCATCAAGGATGCCACATTTCCGGTTCCATTTGCACCGGGGCTTGAATTTAACTCGCCGGTCCACGGCAACTGGAACATCGTACATACCGGAATGCTGATGCCGGAGGCAAGACAGATCTATGTCTGTGCAGATAACTGCATGCGAGGTGTGGTGCTGACAGCGGCGGAAATGAATGCGGCTGACCGGTTTTCCTTTGTGATCGTAAAAGAAGAGAATCTGTTAAATGGAAATCTGGAGGACATCACCATCGAAGGCGTGACGGATGTGCTGAATAAGTTGGAAGAAAAACCGAAAGCAGTTCTTTTATTTACCGTCTGTCTGCATCATTTTCTGGGATGCGATCTGGAACGGGTGTATCAGGAACTGGAAGAGAGGTTCCCAAAGATTACATTTATCCGCTGTTATATGGATCCGATCATGCAGAAGCATGGACCGACACCAGATCAGAAGCTGAGAAAAGCGATTTATGAACCACTTCCAAAGCGAAAAGCAGATGAAAAAGCCGTGAGTTTTCTCGGCAGTGATTTCGTACTGGAAAAAAATGCAGATCTGAAACGAATCGTCCGGGCACATCAGGGAATCTTCCGAGAACTGCCGGGATGTAAAAGCTGGGAAGACTATCTGGCACTTTCCGAAGGGAAACTTTTTATATCTTCTTATCCACCATCTAAGTATGGTGCGGAAGCGCTTTCAGAGCGTCTGAAACGACCATACCTGTATCTGCCGGGCAGCTTTGATTATGAAGAAATCACAGCACAGCTGGAAAATTTTTGCCAGACAATGGGCTATGGAAAGCTGGAGGAAACGATTTCGGTAGAAGAGGAAATTGCTGCCTGTGAAAAGGCACTGGAAAAGGCGCATGAGGTGATCGGAGACACTGCGGTTGCCATTGATTATCTGTACCATCCGCGTCCACTCGGACTTGCAAAGCTTCTGCTTACTCATGGCTTCCGGGTAATACGGATCTATCTGGATTCCATCAGTCCGGAAGAAAAAGCAGAATTTGAGTGGCTGAAGGAGCATGCACCGGATCTGCAGTTGATTGCAACGATCCAGGTGAAAATGCGTGTGCTTCCGAGAACATCGGATGAAAAAATACTGGCGATCGGACAGAAGGCGGCATGGTTTACAGGAAGTCCGTATTTTGTCAATATGGTACAGGGCGGCGGCCTTTACGGATTTGACGGGATCCGCAGGACGGCAGAGCTTATGGTCGAAGCATTTACCGAAGAAAAAGACACGGAAGATCTGGTTGTGCGAAAAGGATGGGGGTGTGAAAGCTGTATATGAGACAATCTTATCGAATCATACCAATTTACACATCGGATGTATCCGGTGTGTGTTCTGCACTTTATGAGCTTGGCGGCATGACAGTCATGCACGACCCGTCCGGATGCAATTCGACCTATAACACTCACGATGAGATCCGCTGGTACGATCAGGACAGTCTGATCTATATTTCCGGTCTGACAGAAATTGATGCGATCATGGGAAATGATGAAAAATTTCTGGATGATATCAAAGAGGCAGCAAGGGAGCTGCATCCGAAATTTATTGCCCTTGCAGGATCCCCAATTCCGTATATGAATGGAACCGATTTTCCGGCACTGGCACAGGTACTGGAAGAAGAAACCGGGATTCCTGCATTTGCAGTACCGACGAACGGAATGCATGATTATGTGTATGGGGCAGGAATTGCATTAGAGGAGATCGCGAAAAGATTTACCGGGGAAAAGACAGGACGGATTCAGACACGCACCGTCAATCTGCTTGGTGTGACACCACTGGACTTTGGACCGGTATCTCATGTAGAGGTGCTGAAAGAGAACCTGAAAGCCTGTGGATGGAAGGTGCTGTCTACCTGGGCAATGGGAGATGAACTGGATGCATTTTTGCAGGCAGGAGAAGCAGAGGTGAATCTGGTGGTATCTTCGGTCGGGCTTCGTGCGGCGAAAGTACTGGAAGAAAAGTTCGGAACCCCGTATGTGGTTGGAACGCCGATTGGCTCTTATACAGAGCGGATTGCGAAAGCACTGGAAGAAAAAGAGCAGATGCCATATCTGAAGAATCGGATGCAGGGTGAAATTGAAGAAATCATGGAGCAGAAGGGAAACAGAAATCCGGCATCGGGAGAAGAAATAAAGAAGCCTGAAGCGGCAGGCAGACAAAAGAAAGTGACTCTGATCGGAGAACCGGTGACCATGGAATCTCTGGCAGCAGGGATCGAACAGAAATATGGCTGTCCGGTGGAAGTTCTCTGCCCGCTGGAAAAAACAGAAGGTCTGCTTTGCAGACAGGACAGATGGATCTGTGGGGAAGAAGAGATGGAAGAAGCATTGAAAGATGCAGAAATCATTGTAGCGGATTCATTGTATCAGCCAATCTGTCCGAAGCATTGTATGTTTTATGAATTGCCGCATATTGCATTTTCCGGAAGAATTTATCTGAAAAGGCTTCCGGTGCTGGGACAACTGATTTAGATGCGGTAAAAATGGATCAAATTCTCACAAAAGAGATTGATCCATTTTTTGTTTCCGTTTTTTCTATAACAGGAAATTGCATTTCCTGTTATTAAAAGGTCTCCGGCAGGTTTCAAAATATTGTCATGATCAATTTTGTGACAGAAAAATTAAATAAAGCATTAAAAACAGTATCTTTTTTGCGAAAGAACTGATATAATTTATAACAAATCATTTAATTATGAGAGGATGTTTGTGGTTTTAGAAATCATATTATGGATAATAAGGTTCTTTTTCGGAGCTGGCATCTTCAGCTTCTTACATATTGTCATCGATAAATTAACATACGGGAAAAGCGCAATATGTGCAAAGAGCAAGAGGATTGCAAGATATTTCTTAGTGGAATTAACAGGTGGAGTATCCATGACCGGTTGTGCGATTGTATATGGTTGCGGGAAAATGGGTGTGATTTCACTAAGAGGCGCAGTTTTTTTTATATATTTGGGAATACTGTTTGTGATTGCCTTGGTTGACTGGCATATACAGATGATTTATGATCGATTTCATATTATGATCTTGATACTTGCGGTTTTGGACTTTATGCTTTATCCGGAGATGGGAATTGCTACAAGACTGACCGGTATGGGAATCATATCAGTGCCGATGCTGGTGCTGGCACTTGCAATTCCAGGGGCTTTCGGAGGCGGAGATATCAAGCTGATGTCGGTAAGCGGATTGCTTATTGGTGGCGCGTCAATGATATGTGCAATGTGTATTGGGATTATAACAGGAGGTGCTTATGTGACACTGATGCTGGTACGAAAGAGGCTGAATAAAACAGATCAGTTTGCGTTTGGACCATTTCTTGTGTTTGGACTTGCAACTGCAATTTTTCTGGGAGATAAGATGGCAGTGTGGTATCTGCAGTTTGGGGCGGTATAGGCAGAAAATGATTTGCGTGTGGAATTGTGCAGATCAAGTATGGACGGATAAGGGCTGGTATGATAGTATAAATGCGGAAAATTTGTATATTTCGAAAAATATATCATAGGAGTAGACAATTATCGTGGGAGCTTTAAATATAAAAAAAGGTACAAAAATGAACCGACCCCCAGAAGTTAGACCCAAAAATCTAACTATTGGAGGTCGGTTTTCTTATGGCAAAATATAACTTTGAGCTTAAGAAAAAAATTGTTCTAGAGCATCTAAGTTTAGGTGTTGGTTCAAAAGCACTAGCAAAAAAATATAATGTTAAAAGTGCTAGACAGATTCGACAATGGATTCATAATTATAATGAGTTTGGTGAGGAAGGCTTAAAAAGAAGTAGACAGAAGGGCGTGTGAAAAAAATAAACTCAAAAATGAGAATCTATGGTATAATAAAAAATTGTTCGGCAGTTATGCTGACGCGATTATATCTGCCGGAATGGCAAAAAATATTATAAGAGAGAATGATTATGAAAAAGATACATACTGCAGTTACTCTTATAATTATCTTCTTTATGGTAGCTGCATTATATATTTGCGGGAGATATGAGAATGCTCCCGACAGAATTTTTACAGGAAAAGTAAGTGCCCCGGAAGGTGAGTGGACGATTGATGCTTCCGACGGTGTTACGAAGGCGGAGATCACAAATCTTAAATTGCAAAGAATTATTAATGGATGTGTAGCATATTGCGTTTTCAGCATTATAGCACTCGTTTTATTTTATTATGGAAATGTAGTGAGCTATTCCTATCTCTGTTGCAATGGGATATGTCTGGACAGATGCAGAGGAAAAGAATCTGCCGGAGCTGATCCATTGTGCTGACGAGAAGATGTATAAAGACAAAAAGAGGATAAAAGAAAATACACCTTCTGCATAAATGATAGGTTGGAAATGATAGAAATGCGCAATATATGATTACGAGGTGACGTATGAAATTACTGGTGACCGGAAATATCGGATATATTACAACAGAATTTATCGAGGAGGCTTTCCCTGAGTGTCAGATCCTTCTTCTTGGAGAGACTGAACAAAAGTCAAATCGCAATAAGAGCTTATCGGTATACCCGATGCCGAAGACGGAGGAAGAATTCAAAGACATTTTCAAGACATATGAATTTGAGGGAGTGATTTATTTTTCTAATTATCTTACATTTCATGGGACGATGGAGGGTGAGATTGAGACTTTACGCAAGCTATTACATTACTATAAGGGGAATCTGAATTCCAGGCTTCTGTATATTACAGGACCGGATAGTTTATATGAAGATACAACAGGAAAGACGCTGATGGTCCGCTCGGCAGAAGAGTTCTGCAGGCAATACGGCGAGCTGCATCAGATCGCTGTCAAGATTCTGCGTGCGCCGTATCTTTATTCCGGTACTTATGAGGAGGATTATTTTTTCAAGCTGTTCTCAACTGTGATCAATAAGAAGCAGATTACATTTGAAGAAGCACCGGCACAGGAGATGCATTTTCTTGCTTTGAGTGATCTTGGGGATTTATTATACAAGATTTTTGATAACTGGGGAGAGGGGAGCGCCTGTCTTCAGGTTCCGCAGGTATTTCATTTTACTTTTCAACAGTTCGGGGAGAGACTGGCACAGATGTTTCCGGCTGCAAACATTACCTATTTGTCAGATGTGCTGATCCGGGATGGGATATCTGATGACCACGTTCTGAGAAATGAATACGGTTGGTTTCCGAAGATTTCTCTTTTGGAGGATCTCACAGAAATTTATGAGGATTATTGTGAGAAAACGAACCATAAGACACGGAAGATCGATGTAGTAAAAACTTTTTTGAAAGTACATGATAAAATCGTGAAAATCGCGGAATTGCTGCTCACATTTTTTGTTTTTGAAGCATTGAACCGGGTGGCGGGAAATCAGGTGCAGTTTCAGATGATCGATCTGAGGCTTGTTTACATCGTGCTGTTCAGCAGTCTGTACGGTATTAATTACGGGCTTGCTGCAGCGGGGCTGGAAACACTTTCATTGCTGGCAGCATATACGAAAACCGGGATCGGCTGGACGACACTTTTCTACGAACCTTCGAACTGGATTCCGTTTATCTTCTATTTTGCAGTCGGCGCGATCTGTGGTTACATCCGACTGAAAAACAGCGATAATATTCAATTCATGAAAGAGGAGAATAAACTGATCCTGGATAAATTTCTGTTTATGAGAGAAATGTATCAGGAGACGCTTTCTGATAAACGGCAGTACAAGAAGCAGATTCTGGGAAGCCGTGACAGCTTTGGTAAGATTTTTGATATTACGAAAAAACTGGATATCATTCTTCCGCAGGAGCTTTTTATTGAAACTCTGCATGTGATGGAATCAGTTCTTGAGAATCATACATTTGCGATTTATTCAGTTGGAAAGAATCAGAGCTATGGACGTCTTGAGATCGCATCCCAGGGAATGACAGATGTGTTGAAAAAATCCATTTGTCTGGATGATTATCTGGAAGCGAAAGAGACGATTGTGTCCGGAAAGGTGTGGGTAAACCGGAATTTCCTGGACGGCTATCCGATGTATATGAACGGGATTCACAAGGATGGAGAGCTCGTGATGCTGATTTTCATTCAGGAAGTGGGAAATGAACAGCTTTCCCTCTATTATCTGAATCTGTTCCAGATTCTCTGCGGTCTGGTAGAAACAGCACTTTTGCGCGCACTGGAATATCAGGAGGCAATCAAGAACAGGCAGTACGTGCAGGGTACACGTATATTGAAGCAGGAGTATTTTGAAGAACGGCTGTATTCCTTCCATTCTATGAGGGAGGAGAATCGGGCATCCTATGTGCTTTTGAAGCTGGAGTATCCGAAGATGACACTGGAAGAGGCAGACACAGCGCTACAGGCTTCGGTCCGTGAAAATGATGTCAGGGGGATTTCTGAAAAAGGAGAGATCTTCCTCATTCTTTCACAGACGGACAGAAGTTCCTTGCCGATCATTCTTGCAAGACTGGAAAATAACGGCTTCGTCTGTCATGAGATCGATACCGTGGAGAATGCAAATACAGGAGAAAAATTATGATTCAGACAGTGCTTGGAGTATTCCTGATCCTGTTACATATTGTCTGCTGTGTGCTGGTCTGGCTGGGGATAAAGACACATCTGCTGAAGGTGAAAAAATATCTGATGGCACTTGTGATCTTCGTCCCTTTCTGGGGAACAGTGTGCGTGCTGCTTTTGCATTTGCAAATGCTGACCAGAAGAGACAATAGGATAGAACCGGGAGTGGAAAAGCTTCGTGTAAATGAAGAGATTTATAAAAATATTTTTCAGGCAGTTTCGGATACGGACAAAAAGATCGTTCCGTTAGAGGAAGCACTTTTGATTAACGAACCGAGAGTGCGCCGTGAACTGATCATGGATGTGTTAAATGATGATCCGGAAGAATATATGGATCTTCTGAAACAGGCCCGCATGAATGAAGATGTAGAGGTTGTCCATTATGCGATCACAGCCATGGTTGAACTTTCCAAGGAATATGATTTTCGTTTGCAGAAGATGGAGAAGCTGTATGCGGAATCACCGGACGATCCGGAGATCCTGGAGCAGTACTGTGATTTTATGGAAGAGTATCTGAATCAGGGGATTCTGGAAGCCCAGATGGAGAGAGAACAGAGGGAACGTTATATCCGTCTTTTAAGACAAAAGCTGAAGGTGAAAACGACGCTTTCCACATGTGTGCGTCTGTTCCAAAATCTGATGAAAACAGGAGATTATGTTCAGGTGGAAGAGATTCTAGGGCTGATGGATCAGAAATGGCATCGGAAAGAGGAGTTCTGGATTTTGAAGATCCGGTATCTGGCAGAACGAAAAAAGGGAGCGGAGTTGCAGCAGTGTTTAAGACAGATGAAAGAGGAGCAGATCTATCTGTCGTCTAAGAGTAAGGAGGTATTGGCTTTTTGGCTGGATTAAAATCATTGAAAACATTTCCGTTTAAAAGTATGCTGGTGATCCTGGGTGTATTTCTGATGATCGCGATCGTCCTTTTTGCTGAACGAAGTGGAATTCAATATACTGAAAAAAACAGAAAAGTCGCATATATCAGTCAGGAAGAAGTGGTTACGGAACAGATGGCTGCGAAATCACTGCCGAAGACCTGTCTGGTACTTCGTAACAGTGAAGATGAGGCGAGTGTGGCTGCATGGGAGCAGTTTCAACAAATTTTTAAAGATATGAAGGTTGGAACAGATGTGGTAGACCTGCAGAGTGCATCCTCTATTCCAGATTATCATGCTTATGAAACGGTTGTTGTATTACTGAGCGATGTAAGTCCGTTGAAAGAGAATCTTATGGAACTGTGTGATTGGGTGTCAGAGGGTGGGAATGTACTTTTTGCCCTGACACTTCAGAAAACAGCGTATTCATCAGTGATTGAGCAGAAGCTTGGAATCATTTCTTCCGGATATGACAATATACTTGTAGACAGTATTTATTTTGAACCGGAATTTATGCTTGGCGGCGGACAGGCTTATGCAATCACGGATCCGTATGACTCTGCCTGGGCAGTGCAGCTGAGTGAGAATGCGAAGGTTTATGCGCATGTCAATGAAAAAAACGGTCAGCCTGTCATTTGGGAGAACCAATATGGAAAAGGGAAGTTTGTAGTAGACAACTTTGGACTGTATGAGAAAGCGGTGCGTGGATTCTATGCGGCTTCCTACAGTCTCCTTACTGATGTGGGGGTTTATCCGGTGATCAATGGATCAGCATTTTATCTGGATGACTTTCCGTCACCGGTTCCGGAGGGAGATGGTACTTATGTGAAGCGGGACTATGGAATGAGCATTAGTGATTTCTATATGGATGTGTGGTGGCCGGATATGCAGGAGCTTGCATCTAATCACAACGTTCGCTATACCGGTGTGATTATTGAAAATTATGAGGATGCGACGGATGGAACGATTAAGAAACAGAAGGATACCAGACGTTTTCAGTATTTTGGAAATATGCTGCTTCATCAAGGTGGAGAACTCGGGTATCATGGATACAATCATCAGCCGTTGAGTCTTTCAAATGTGGATTATGGTGACGTGCTTCCGTATGATACATGGAAAAATGAGGCGGCCATGAAAAAGGCTGTAAAAGAATTGATCCATTTTGGAGAGGATACATTTCCCAGTGTATCAATGTCAGTCTATGTACCGCCGTCCAATGTATTATCAGCAGAAGGAAGGGAGATGCTCGCGAAAGATTTCCCGGAGATCCGGACGATCGCCAGTAATTATTTCACCGGTGAGTTTGCGTATGTGCAGGAATTTGAAGTTGCAAAGGATGGGATTGTAGAACAGCCGCGTATCATCTCCGGTGCAATTATCGATAATTATATGAAGATGGCGGCACTGTCGGAATTAAATATGCATTTTGTGAACAGTCATTTTATTCATCCGGATGATCTTCTGGACGAAGACCGCGGTGCGGCGCTTGGCTGGGAAAAGATGAAGGGCAACCTCGCTGATTATATGGACTGGCTGGTGGATTCGGCACCGTCCTTGAGACAACTCACCGGTTCAGAACTATCCGGTGCGATCCAGCGTTATGGAGCGGTTACATTCACAAAGACAGTGACAGAGCGGTCTATAGAATTGGAGCTTAAAAACTTCTATGATGAAGCATATTTTATGGTGAGGATCAATGAAGGAACACCAGGTGAAGTTTCAGGAGGAAAACTTACACATCTGACAGGAAATCTCTATCTGCTTCAGGCAAAGGAACCAACAGTAACTATTGAGAAATTAGAAGATTGAAATACAAAGCGGTAACACGCGACAGATAAGGAGTTAATTGTGAGAATCTGTCTCATATTGGAGGGGTGTTATCCCTACATATTTGGAGGTGTATCCACCTGGATGCACCAGTATATCAATGAAATGAAAGAGCATGAGTTTGTTTTGTGGGTGATTGGGGCAAATGCGAAGGATAAAGGGAAATTTGTCTACGAGCTTCCGAAAAATGTTGTAGAAGTTCACGAGGTCTTTCTGGATGACGCTTTGCGGCTGAAGGATTCTGGAAAAATGCTTCATGCCTTTACAGAGGAAGAGACGAACAGCCTGAAAGAGCTGATGCTGTGTAGACGCCCGAATTGGGAAATCTTGTTTCGGCTCTATCATGACCAGAAGCTGAATCCTATGTCTTTTTTAAGAAGTGAGAAATTCCTGAATATATTGACGGAGTGCTGTATAAAAGATTATCCATATACTCCGTTTGCGGATGCATTTCACACAATGCGTTCTATGCTGCTTCCGGTCCTTTATCTAATGGGAAGTGAAGTGCCCAAGGCAGATGTCTATCATGCAATCTGTACAGGATATGGCGGACTTCTTGCATGCCTGGGCGGGTATGTTTATAGGAAGAAAGTGCTGCTGACAGAGCATGGAATATACACAAGAGAGCGTGAAGAAGAGATCATTCGTGCAAAATGGGTACAGCCGGCATTTAAAAAGCAGTGGATTTCTTTCTTCTATATGCTGTCGGATATTATTTATACGAGAGCGTTTCTAGTCTCAGCATTATTTACCAATGCCATGCATGCACAGATCCAGATGGGATGTGACAAGGAGAAATGTCGTGTCGTTGAGAACGGAATCAACTATGAAAGGCTTTCCCCTATTCCATTGAAAGAGGAAGACGGATGGGTTGACATCGGTGCGATCGTGCGTCTGGCACCGATCAAGGATATCAAGACGATGATCTATGCGTTTTATGAGCTTTGCACGACAAGAGAACATGTGCGTCTCCACATTATGGGAGGCGTCGATGATGAGGAGTATGCGCAGGAGTGTTATGCGCTGGTCGATCAGCTTCATCTGGAAAATGTGATCTTTACAGGACGAGTGGATATCATCTCTTATATGGAGAAGCTGGATTTTACAATTTTGACGAGTATATCGGAAGGACAGCCGCTGTCTGTTTTAGAATCATTTGCTGCAAGGCGGCCTTGTGTGACTACAGATGTAGGATGCTGCAGGGAGCTTCTGAATGGTAACGAGGAGGATCGATACGGAAAAGCAGGATATTGTGTTCCACCGATGTATCGAGAGGGGCTTGCGCAGGCAATGGATCAGATGTGCGCTTCCAGAGCTCGGAGACTCCGCATGGGGGCGAATGCACAGAAACGAGTGAAAGCATATTATCGAAAAGAAGAAATGCTTGAAAAGTACCGGAAGATGTATCAGGAGGTGGAAGAGGCAGATGGCCGGAATCGGATTTGAGTTAAAAAAATTATTCCAGAAGCGCGGACTTGCAGCGACGGCAAAAGCGTATGGGTATGCAGGAGTGATCTGTACAGGTCCGATGCTGCTCGGTATCGTGCTGTTGGTAGGAATCGCTTTTATCTGCGATCATACCGGTGCGACGAGACATAACCGGGAACTTCTGAACTGTATGATTACTTACACACTTCTCGCTTCGTTGACCGTGACCAGTTTTTTCTCTATGGTCGTGACGAGATATATTGCGGACATGCTGTATGAAGAACGCTACGAGGCGGTGCTTTCTTCTTTCTGGGGTTCAACAGCGATCCTGCTTGTAGTCGGCGGAATCATGTATGGGATTTTTCTTCTGTTTTCAGGAATCAATCTGATCGATCAGTTTTTGTGCCTGGAGTTTTTCGGAGAATTGATCGTCACCTGGAATGCGATGAGTTATCTGACAGCGATCAAGGATTACAAAGGGATTCTTATTTCATTTATTACAGCGGTAGCGGTATCATTGTTGGTCGGATTCCTATTGATCCTGATTGGGATTCCACATGTAGAGGCGTTGATGATCGCAGTTACGATCGGTTATGGAATCATGCTGCTTTGGGATGTGACGCTGTTGTACCGTTATTTTCCGCAGAGAGAGATCAGTGCATTTTTCTTTTTACGCTGGGTGGATCAGTTCCTTCCGCTTGCGTTTACAGGCTTGTTCACGAACATCGGACTATTTGCACATCTTGTTATCATGTGGTGCGGACCGATCCGTGTACATGTTCAGGGATTATTTTATGGTGCACCGTATCATGATGTACCTGCGATGATCGCCTATTTGACGATTCTTATTACAACCGTTAATTTCGTTGTATCTGTGGAAGTGAATTTCTATCCGAAATATCGGAATTATTATAGTTTGTTTAATGACAAGGGAGAAATCAAGGATATCCTGCAGGCGGGAAAAGAGATGAGAAAGGTTTTAAACATGGAGCTGAAATATACGGCGTTAAAGCAGCTACTTACAACGGCACTGGCGATTTCGATCGGACAGCTGCTTCTGACATATCTTCCGCTTGGATTTAATGATCTTATGGAAGGATATTTTAGGACACTCTGCGTCGGCTATGGACTCTATGCAATTGCTAACACAATGATGTTGATCTTACTTTATTTTACAGATTACAAGGGAGCATTATTTGCAACAGGAATGTTCGCCGCGTGTACGACGACATTTACCTGTGTGTCTTTATTCTTCCCACAGGTGTATTATGGGTTTGGATTTTTACTGGGAAGTGCAGTGTTCTTTTTGATCTGTACACTGCGTCTTGGATATTTTATAAAAAAACTTCCGTATTATATTTTGAGCGTACAGCCGATTGTGGCAGAGGATAAAACAGGTTTCTTCACACGGCTTGGATGCTTTTTGGAAGAGAAAATAGAGAGGGGAGATAAGCTTGAAAAAATATAGATTACTTGCGTTGGGATGTGCCCTTTTATTAGGAATGTCCTGTTGCCTGACGGGATGTACCACCCCGGAGAAAACAGGGGATACTTCAAAGAAACAGACAGAACAACAGGAAGAGATAAAAAAGGCAGAGACACAGGATATCAACGACGTTCACCTCAGGGATAAGGATAGTCTCTATGAAAATGATGACGAGACAAGTGTTGTGACGATGTATCTCACCGTTTCCCGTGGAAATTCTTCAGAGGGAACGGCTCATACCTGGAAGGAGATTAACAGTTATTCGGCCTATGATTATGACAAGATGGGAGTAGAACGTTACCAGACAGCGGCGCTTCTTCAGGTTGGTGATGAGTCAGGTCCGCAGAGCGGGGAGGTTGGATATGGTGAAAATGTGCCGAATGCTACCGTGCAGATCAGAGGACAGACATCGAGCCGTAATTCGCAGAAAAACTATAAGATTGAGCTGAAGAAGAATAAGGGAACCTGGCGTGGACAGCGCACGATCAATCTGAATAAACATCAGACAGATGGAATGCGTTTCCGTAATAAGCTGTCCTACGATCTTCTGAAAGGGATACCGCAGCTGATGTCACTTAGAACCCAGTTTGTACATTTATATGTAAGAGATCTTACCGAGGGGGACAGCTCAGAATTCCAGGACTATGGATTGTACACACAGGTGGAACAGCTCAACAAGACAGGAATGAAGAACCATGGAATGGATTCGAAGGGACAGTTGTACAAAATTAATTCGTTTGAGTTTTTCCGCTATGAAGATGTAATAAAAAAAGAAGACGATCCGACCTATGACCAGAAAGCCTTTGAAAAGCTCCTGGAGATCAAAGGAGATTCAGATCATACGAAACTGATTCAAATGCTGACAGATCTGAATGATACTTCTCAACCGATTGAGGATATCCTGGATCAATATTTTGACAGAGAGAATCTGACGTACTGGATGGCGTATCAGATACTGACCGGAAATGTGGATACACAGAATCGTAATACATATTTATATAGTCCACAGAATTCAAATATATGGTATCTGATCGCGTGGGATAATGATACCTCTTTCATGAGAACCGAATATAACATTAAAAACCGTTCCGATCAAGGCAGTTGGGAATGTGGAGTCAGTAATTACTGGGGAAATGTTCTCTTTCAAAGATGTCTGCAGTCGGAGGATTTCCGTGAGGAACTTGACGCGGCGATCCAGGATCTGAGATCCTATCTCAGTGTGGATCGGATCAGTAGTATGATAGAGGAATATCGTACAGTTACTCAGAAGTATTTAAATCAGATGCCGGACCAGATGTATGCACCGTTGACTGAAGCGAAGTATGAAACAATTGCATCGGCAATCCCTTCAGAGGTAGAACAAAATTATGAACTTTATAAGGAGAGCCTGGAAAAGCCAATGCCGTTTTTTATCGGAAAACCGGTAATCGAGAGAAATATTTTGAAGTTCAACTGGGACGCATCGTATGACTTTGATGCAGAGACGGTCACTTACACAGTTGAACTGGCAAAAGATTATAAGTTTAATGAGATTGTATTTCGTAAGAATAATATTCAAATTCCGGAAGCGGAGACTACAGTTCCGGCAGATGGTCAGTATTTTGTGCGTGTCCGTGCGACAAATACATCTGGACAGACGCAGGATGCTTTTGATTATTATATAACAGACGCTGGAAAGAATTATGGTATGAAATGTTTCTACATTACAGGCGGCCAAAATGTTGAGGAAGATATTTATGAGGAATGATTTATCAAAAGAACGCTTCCGTAATGAATGGAAATATCTGATCAGTACCAGTGAGAAAGAATTGCTGGAGCTGAGGATGAAGCATTTGCTGAAAAAGGATCCAAATGCAAAGGGAAATGGTTATATGATCCGCAGCCTCTATTTTGAAGATTATTTCAACAGCGCTTATGCGGAAAAGGAATCTGGTGTCCTGATGCGAAAAAAATACAGGATTCGTATTTATGATTGTAGTGACCGTTCGATCAAGCTGGAGCGGAAGAAGAAATTCGGAAGTTATATTTATAAAGAAAGTGCTCCTCTGACAAAGGAAGAATTCTATAAGATCCTTGATGGAGATTATAAATTTTTGTTAAGCAGTCCGTATCCGTTGTGCAGAGAATTTTATGTGGAATGTGTCAGCAATCTCATGCGTCCACGCACGATCGTTGACTATGACCGTGTACCGTGGATCATGGATGAGGGGACAGTCAGGATTACATTTGACAGTGATGTGAGGGCAGCGGTCGGAAGTTATGACATCTTTGATCCGTCCCTTCCGACACTTCCGGTGCTTGAACCGGGGAAACTGGTTATGGAAGTGAAATTCACAGAGATGCTTCCACAGATCGTGCGTGACTTGCTTCCGCCAAATGCACAAGAATTCACAGCAGTATCAAAATATGTACTCTGTTATGAAAAATCGCAGTATTTATATGGATTTGAATATTGGAATGAAACACAGGAGAGAAAACTATTATGAGTATACAAGATATGATTAAGAAGTCGGTGCTGGAATCCGGCGTATTTGACAGCTTTAATGCACCGAAGATGGCAATTTCGCTGATCGTGGCGTTGCTTCTCGGAGCAGTGATCTATATGGTTTACAGCAAGTTTTATGTAGGGGTGATCTTCTCTCGGAGCTTTGCAGTTACGTTGGTCGGCATGACACTTCTCACTTGCATGGTTACTCTGGCAATCAGTACGAATATCGTGATTTCCCTTGGTATGGTCGGTGCATTGTCTATCGTACGTTTCCGTACGGCGGTGAAGGATCCGATGGATCTGCTCTATCTTTTCTGGGCGATCACGACAGGTATCACGACTGGAGCGGGAATGTATCCGTTGGCACTGATTGCAGCAGCGGTTATGATCATTATGATTTATCTGTTTTATCATAAGCAGCAGAAAGGCAGAATCTATATCGCCGTGATCCATTATCAGGGAGATGAAGCCGGTGATGAGATCATCCGCAGCTTTGGCAGAATGAAATACTTCATAAAGTCAAAGACGATGCGTGGGGAGAAAACAGAGATGGCAGTTGAGGTATTCTGTCGGCAGAATGATCTCGATTTCACAGAGAAGATCCGGAAGATCACAAATGTAGAAGATATTACATTGATCCAGTATAATGGAGAGTATCACGGATAAAATGAAAAGACTATAACTGGTTGATTCATTAAGATGATATGCTACCCTCATATAGGACAATGAAATATAAAAGTCCTATATGGGGGTATTTTCATGTTCAGAAAGAGTAAGATAGAACCAGTAGAAAAAGTAAAAATAGTCGAACGCTACCTTGCAGGAGAAATTGGCATACGGCAAGCAGGAAAAGAATTGGGAGTTGATCATCATAGTATTCGAAATTGGATTTCTATTTATCAGTATGATGGACCAACTGGATTACTCAATCAACCGAAAAACAAATCTTATTCAAAAGATTTAAAAATATCTGCTATAAATGATTATCTTAACGGAGAAGGATCTCTTCAGGATATTTGCACAAAATACGGAATTCGTTCACACAGACAGCTTTCCGATTGGATTAAGGTGTATAATTCTGGTGGAATATTAAAAATATCCACTGGAGGTGCTTACATGAAAAAAGCAAAGAACACTACACTTGATGAGAGATTAAAAATAGTAACAGATTGTCTTGCAAATGATAAGAATTATGGTGCAATGGCACTCAAATATGATTGTTCCTATCAACAAGTTCGCAATTGGGTAATACGATACGAAAAGATGGGTCAAGCGGGTCTGGAAGACAGACGTGGACGTCGTATAGCTTCTCTTCCAAGCAGAACACCTGAAGAAGAGCTACGTGACAAGATAGCTGAACTGGAAAGAAGAAATCTAGACTTACAAATGGAGAATGATCTGTTAAAAAAGTCAGAGAACTGGAAAGGAGGGGCCGCTATCTTTAATCCATCGGTTAGCCGAATATGAAGCCATCCAAAAACTAATTAGATGGACATAAAGGAATTCATGTGAATGATAAACGAGTACTTCGTATTTGTAGGAAATACGATATAAAATCAAATATTAAATGGAAACCTAAGAGTTGTACCAGAGGAGACAGAAATCCTGATCACATAGCAAAAAACTATTTACACCGTGAATTTCACGCCGAAAAACCGAATGAAAAGTGGCTTACAGATGTTTCTGAATTTAAATACTACAACGGAATAGAAGTTCATAAAGTTTATCTGAGTGCTATTTTAGATTTATATGATAGAAGGATTGTTTCCTTTAAAATCAGCGATCATAATGATAATCCATTAGTTATGGACACGTTTGATGAGGCTGTTCGTCAGGAGCCAGATGCACACCCATTAGTTCATTCTGATCGAGGCTTTCAATATACAAGCGCACAGTTTTATACTAGATTAAAAAAACATCATATGAAGCAGAGTATGTCTAGAGTTGCCCACTGTATTGATAATGGACCAATGGAAGGGTTTTGGGGAATTCTAAAACGAGAAATGCATTATAAACAGTGTTTTAATGACAGAAGCTCTTTGATTACTGCGATAGCTAATTACATAGATTACTACAACAACCAACGACTTCAAAGAAAACTGCATGTAATGACACCAATGAAATATCATGAGCAATATACAAAAGCAGCATAAAATATCGCCAGCCATAGCATGGCTGACGATACAAAAATTTATTATTTTTTATTGTCCTCTTGACAGGGAGCATACCAGAAATGATCTGAAAAGTATGGTTCCTTTTTGAAAAAGCGAGGGAGAAAGAAGAGACTTTCCCTGTGAAGTTTCTGATAAATATCAGGAAATCTTACACCGGCAAAGATACCACTTCTCGATCAGTCCGATCAGAGCATAGAGCAGCATGGCGATCACGCAGAGGATGCAGATGCTCATCAGCAGCCAGTCGAGCTTGAAGACCTGACTGCCGTAGATGATCATATAGCCAAGTCCTTCCCTGCCGCCGATAAATTCTCCGATGATCACGCCCACCAGACAGAGCCCGATATTGACCTTCATGGTGCTGATGATCGCCGGAATGCAGCTTGGGATCACGACTTTGGAGAGGGCGTGGAGCCGGTTCCCGTGGAGGGTGTAGATCAGCATGATCTTATCCGGGTCGACTTCGGAAAATTCAGAATAAAGATTCAGGATGCTCCCGAAGATTGCAACAGACATTCCGGCAATGATGATGGTTGTGCGGTTTGCGCCGAGCCAGACAATGAGAAGCGGAGCAAGTGCAGATTTTGGCAGACTGTTCAGGACGACCAGATAAGGCTCCAGGATTTCCGAAAGCTTCCGGAAGAGCCAGAGAAGGACGGTGACAAAAAGGCTGAAGAAGATTACCAGAACAAAACTGACCAGAGTTTCGTAAAGGGTTACTCCGATATGGCGGAAAATACTGCCGTCACCGGTCATTTCCAGAAAACACAGGGCAATCCGGGAGGGGCTGCTGAAGATGAAGGAGTCGATGAGTCCTGTATTTGCGGCAAATTCCCAGAGGAAGAGAAAGGCAAGCAGGATGGAGACTCTGGAAACGGCAACGATCCGTTTATGTCGGCGCCGCATATTCAGGTAATGCAGCTGGTTTTTTGAAAGTTCATTCATCCGGGTTCAGCTCCTTCCAGATTAGATTGAAATAAGTCTTAAATTCCGGGGCATTGCGGCGGGCAAGCGGGGAAAGTCCCGGATCAGAAAAGGAAACATTGACCGTTTGCCCGATGGTTGCCGGACGGCTTGTGAGAACAAGGATCCGGTCAGCAAGACTGATCGCTTCAGCAAGGTCATGGGTGACAAGGATCGCTGTTTTTTTCTCTTTTTTGATAATCTGCCCGATATCATCACTGACATTTAATCGGGTCTGATAATCCAAGGCAGAAAAGGGTTCATCCAAAAGCATGATATCCGGCTTCAGGACCAGCGTGCGGATCAGCGCGACTCTCTGGCGCATTCCTCCGGAAAGTTCGGATGGTTTTGCATTTGCAAAGGCATTCAGGCCGTATTGTGTAAGAAGGGCTCTTGCCAGTGCGAGGGAACGGGCAGTCAGTGCATGCTGGATCTCGAGACCGAGAAGAACGTTCTGATAGATGGTACGCCACTCAAGAAGTTCATCCTTTTGCAGCATATATCCGATGCCGGAAGTATTGTCCGGATGATAGCTGCCGTTTATTTTGATGAGACCTTTTTCCGGGGTGAGAAGACCTGCAATCAGGTGGAGCAGTGTAGATTTTCCGCACCCGGAGGGACCGACCAGAGCAATAAATTCCCCTTCGCGGACCGAAAAGGTGATGTCTTTCAGGGCGTAGGTTTCTCCTTCCAGTGTATGGTAAGCATAATGAACGTTTTTCAGTTCCAGTGCATATTGCATGATAATCCTCCAGATACAGAAACGATCATAAGTCTTTTACTTACAGTTTATGAGAAATAAAAAAAAGCGTGTGTGCATCTGGCTGGAATGGAGCGGAAAAAGAAAAACAGAGCAGAAAAGATATTGTGCGAAGAGAACAGCTGCATTATAATAAGAAACAAATCTGCAATATGAGGAGAGATGAACAGATGCAGAAAAAGAATTACCAGAAAGAACTGGATAAAAAGATAGAACAGATCGTATCGGAAAAGAAGGTTCCACGTCTGTTCCTTCACAGCTGTTGTGCACCATGCAGCAGTTATGTGCTGGAATATCTGTCAGAATATTTTGAGATTACGGTGTTTTATTACAATCCGAATATTTTTCCGGAATCTGAATTTGAAAAACGGATCCACGAACAGGAGAAGCTGATCCGTGAGCTTCCGGCGAAACATACGATCCATTTTCAGGCGGGAAATTATGACAGTGAAAAATTTTACGAGATGGCGAAGGGACTGGAGATGATTCCGGAAGGTGGAGAGCGGTGCTTCAGGTGTTATGAGCTCAGACTCCGGGAAGCTGCGAGATTTGCAAAAGAAGGCAGATATGATTATTTCACCACAACCCTTTCCATCAGTCCGCTGAAAAATGCACAGAAGCTGAATGAGATTGGTGAGCGGCTTGCCGGGGAATATGGAGTGGCTTATCTGGTTTCGGATTTTAAAAAGAGAAATGGATATAAGCGTTCAACCGAGCTGTCAAAGATTTACGGACTTTACCGCCAGGACTATTGTGGCTGTATTTATTCCAAAAATCAGAGAGAACGGGAAAAGAAACTTCGGGAGGAAGAGGAAAGTTCTGTGAAAAGTTAAGAGGGGAACTTTACAGAATCCGACATTCTATGGTACACTAAAGCACAGAATTACGTTGAAGAAAAGAGGGAAAGCTATGGCACAGTTATGGGGAGGACGTTTTACGAAAGAAACCGACAAACTGGTTTATAATTTCAATGCGTCCATTTCATTTGATAAACGATTTTATGAGCAGGATATCCAGGGCAGCAAGGCGCATGTTATGATGCTTGCAAAGCAGGGGATCCTGACAGACGATGAGAAGCAGCAGATTCTGGACGGACTGGAAAGCATCCGCAGGGATGTAGAGAGCGGAAAGCTTGAGATTACAGAGGAATACGAAGATATCCACAGTTTTGTAGAGGCAAATCTGATCGACCGGATCGGGGATGCAGGAAAGAAGCTGCATACCGGAAGAAGCCGTAATGACCAGGTTGCACTGGATATGAAGCTTTATACAAGAAGTGAGATCACCGCACTGCAGGGACTGGTTGTGGATATGCTCCGCGAACTTCTTGCGATCATGAAGGACAACACCGAGACGATCATGCCTGGATTTACCCATCTGCAGAAAGCGCAGCCGATCACACTGGCACACCATATGGGTGCTTATTTTGAAATGTTCAAAAGAGACCATATGCGTCTGAAAGATATTTACAAAAGAATGAATACCTGTCCGCTTGGATCCGGAGCACTTGCAGGAACTACTTATGATCTGGACAGAGCATACACCGCAGAGCTTCTCGGATTTGACGGACCGACACTGAACAGTATGGATTCGGTATCGGACCGTGATTATCTGATCGAGCTGATGAGTGCTCTATCTACGATTATGATGCATTTAAGCCGCTTCTCAGAAGAAGTGATCATCTGGAATTCCAATGAATACCAGTTTGTCGATATCGATGACAGCTACAGCACCGGAAGCAGTATCATGCCACAGAAGAAGAATCCGGATATTGCGGAACTTGT
Source organism: Coprococcus sp. AM97-35 (assembly GCF_027697525.1). NCBI lineage: Bacteria > Bacillati > Bacillota > Clostridia > Lachnospirales > Lachnospiraceae > Coprococcus > Coprococcus sp. AM97-35. The sequence continues at coordinate 163,436 of NZ_JAQESL010000001.1, read as the reverse complement.
TCGTGGAAAGACAGGACGTGTATACGGTGCACTGACTTCGATCCTGACTACAATGAAAGGAATTCCGCTTGCTTACAATAAAGATATGCAGGAGGACAAAGAGCTGGTATTTGATGCCATCGATACCGTGAAAGGATGCCTGGCTTTATTTACCGGAATGCTCGCAACCATGAAGTTCAACAAAGAACGTATGCTGGAAAGCTGCAGACACGGATTTACCAATGCAACAGATGCAGCTGACTATCTGGTAAATCACGGGGTACCGTTCCGTGATGCACATGGAATCGTAGGAAAGCTGGTACTTTATTGCATCGATAAGAAGGTTGCGTTAGATGATATGTCACTGGAAGAATATAAGGAGATCTCTCCGGTATTTGAAGAAGATATTTATGATGCAATCAGCATGGAGACCTGTGTCAATAAGAGAAATACGATCGGTGCACCTGGACCGGAAGCTATGAAAAAGGTGATCGCGCTTCACGAAGCATATCTGGAAGAGTGCTAATCGTTATAAGGAAAATGAGCATTGCTGGTCACAGGTACTGGGAACAGTAACATGAGCGTTAATAAGTAGACATAGTTTTTCAATTGTCAGGGTTGAAAAATGTCGGAAAATGCGCTATGATATACAAATCGCGCGTACAAATGTGCGCATTAAAAAGACAAAACAGGAAATGAGGACATAAAAATGGATCAGAAATTAAGAGTAGGTATTCTTGGTGCAACAGGAATGGTAGGACAGAGATTTATCTCTCTGCTGGAAAATCATCCGTGGTTTGAGGTAGTAACACTGGCTGCAAGCCCGCGTTCCGCAGGGAAGACATATGAAGAAGCAGTCGGAGACCGCTGGAAAATGGACACTCCGATGCCGGAAGCAGTCAAGAAGATCGTTGTACATAATGTCAACGAAGTAGAAGAAGTTGCAAAGACAGTTGACTTTGTATTCAGTGCAGTTGATATGTCAAAAGATGAGATTCGTGCGATCGAGGAAGCATACGCAAAGACAGAGACACCGGTTGTATCTAATAACAGTGCCCACAGATGGACACCGGATGTACCGATGGTAATCCCGGAAGTAAACCCAGAACATTTTGCAGTCATCGAAGACCAGAAAAAGCGTCTTGGAACTACAAGAGGATTTATCGCAGTAAAACCAAACTGTTCGATCCAGAGCTATGCGCCTTGCCTTGCAGCATGGAAAGAATTCGGACCAAAAGAACTGGTTGTTACAACCTACCAGGCAATTTCAGGTGCAGGAAAGACCTTTAAAGACTGGCCGGAAATGGTAGAAAATATCATTCCATTCATTGGTGGAGAAGAAGAAAAGAGCGAGCAGGAACCGCTTCGTGTTCTTGGCAGAGTTGAAAATGGACAGATCGTAAAAGCAGATTCTCCGAAGATCACATGCCAGTGTGTACGTGTACCGGTTCTTAACGGACATACCGCTGCCGTATTTATCAATTTTGAAAAGAAACCAACCAAAGAGCAGCTGATCGAAAAACTGGAAAGTTTCAAAGGCTTCCCGCAGGAAGCAGAGCTTCCGAGTGCACCGAAGCAGTTCATCCGCTATATGACAGAAGACAACCGTCCGCAGGTGAAACTGGATGTAGATTATGAGAACGGAATGGGAATTTCTATCGGACGACTCAGAGAAGATTCCCTTTACGATTATAAATTTATCGGACTTTCCCACAATACAGTCCGCGGTGCGGCAGGAGGAGCTGTTCTCTGTGCTGAGACACTGACTGCAAAAGGCTTTATCACAAAGAAATAGCTTTTGCAGGAAAGTTTAAAAGAAGTTAACTTTTCTTTCTTCTGATTCAGTGGTAGAATGAAATTATACCAGTGTAAAGGAAGAGTGAAGGTGGGCTAATATGAAAAAAGAAATGCAGAACTATACACAGAACAGAGAACTGTCCTGGCTGAAGTTCAATCAGAGGGTACTGGAGGAAGCAAAGGATTCTTCAGTACCCCTTCTTGAAAGAATGAAGTTTGTATCCATTTTTACAAGCAACCTGGATGAATTTTTTATGATCCGCGTAGGAAGCCTGTATGATATGTCGCTTACGGATAACAGCACGATCGACAGCCGTTCGGGGATGAATCCGAAAGAGCAGCTGGATGCAATCTTTGCGGCTGTAGCACCATTGTATAAAGAGCGGGACAAGACTTACTCGGAAATCAAGAAGCTGCTGAATCCATACGGTGTCTGTGGACTATCGATAAAAGAGCTGGAGCAGCAGGAAAAGAAGTATGTGAAAAAGTACTTCAAAGACCAGATCCTACCGATCCTGTCTCCACAGATCGTGGATGCCAATCATCCATTCCCACATCTGCTCAATAAGGAACTGTATGTGATCGCAAGTCTGAAGCAGAATGGAACTTCCATGATTGGAATCGTACCGGTTCCACAGTTTGTGTCAGACATTTTATATCTTCCGGGCCATGATATCCGTTATATTCGTATGGAAAAGGTGATCATGGAATATCTGGATGTGGTGTTCGACAAATACGAGGTATCGAACAAGAATTATATCTGCGTGACAAGGAATGCAGATGTGTCGCCGGACGATGAGGCACTGGAGATCAATGATGATTTCCGCCTGCTGATGCAGGAAACCCTTCACAAGCGCCGCAGAATGGCAGTGGTCCGCATGGAGACAGCGGAGCCGCTGGATAAGGAACTGGAAAAGTATTTCTGTGACAAATTTAAGATCACACCGGCACAGATCTACCGGACCAAGATGCCGATGAAGCTGGATTATATTTTTTCGATTATGGATAAGGTTCCGGCATCGCTGAAACGTTCTCTGATCGACGAACCGTTTACTCCGCAGCCGTCCCGCTATCTGACGGATGGAAAAGTGATTCCGCAGGTAAAGAAAAAAGATATACTTCTTTCTTATCCGTATGAGAGTATGGATCCGTTTCTGCGTATGATCAAGGAAGCGGCTTATGATCCGACCGTTCTTACGATCAGGATCACAATCTACCGTCTGGCAAAGAAGGCACGGCTGGTAGAGTACTTATGTGCAGCGGCCGAGAACGGCAAAGAGGTTACGGTTTTGATCGAGCTGAGAGCCAGATTCGATGAACAGAACAATATTGACTGGTCCGAACGTCTGGAAGAGGCAGGATGCCGTGTGATTTATGGATTTGAAGGTTATAAGGTGCATTCCAAGATCTGTCTGATCACTTACCGGAACCGCAACAATATCGAGTACATTACGCAGGTGGGAACCGGAAACTACAATGAAAAGACAGCGACGATGTATACGGATGTGTCGCTGATCACAGCGGATAAGGGAATCGGAGAGGATGCAGCCGTCTTCTTCAAGAATATGTCCATTGGCAATCTCAATGGAAGCTATCAGCACATTATTGTTTCACCGACCAGTCTGAAACCAAAGGTGCTTTCACTGATGGACGAGGAGATCAAAAAGGGAACGAACGGACGGATCATCATGAAGATGAATTCTGTGACGGATGTAGATTTTATCCAGAAGGTTTCCGAGGCATCGAATGCAGGGGTGAAGGTGGATCTGATCGTCCGTGGGATCTGCTGTATTCTTCCGGGAGTCAAAGGGTACACAGAGAATCTCCGTGTGACCAGTATTGTCGGACGTTATCTTGAGCATCCGCGTATTTTCCTTTTTGGAACCGGAGCGGATCAGAAAATCTATATCGGTTCCGCAGATATGATGACGCGTAATACGGAAAAACGCGTGGAAGTGGCATGTCCGGTTTACGATGAAACTATCAGGAAACAGCTGACACATATGCTGAAGATCATGCTTGCGGACAATGTAAAAGCGCGGGAATTAAAGAGTGACGGCAAATACTACATGAAAGAAAAAGGAACTTCAAAAGTCAATTCCCAGGAATATTTTATGCGTGAAGCAATCACCGTCAGACATCCGGAAGGACGGACAAAACAAAGCTTCGTTGATAAAATCCGGAAGATTTTTCGAAGAAAATAATTTGTTTTATGTTCTGAATATGATATGATAAAAAAGTGGAGCTGGTATCAGCTTCACTTTTTAAACGCTGTGAGAGTTGCTATAGCGTGAAAATACAGGAGTACAAAATTATTATATGGGTAAATCGGTATATATTGCAGAAAAGCCGAGTGTGGCACAGGAATTTGCCAAGGCACTGCATTTGAATTTGAAAAGAAAAGACGGATATCTGGAATCAGATGAGGCGATCGTAACCTGGTGTGTTGGTCATCTTGTCACGATGAGTTATCCGGAAGTATATGATGAAAAGTATAAGAGATGGTCTTTGCAGACACTGCCATTCATTCCGCAGGAATTTCTCTATGAGGTGATACCGGGAGTAAAGAAGCAGTTTGAGATCGTAAAAGGAATACTGACCAGGAAGGACGTAGACCGGATTTATGTCTGTACCGACTCGGGAAGAGAAGGAGAATACATTTACCGTCTGGTGGAACAGATGGCAGGCGTAAAAGGGAAAGAACGCCGGCGTGTGTGGATCGATTCCCAGACGGAGGAAGAGATCCTCAGAGGAATCCGTGAGGCGAAGGATCTGTCAGAATACGATAATCTGTCAGCTTCGGCTTATCTCCGTGCGAAGGAAGATTATCTGATGGGAATCAACTTTTCCAGACTTCTGACACTCAAATATGGAAACAGCATTTCAAATTATCTTGGGAATAAATACACGGTTGTATCTGTCGGACGTGTGATGACCTGTGTCCTTGGAATGGTCGTAAGGCGGGAACGGGAGATCCGTGAATTTGTTAAAACGCCGTTCTATCGTGTGATCGAATCGGTAAATGTAGACGGACATACTTTTACCGGTGAGTGGCGTGCAGTGAAAGGTTCGGCTTATTTTGAGTCTCCAAAGCTCTACAAAGAGAATGGATTTAAAGAGAAAGAGGAGGCCAAAAAGCTGATCGCTGTTTTGAAAGAGGGAACATCCCCTCTTACCTGCCGGATTGTATCCATCGAAAAGAAAAAAGAGAAAAAGAATCCGCCACTTCTGTTTAACCTTGCAGAACTTCAGAACGAATGCTCCAAACGGTTCAAGATCAGTCCGGATGAAACGCTCCGCATTGTGCAGGAGCTTTACGAGAAGAAGCTTGTCACCTATCCGAGAACAGACGCCAGAGTGCTTTCGACGGCAGTATCAAAGGAGATCACAAAGAACCTGAACGGGCTGAGTAAATATCAGATGACTGCACCATATATGCAGGATATTCTGCATTACGGAGCATATAAAAATTTGGCAAAGACGCGTTATGTCAATGACAAGCAGATCACGGATCATTATGCAATCATCCCGACAGGACAGGGACTTTCAGCATTGAATTCGGTATCTGCAACGGCTCATCGTGTGTATGATGTGATCGTCCGGAGGTTTCTGAGTATCTTCTATCCTCCGGCAGTTTATCAGAAAGTGGCGTTGGTAACACAGATCGGAAAAGAACAGTTTTTCTCCAACTTCCGTGTACTTGCGGAAGAAGGATATCTGAAGGTGGCAGGGGTCCCTGCCCCAAAGAAAAATGCAAATGGAAATGACGCGGAAGGAGATGGAAGTGATAACAATGTGGATCTGGATGCCGCATTTTTTGCATCCATCCAGAAGTTAAAAAAAGGTGATATCCTGGATGTGAAATCACTGGATATCAAAGAGGGAGAAACTTCACCGCCGAAGAGATACAATTCCGGTTCCATGATCCTTGCGATGGAAAATGCAGGTCAGCTGATCGAGGATGAGGAACTTCGTGCGCAGATCAAAGGAAGCGGGATCGGAACCAGTGCGACCAGGGCGGAGATCCTGAAAAAGCTCTTCAATATCAAATATCTGGCACTGAATAAAAAGACGCAGGTGATCACACCGACGCTTCTTGGAGAAATGATTTATGATGTGGTGTTGAATTCTATCCGTTCACTTCTGAATCCGGAGCTGACGGCAAGCTGGGAAAAGGGGCTTAACTATGTGGCAGAGGGAGAAATTACATCGGATGAATATATGACAAAACTGGACCATTTTATTGTCAGCAGAACCAACGGGGTACTGGGACTGAATAACCAGTATCAGTTAAGAAGCTGCTATGACAGAGCAGCAGTATTTTATAAAAAAGAAACCAAAGGCAGAGTATTGAAAGGAAAGAAAGAATGAAAAAAATGACGGTTAAAGAAATGTATACGCTGGAAGAGACAATCGCAAAGGATTTGTTTGAAGGAGTGACCTACCCGTGGGAAGTACTTCCGAAAATCAGCAGTTTTATCCTGGAACTGGGTGCGTCTCTTCCGGAAGAAGAGTATGAAAAACGTGGAGAAAATGTGTGGGTTGCCAGATCCGCAAAGGTTGCACCGACTGCATTTATCGGCGGTCCGGCGATCATCGGGAAGGACGCAGAGGTAAGACACTGTGCGTTTATCCGCGGAAATGCGATCGTAGGAGAAGGGGCAGTTGTCGGAAATTCTACCGAGCTGAAAAATGTGGTCCTCTTCAATAAAGTACAGGTTCCACATTATAATTATGTGGGGGATTCAATCCTTGGATACAAGTCACATATGGGAGCAGGTTCTATCACATCTAATGTGAAATCCGATAAAAAACTGGTGGTTGTAAAGACGCCGGAAGGAAATATCGAGACCGGTATGAAAAAGTTCGGCGCGATGCTGGGTGACCATGTAGAAGTTGGATGTGGAACCATTCTGAACCCGGGAAGTGTAGTAGGACCGCATACCAATATTTATCCACTTTCTTCGGTTAGAGGATTTGTGCCGGGAGGAAGTATTTACAAATGTGCAGGTGAAGTGGTTGAAATGAGACAGGAGTAATGACGGATGAAGCTTACAATACTTGGAACGGGAAATGCAACAGTAACGGAATGTTATAATACATGTTTTGCCCTCTCGGATGGAAACAGGCATTTTCTGGTAGATACCGGCGGCGGAAACCGTATTTTAAAGGTGTTAAAAGACACCGGGATCCAGCTGGAAGACATTCACGATATTTTTATTACCCATGAACATATCGATCATCTTCTGGGCGTGATCTGGCTGATACGGATGATCGGGCAGAAGAAGATCGGCCAGGGGAAATATGAGGGGAATCTGCGGATCTACTGCCATGAAGAACTGGCAAGATCAATCCGCATGATCGCAGAACTTACGATCCAGAAAAAGGTGACGAAATATTTTGATGACCGGATTCTTTTTGTGCCGGTGCATCACGGAGAGACAAAGGAAATCCTTGGCTGTCCGGTCACCTTTTTCGATATTTTTTCCACGAAGGCAAAGCAGTTCGGATTTACGATGCTGCTTCCGAACGGAGTGAAGTTTACCTGCTGCGGTGACGAACCGTACAATGAGAAAGATTATGAATTTGTGAAAGGCAGTGACTGGCTGACCCATGAGGCGTTCTGCCTGTATGGAGAAGCAGATAAGTTCAAGCCTTATGAAAAGCACCACAGTACTGTGAAAGAAGCATGTCAGCTTGCCGAGGAGCTTCAGATTCCGCATCTGATCCTGTATCATACGGAAGAGATGCATCTTAAGGAGAGGAAAGAGCTTTATACGCGGGAAGGACGGGAGTACTATCACGGGAAGTTGTTTGTACCGGATGATCTTGAGGTGTTTGAGCTTTAGATTGCAGGACGGGTGGTCTGCGGGAAAATAGAAGACGGACGCGCTTTTAATAAAATAAACCGGACAGATTTAGTTGTGCAGGGCATTCCGATGAGCCTCCGAATGCGAAAATTATGTCAGCAATGGCTTCCGAGAAGAAGTGTTCTGGTTGTGGGGGAAGGGGGAGATGTGGTATGATGGGAGAGTCAGAAGCTTTGGGGATCTGGGCGAGAAAGGTTTTCGGGAGGGGTTCGGTTTCTTCTCCGGGGAAGGTGAGACGTGTGGATCTGATTTAAAAATGTAGTTGACAAACCAGAACATATGTACTAATATAGAACCAGAACAAACATTCGTTCGATGGAGAGCGTGGGCGAAGAATCTGGGATAAGGAGATTAATGATGGCGAATAATACAATGAATGATGAGAATAAAAAGAAAGCATTAGACGCAGCAATTGCAAAGCTTGAGAAAGATTTTGGTAAGGGAGCAGTTATGAAGCTGGGTGATCCGGCGGCACAGGTGCATGTTGAGACGGTTCCGACCGGTTCTCTGAGCCTGGATCTGGCACTTGGTGTTGGCGGCGTTCCGAAAGGACGTATTATTGAAATTTATGGACCTGAATCAAGTGGTAAGACGACAGTTGCATTACATATGATCGCAGAAGTACAGAAAAGAGGCGGCATTGCGGGATTTATCGATGCAGAGCATGCACTGGATCCGGTATATGCGAAGAATATCGGTGTAGATATTGATGAACTTTACATTTCACAGCCAGACAGCGGAGATCAGGCATTGGAGATCACTGAGACAATGGTACGTTCCGGTGCGATTGACATTATCGTAGTCGATTCTGTTGCAGCACTTGTTCCGAAGCAGGAGATTGAGGGTGATATGGGTGATACACATGTAGGTCTGCAGGCAAGACTGATGTCACAGGCACTCAGAAAACTGACACCGGTTATCAGTAAATCAAACTGTGTTGTAATCTTTATCAACCAGCTGCGTGAGAAGGTTGGCGTTATGTTCGGTAATCCGGAGACAACAACGGGTGGACGGGCACTGAAGTTCTATTCATCTGTCCGTATGGATGTCCGCAGAACTGAGACTCTGAAGCAGGGCGGAGAGATGGTTGGTAACCATGTCCGCGTGAAGATCGTGAAGAATAAAATTGCACCTCCGTTCAAGGAAGCAGAATTTGATATCATGTTCGGAAAAGGAATTTCCAGAGAAGGAGATATCCTGGATCTTGCGACGAAGATTGATCTGGTCAATAAGAGTGGTGCATGGTATGCATACAACGGAGAAAAGATCGGTCAGGGACGTGAGAATGCAAAGTCTTATCTGACAGCACATCCGGAGATTATGGAAGAGATTGAAGAAAAAGTCCGTGCGCATTACGGAATCGGTGCAGAAGGGCAGGAAGCAGAAGAACCGGCACAGGCTGCTCCGGCAGATGCTGAAGAAGTGATGGATGAGGAAGAATAAAACATATGATGAGAATTACCCGAATCGAGCCAGTTACAAAGACAAAGTATCGGGTATCTGTTGATGAGCAGTTCGCCTTTGTGGTTTACAAAGGCGAACTGTCCCGTTTTCACCTGAAAGAAGAGTGTGAATTGACAGAGGATACTTATGCAAAGATCAAAGAAGTCCTTTTGAAGCGGGCAAAGCTTCGTGCGATGCACCTGCTGAATGACATGGCAAGAACTGAATCCCAGCTCAGAGATAAATTAAAGCTGGGCGGCTATCCATCGGAGATCACCGAGGCGGCGATTGCCTATGTGAAATCATTTGGATATATCAATGATGACGCCTACATTCGGAACTTTATAGACAGCAGGAAAGATAAAAAGAGCAGACGGGAGATTTATGCCCTTCTGAGACAGAAGGGCGTGGATATGAACCGGGCAGAAGAGATCATGGAAGAGATGTATGAAGAGCATTCCGATCAGGAAGCAATCCGGGAGCTTCTTCGCAAAAAACACTGGGACTTTGCCTGTACAGATCCGAAAGAAAAGCAGAAAATATATGGATATTTGGTGCGGAAAGGATTTCGTTACGAAGATATCCGTCAAGTAATACAAGTTTGCGATTGGAATGCTTGACATATTTGTGAAAACAGTATAGAATTTAAGTGTTGTATTTGTACAATGAAAACTAAATAAGGAGGTGCTCCTGTGCTGATACCTATAATTATTGCTGTAGTTGTTACGCTTATAGTAGTAATGCCGGTTACTTATTTTGTTACTGTTTCCAAGTTGAAGAACGATGCAAATTCTAAAATTGGGAACGCTGATGTAAAAGCAAGAGAAATTATTGATGATGCTTTGAAGACAGCAGAGACAAAGAAGAAGGAAGCACTTTTGGAAGTAAAGGAAGAGTCCATCAAGACAAAGAATGAACTTGAAAAAGAGACTAAGGAACGCAGAGCTGAACTTCAGCGTTATGAAAAGCGTGTACTTTCAAAAGAAGAATCTCTGGATAAGAGATCTGCGGCAATTGAGCAGAGAGAGACTGCATTTACTGCAAAAGAGACAGCGATGAAGCAGCGGGAGGCTGAAGTTGAAGAACTCAGCCAGAAAAGAGTACAGGAACTAGAAAGAATCTCAGGACTTACCTCCGAACAGGCAAAGGATTATCTATTAAAAACTGTTGAAGAAGATGTGAAACATGACACTGCCAAGATGGTGAAAGAGCTTGAAACACGTGCAAAGGAAGAGGCTGACAAGAAGGCGAAAGAGTATGTTGTCACCGCAATCCAGAGATGTGCGGCAGATCATGTGGCTGAAACTACGATCTCGGTAGTTCAGCTTCCAAGTGACGAGATGAAGGGTAGAATTATCGGACGAGAGGGACGGAATATCCGTACTCTTGAGACACTGACAGGAGTAGAGCTTATTATTGATGATACTCCGGAGGCAGTTGTTCTTTCCGGATTTGATCCAATCCGAAGAGAAGTGGCAAGAATTGCACTGGAGCGTTTGATCGTAGATGGACGAATCCATCCTGCAAGAATCGAAGAGATGGTTGAAAAAGCGCAGAAAGAAGTAGAGACTATGATGCGCGAAGAAGGAGAGGCAGCAGCACTTGAAGTTGGTGTACACGGCATCCATCCAGAACTGATTCGTCTTCTTGGACGTATGAAGTTCAGAACGAGCTACGGTCAGAATGCACTGAAGCATTCAATCGAGGTTGCTCAGCTATCCGGATTGCTTGCGGGCGAGATCGGACTGGATGTCCGTATCGCAAAGCGTGCAGGTCTTTTACATGACATCGGTAAATCGATCGATCACGATGTAGAAGGTTCACATGTTCAGATTGGTGTAGACCTTTGTAGAAAATACAAAGAGTCGCCGCTTATTATCAACGCGGTAGAAGCACATCATGGTGATGTAGAACCACAGTCTCTGATTGCAGGCGTTGTTCAGGCAGCAGATGCGATTTCGGCTGCAAGACCAGGTGCAAGAAGAGAAACCTTGGAGACATACACAAACAGATTAAAACAGTTAGAAGATATTACCAACCAGTTTAAAGGGGTTGAGAAGTCATTTGCTATTCAGGCGGGTAGAGAGATTCGCGTAATGGTAGTTCCAGAACAAGTATCTGATGATGATATGGTATTGCTGGCAAGAGATATTTCAAAACAGATTGAATATGAATTGGAATATCCAGGTCAGATTAAAGTAAATGTAATCCGGGAATCCCGTGTTACAGATTATGCTAAATAACACGATAATCAGAAAACGACAGCCGTCCAAAAGATTCAATCTTTTGGATGGCTGTATTTAATTTACGCGAGCAACGAGCCAAAGTCCGTGCTTGCACGAGACCTTGGCGACTGCCGCGATAACTTGAGAAACTCGCGGAGCGTGTTTCTAATAGTTGTGTGAAAAGGAAGTGGAAAACGGATGAAAAAAGAAATCAAACGTGTAAAAAGAGAAAGGGTATATCAGGGAACAATTGTTGATGTATACAAAGATTATATGGAGTTTTCCAATGGAAATCATGAGGTGTGGGACTATATCCACCACAAAGGGGCTGCTGCTGTGATACCTGTGATGGATGACGGCAGACTCCTGATGGTAAGACAGTACCGGAATGCACTGGATCGCTTTACACTGGAGCTTCCGGCAGGAGGGCTGGACCAAGCAGATGAACCGGGACGAGACTGTTCGGCAAGAGAATTGGAAGAAGAGACCGGATATCACAGTGATGATCTGGAATGGCTGATCACGCTTCGAACAACTGTAGCACTTTGCAACGAAAAAATCGAAGTTTATGTGGCACGAAACCTGATCCGTACCCATCAGCATCTGGATGAGAATGAATTTGTGAATGTAGAGGCACATACGGTTGAAGAATTGAAGCAGATGATCTTTGAAGGAAAGATTGAAGATTCCAAGACTGTAGCCGCTATCCTTGCCTATGATGCAAAGTATAACAGATAAAGTGAACGCATAATTGACAACTCCGGACATATAATGAACTATGTGAAATTATTGGAGGCCGGAATGTGGAATTTTATCGGAAGAAATATCAGCTGCCCATGCTATATCTGATCGGTTTTGGAATGGGTATCTTATATGCTAATTTTATTGCGAAAAATTATGTTACGATGACTGGAATTTTCCATGAATATTTTCTAAATCAGTATACACAGGTGAAAATCATAAATGAAGATTACCTGTGGTACCTGCTCAGATGGAGAGTGATGCCTCTGGCGTTAGCGGTCTGTGTGGCAAATCTGGGATTTCGCAGACTGACAGCAGCTGGAATCCTCCTTTGGACAGGCTTTGCAGCAGGGATACTGTCTGTGGCGGCAGTTTTAAGGATGGGACTTTGCGGAATGCTGCTGTGTATTGCCGGTATTTTCCCGCAATATATTTTTTATGTACCGGCATATCTTCTATTGATCCGGTATTATTATCGTTATCCGCAAAGTGAATGGAATGGAACAAAAACAGGATTTACTGTTATGATGATCGTGGCGGGAATTTTGTCTGAGGTATATTTAAACCCTGGGATTGTCCGCTGGTTTGTGAAGGTTCTTACATAGCAAGAATGTGTTCAGCCACATTTTAGCGTCAGGTGATAGAAAATGACAGAAAGTCCTCTTACTGAACAATTCGGTAAAGAGGACTTTCTGCCGTTTTTTATCGCCCTTGTTTTATCAGGAGAAACATGCAGCAGCCAAATGTAAGAAGCTGGCTTGCAAGCAGTGCCCACAGATAGCCAAGAATCCCGAACTGCGGAATCAGAAAAAGAACACCACAGATTCGTACTGCCAGGGTGAACAGATTGATCAGAAAAGTTTTTCCGGCAAGATCCAAACCATTTAACACACTGATCAGTGCGGTGTTACTATAGAGAAAAGGACAGATAAATGCTAGTGTTAAGATATAATTTCCGGCTTCTGGTGTATGAAAGATCCGTCTGCTGATAAAGCCGGATGCGGTAAAGAAAAATAGCAGGCAGGCAAAACCAAGAAACAGGCAGAAAAAAATAACTTTCCGTAAAAGCTGCGGAAGAGCATGCTTTTTCTGAGCATCCGGCATACTGGCAACTTCGGGGAGGAGCATTGTGGAGATGGAATTGGTGAGGGCAGATGGAAATAAAATGCAGGGAAGGGCAATTCCGGTCAAAATTCCGTAGGTGCTAAGAGAAGCGGAGATACTCATTCCATACTTTTGCAGGGCAAGAGGAATAGAAATTGCTTCCAGACTCTGAAAAAGATTCAGAAGGACTCTGCTTGCGGTCAGTGGAAGGGCAGAAAAAAGCAGGGGAGGAACAGCAGAAAGAGTCGGCTCCCGGTGTGGGGAGAAAGGTTGCCCGGCAGTTCTGAGCTTATGGATGCAAAGAAAAGCGGCTGCAATTTCACCACCGACAATTCCGAGGACAGCAATTGCGACAGATGGTGTAAAAGCGGTATGAGCATCGGCTGTATAGAGGAAGATAACAAAAAAGATCCGGACCAGCTGTTCAAATAATTGGGAGAGGGCAGGAAGCCGGATCTGCTTGAGCCCCAGAAAGTAACCACAGCTGCAACTGTGCAGAGCTGCAAATGGAAGTGCATATGCTATCAGGAAGATGAGAGAGGCGCATCGGGGATCACCAAGTATGACTGTGGTGAGGAAAACAGCATTTTTCTGCAGCAGAAAAAGACAGCAGATGGAAAGAAAAAGAGAACAAAGCAGTGCTGCTTTCAGGTAAGAATAAGCTTTTGCAGACTGCTTTTTTGCAGAAGAGGCGGCAACCAGGCGCGCCAGAGCCGTCTCGATCCCTGCTGAAGTTGCAGCATAAGCAAGTGTGTAGACAGGGAAAATCAGCTGATACAGACCGATTTCTTCTGCAGGGAAAGATCTGCTGAGAAAAATACGGTAAAAAAATCCCATTACACGGGTGAGAATGCCGACTACAGTAAGGATAAAAGTTCCTTTCAGGAGAAAATGTTTTTGTGACATAGCGGCTCCAAAGGCATTTTTGTTTTAAAATATATGCAAGAAAGAGCCTTGACAGAACATAACAGAGGTGATATCCTCAATTTGCAAGAAATCCTAGTAAAACAGTGGGATATAAAAATAAAGAGAAGGTGATGGATTGAAGATCTCAACGAAGGGTCGTTATGGTTTACGCGCCTTTATCGATCTTGCGTGTTATGGCGCAGAAGAACCGGTTTCCATCAGCAGTATATCAGCCAGGCAGGAGATATCGGAACGATATCTGGAACAGCTCATGGCGAAGCTGAAAAAGGCAGGTCTTGTCAAGAGTATCCGTGGAGCGGGAGGAGGATATCGGCTGGCAAAGGATGCGGCGGAAGTTTCTGTTGGTGATGTACTCAGAGCACTTGAAGGAGACCTTGAACCTGCGACTTGTGCAGCACTTCATTCGGAAGACAGCTGCGAGATCCAGGGCAGCTGTATCACGAAATATGTCTGGAAGAAAGTCAATGAAAGCATGGCACAGACGGTAGACAGTATTATGATAAATACCCTTGTGGAAATGAATAAAGAAATAAAGAAAGAAGGACAAAAAGATGAGTAAATTAATTTATTTGGATAACGCAGCAACAACAAAAACTGCACCAGAAGTTCTGGAAGCAATGCTGCCATATTTTACAGAGCAGTATGGCAATCCTTCTGCGATCTACAGCTTCGCATCCCATAACAAAGATGTTGTGGCAGAACAGAGAGAAAGAATCGCAAACGCACTCGGTGCAAAGAGCAACGAAATTTATTTTACAGCCGGCGGATCAGAGTCTGACAACTGGGCACTCAAAGCAACCGCTGAGGCTTATCAGAATAAAGGAAAACATATTATCACAACCAAGATCGAACATCATGCGATCCTGCATACAGCAGCTTATTTGGAAGAGCGTGGGTTTGAAGTGACTTATCTTGATGTGGATGAATACGGAAAAGTAAATCCGGCAGATGTGGAAGCAGCAATCCGCCCGGATACCATCCTGATCTCTGTAATGTATGCAAACAACGAGATCGGTACAATTGAACCGATCAAAGAAATCGGTGAGATCGCCCACAAACATGGTATCCTGTTCCACACAGACGCCGTACAGGCTTTCGGACAGGTCCCGATCAATGTAGATGAATGTCATATTGATATGTTAAGTGCCAGCGGACACAAGCTGAACGGACCAAAAGGAATCGGATTCCTCTATATCAGAAAAGGCGTGAAGATCCGTTCCTTCGTTCATGGTGGGGCACAGGAAAGAAAACGTCGTGCAGGTACAGAAAATGTTCCGGGTATTGTTGGAATCGGTACAGCAACAAAACGTGCTATCGCTACGATGGAAGAACGTACAGCAAAAGAGCGTGAGATGAGAGATTATCTGATCAAACGTGTGATGGAAGAAATCCCGTACACCAAGCTGAACGGACATCCGACAGACCGTCTGCCAAATAACGCAAACTTCTGTTTCCGTTTCATTGAGGGCGAATCTATGCTGATCCGTCTTGATATGGCAGGAATTTGTGGATCTAGTGGATCTGCATGTACATCCGGATCTCTTGATCCATCCCATGTACTTCTTGCAATCGGACTGCCGCACGAGATTGCGCATGGATCTCTGCGCCTGACTCTGAATGAAGAGATCACAAAAGAAGACATTGATTATGTAGTAGATCAGCTTAAGACAATCGTAAGCGATTTACGCGGAATGTCACCGCTTTATGAAGATTTTGCAAAAAAACAGAATAAATAATACGATAGAAAATACAGCTTTAGGAGGAATTTACAATGTATACAGAGAAAGTAATGGATCATTTTCAGCATCCACGTAATATGGGAGAAATCGAGAACGCAAGCGGAGTGGGTACTGTTGGTAACGCCAAATGTGGTGATATCATGAGAATCTACCTTGATATTGATGATAACGGAATTATTAATGATGTAAAATTTAAGACATTCGGATGTGGTGCGGCTGTTGCAACAAGCAGTATGGCGACAGAACTTGTAAAGGGAAAACATATTTCAGAAGCAATGCAGGTAACAAACAAAGCCGTTATGGAAGCACTTGACGGACTGCCGCCTGTTAAAGTACACTGTTCTTTACTGGCAGAGGAGGCAATCCATGCAGCGCTGTGGGATTATGCAGAGAAGCACGGGATCAAGATCGAAGGACTCCAGAAGCCGAAGAACGATATCAGTGAAGGTGAAGAAGCAGAAGAGGAAGAGTATTAGAATTTTCTGCAGGAGAAAAGAGAATGGCAAAAAAGAAAGTGGTAGTCGGAATGTCAGGTGGTGTCGACTCATCGGTAGCGGCATATCTTCTGAAAGAACAGGGATATGATGTGATTGGTGTGACGATGCAGATCTGGCAGGACGAAGAATCGAAAATACAGGAAGAAAACGGCGGATGCTGTGGACTCAGCGCGGTAGATGATGCCAGAAAAGTTGCGGCACAGATCGGCATTCCGTATTATGTGATGAATTTCAAGAAGGATTTTCAGGAGAAGGTAATCGATTATTTTGTGGATGAATATTTGCATGGCCGGACACCAAATCCGTGCATTGCGTGTAACCGTTATGTAAAATGGGAATCTCTTCTTACGCGGAGCATGGAGATCGGAGCAGACTATATTGCAACAGGTCACTATGCGAGAGTAGAACAGTTGCCGAACGGACGCTATGCGATCCGGCATTCGGCAACCTGGTCAAAAGACCAGACCTATGCGCTTTATAATCTTACCCAGG
Organism: Coprococcus sp. AM97-35; assembly: GCF_027697525.1. NCBI lineage: Bacteria > Bacillati > Bacillota > Clostridia > Lachnospirales > Lachnospiraceae > Coprococcus > Coprococcus sp. AM97-35. The sequence goes on along the minus strand of NZ_JAQESL010000001.1, from coordinate 146,622 downwards.
ATCAGCTGAGAAGAACGCTGATGCCTGTCGGTGAATATGAAAAAGACCAGATCCGCAAGATCGCAAAAGAGATTGGATTGCAGATTGCGAACAAACCGGACAGTCAGGATATCTGTTTTGTATCCGATGACGATTATGCATCTTTTATTGAAGAAGAAAGTAACCAGAAAATCCCGGAAGGTAATTTTGTAACACCGGACGGAAAGATCCTGGGACGGCATAAAGGAATCATCCACTATACGATCGGACAGAGAAAAGGACTTGGACTTTCTCTTGGGTATCAGGCATTCGTGCTTGAGATCCGTCCGGATACGAATGAAGTTGTGATAGGGACGAATGAAGATCTGATGACGACGCGGGTCCGTGCAAATAAGCTGAACTTTATGACGGTAGAGAATCTGGAAGGTGAGATGCGCGTATTTGCCAAAATCAGATACAACCATAAAGGGGACTGGTGCACAGTCCGCAAAACGGGAGAAGATGAGATAGAGTGCATCTTTGAGACACCGCAGAGAGCGGTTACACCGGGGCAGGCACTGGTACTGTATGATGGAGATTATGTACTTGGAGGCGGAACAATTCTGGGATAGCTCAGAATTGTTCTGTTTTTTGGTATATTGGGACCGTACTGCAATCCAACAAATGATTTGCGGGAAAGCCGGGTGGATTTACACATGAAGAATGACAAGGAGGGGAAATTATGAGAGCGGACTGTCATATGCACACTTATTTTTCCGGAGATTCAGAGGCAAAACCGGAAGATATGGTTCTTGCAGCAATCGATAAAGGACTGGAAGCAATCTGTTTTACGGATCATGAAGATATTGATTATTTTTGTGATGATATTGAATTTGTGTTTGATCCGGAAACCTATTTTAAAGAGCTTGGAGCACTGAAGGAAAAGTATAAAGAGAAGCTGGATATCCGGATCGGTGTGGAGTTTGGACTTCAGCCACACCTTGCGAAGAAAGCAAAAGCATTTACCGCGGCAAATCCGTATGATTTTGTGATCGGATCTATGCATGTGGTTGGTGGGAAGGATCCTTATTATCCTGAGTTCTTTGAGGGAATTTCGGATGAAGAGGCCTACCGGATGGCACTTCAGGAGACAATAGCCGATATCAGGGCTGTAGCGGATTTTGATGTGCTCGGACATCTGGATTATGTGGTACGCTATGGAAAACATCGGGAACAGGAATATTCTTACGGCAGATTTGCGGATGAAATAGATGAAATCCTGCGGTATCTTATTGAACACGGGAAAGGGCTGGAAGTCAATACGGCAGGACTGAAGTATGGCCTTCCTTTTGCACACCCGCATCCGGATGTGTTAAAAAGATACAAAAAGCTGGGGGGAGAGATCATCACCGTCGGCGCAGATGCACATAAACCAGAGCATGTAGGGTATGATTTTAACATAGTTGACAATATTCTCGAAGCATGTGGTTTTAAATATTATGCAGAATTCATAAAAAGGGCCCCGGTTTTCAGAAAAATAAAGTGAAAAAAGGGGATTGAATTTTTGTTCTGAATTTAGTACAATAAATTACAGTTGATAAATCTTAAACAATGATAAGATTTATCAAGAAAAATGTAACTGTTATATACAGTAATACAATTTATCTTTAGGAGGACTAAATCATGGCAGTAAAAGTAGCAATCAATGGATTTGGACGTATTGGACGTCTTGCATTCAGACAGATGTTTGGAGCAGAGGGATTTGAGATCGTAGCAATCAACGACCTTACATCTCCTAAGATGCTGGCTCACTTATTAAAATATGATTCAACACAGGGAAAATATGAATTAGCTGATAAAGTATCTGCTGGAGAAGACTCCATCACAGTAGACGGAAAAGAAATCAAAATCTACGCTAAAGCTAATGCAGCTGAACTTCCATGGGGAGAAATCGGAGTAGATGTAGTTCTTGAATGTACAGGATTCTACACATCTAAAGCAAAAGCTCAGGCACATATCGATGCAGGTGCTAAACACGTTATCATTTCTGCACCGGCAGGAAATGACCTTCCTACAATCGTTTACAATGTAAACCATACACAGCTTACAAAAGATGACGCAATCATTTCTGCAGCTTCTTGTACAACAAACTGTCTTGCACCAATGGCTAAGGCTCTTAATGATCTTGTACCGATCAAATCTGGTATCATGTGCACAATCCATGCTTACACAGGTGATCAGATGACTCTTGACGGACCACAGAGAAAAGGTGATCTGAGAAGATCTCGTGCAGCAGCAGTAAACATCGTTCCTAACAGCACAGGAGCAGCTAAAGCAATCGGACTTGTTATTCCGGAACTTAACGGAAAACTTATCGGATCTGCACAGCGTGTACCAACCCCTACAGGATCTACAACAATCCTTACAGCTGTAGTTGAAGGTGAAGTTACTGTAGAACAGATCAACGCAGCTATGAAAGCAGCTTCTAACGAATCATTCGGATACAACGAAGATCAGATCGTTTCTAGCGATATCGTAGGAATGAGATTTGGTTCTCTCTTCGATTCTACTCAGACAATGGTACTTCCGCTTGACAACGGAACAACAGAAGTACAGGTTGTTTCTTGGTATGACAACGAAAACTCTTACACAAGCCAGATGGTAAGAACAATCAAACACTTCGGAACATTACTTTAATCCGTAACGTTTGTTTGGACAGGCTGAATTGATTCTTACTGGAATATTCCAGAGATAGGCTCAAGCAAGGGTCCGGTCTACATGGACCGGACCCTTTTATTTAACAGGAAATTCTGATGGAGCTTCCTGTTAAATAAAGGGCACTATGTGCTCAAAATGCGTATTCGTGCGAAAACGTAGATTGCCGCAAGCGACTGCGCTCAGCACGGGGATATGCCCGGGCACATCCCATTTAAACGAAATGTAAACAGGAGGCAGGATTATGCTTAACAAAAAATCTGTAGATGATATCAATGTAAAAGGGAAAAAAGTCCTTGTAAGATGCGATTTTAACGTACCTCTGATCGATGGAAAGATCACAGACGAGAACCGTCTTGTTGCAGCACTTCCTACAATCAAGAAACTGATCGCTGACGGAGGAAAAGTAATCCTCTGCTCACATCTTGGTAAACCGAAGGGAGAACCGAAACCGGAGCTTTCTCTTGCACCGGTTGCAGTAAGACTTTCAGAACTTCTCGGACAGGAAGTAAAATTCGCAGCAGATCCTGAAGTAGTAGGACCAAATGCAAAAGCAGCAGTTGAAGCTATGAAAGATGGAGAGGTAATCCTTCTTGAAAATACACGTTACAGAGCAGAAGAAACAAAGAACGGAGATGAATTCTCTAAGGAACTCGCTTCTCTTTGTGATGTATTCGTAAACGATGCATTCGGAACAGCTCATCGTGCACACTGCTCTAACGTTGGTGTTACCAAATATGTTGATACAGCAGTTGTAGGATATCTTATGCAGAAAGAAATCGATTTCCTTGGAAATGCAGTAAACAATCCGGAAAGACCGTTCGTTGCAATCCTTGGTGGAGCTAAAGTTTCAAGCAAGATTTCTGTAATCGAAAACCTGATCGATAAAGTAGACACTCTGATCATTGGTGGAGGTATGTCTTATACATTCAGCAAAGCACAGGGCGGAACCGTTGGAAAATCTCTTCTTGAAGAAGATTACTGTGAATATGCACTGAACATGATTCAGAAAGCTAAAGACAAAGGCGTAAAACTCCTTCTTCCGGTAGACAACGTAATTGCAGATGATTTTTCAAATGATGCAAATATCAAAGTTGTTAAAGCTGGCGAAATTCCGGAAGGATGGGAAGGACTTGACATCGGACCAGAGACAATCAAGATCTATGCTGACGCTGTAAAAGATGCAAAGACAGTTGTATGGAACGGACCTATGGGTGCATTCGAGATGCCGAACTTTGCAAAAGGAACAGAAGAAGTCGCAAAAGCACTTGCTGAGACAGATGCAGTAACAATCATCGGTGGTGGTGATTCGGCAGCAGCAGTTAACCAGCTCGGATACGGCGACAAGATGACTCACATCTCTACAGGTGGCGGAGCTTCCCTTGAATTCCTTGAAGGTAAGGAACTGCCAGGTGTAGCAGCTGCTAACGATAAATAAGCAGCGTCTGTAATTAAGATAAAATAAGGGAGATTATTGCAATGGCAAGAAAGAAAATTATTGCAGGTAACTGGAAAATGAATATGACACCTTCAGAGGCAGTAGAGCTTGTGAATACACTCAAATCTCTGGTTGTGACAGAAGAGGCTGACGTGGTATTCTGCGTACCGGCAATCGATATCATTCCGGTTGTAGAAGCTGCAAAAGGAAGCAACATCCAGGTTGGAGCAGAGAATATGTACTTTGAAGAAAAAGGTGCATACACAGGAGAAATCTCTCCGAACATGCTTACAGATGCTGGTGTTAAATATGTTGTTCTCGGACACTCTGAAAGAAGAGAATACTTCGCAGAGACAAACGAGACTGTGAACAAAAAGATGCTGAAAGCATTTGAACACGGACTTACACCGATCATGTGCTGTGGAGAAACTCTTGAACAGCGTGAACAGGGTGTGACAATGGACTTCATCCGTCAGCAGGTTAAAGTTGGATTCCAGAATGTAACAGCAGATCAGGCTAAGACAGCAGTTATCGCTTATGAGCCAATCTGGGCAATCGGAACCGGTAAGACAGCTACAACAGAGCAGGCTCAGGAGGTTTGCAAAGCTATCCGTGAATGTATCGCTGAAGTTTATGATGAAGCTACAGCAGAAGCAATCCGTATTCAGTACGGCGGATCTGTAAATGCAGCTACAGCACCGGAATTATTCGCTCAGCCGGATATCGATGGTGGACTTGTAGGTGGTGCTTCTTTAAAACCAGATTTTGGTAAGATTGTAAACTGGAAATAGTCAATTATACCAAGGCGCAGGCAGAAATGCCTGCGTTTTTCAGCTGTCAAAGTTTTAACAAGTGCTTGCAAGCATATGTAAAATCATGTACAATATTTAACTGAAAGAGAAATCAAACGCTTTAAGACAAAATGAAGGAGTGTAAGACGATGAGTAAAAAACCAACAGTTTTGATGATCTTAGACGGTTACGGTCTGAGAGATGAAAAGAAAGGCAACGGTATTGCAGAGGCAAACACACCGGTTATGGATAAATTAATGGCTGAATATCCGTTTGTAAAAGGAAATGCAAGCGGACTTGCTGTAGGACTTCCGGATGGTCAGATGGGTAACTCGGAAGTAGGTCATATGAATATGGGTGCAGGACGTATTATTTACCAGGAGCTCACCAAGATCACAAAAGCAATCGATGATGGCGATTTCTTTGAAAATAAGGCACTTCTTGCAGCCTGTGAAAATGCGAAGAAGAACGGTACAGCTCTTCATCTGATGGGACTGGTATCTGATGGTGGTGTACACAGTCACATTACACATATTTATGGAATTTTGGAACTTGCAAAGAGACAGGGGCTGGACAAAGTATATGTTCACTGCTTCCTTGACGGACGTGATACACCTCCGGCATCTGGAAAAGAATATGTTGAACAGTTAGAAGCAAAGATGAAAGAAATCGGTGTAGGTGAAGTTGCAAGTGTTTCCGGACGTTACTATGCAATGGACCGTGACAACCGTTGGGACCGTGTAGAAAAAGCATACGCAGCACTTACACGCGGCGAAGGTGACACAGCAGCATCAGCAACAGAAGGAATCCAGGCTTCTTACGACAAAGAAGTAACTGACGAATTCGTAGTACCATTTGTAGTGACAAAAAACGGTACACCGGTTGCAACTGTAAAAGACGGAGATTCTGTGATCTTCTTTAATTTCCGCCCGGATCGAGCAAGAGAAATCACCAGAACATTCTGTGCGGATGATTTTGACGGATTTGACAGAGGAGAACGTATCAAGACAACTTATGTATGTTTTACAGAGTATGATGAGACAATTCCAAATAAAATGGTTACATTTGTAAAAGAAGGCATCACGAATACATTTGGCGAATTTCTTGCAGCAAACAACATGACACAGGCAAGAATCGCCGAGACAGAGAAATATGCACATGTTACCTTCTTCTTTAATGGTGGAGTAGAAGAACCGAACAAGGGAGAGGACAGAATCCTTGTCAAATCGCCTAAGGTTGCAACTTACGATCTGAAGCCGGAGATGAGTGCATATGAAGTATGTGACAAGCTTGTAGATGCAATCAAAGCGGATAAGTACGACGTAATCGTAATTAACTTTGCAAACCCGGATATGGTTGGCCATACCGGTGTAGAAGCAGCAGTGATCAAAGCAATTGAAGCTGTTGATGAATGTGTAGGGAAAGCAGTTGATGCAGTGAAAGAAGTTGGTGGACAGATGTTTATCTGCGCTGACCACGGAAATGCAGAACAGCTGATCGATGAAGAGACAGGAGAACCATTTACCGCTCATACAACGAACCCGGTTCCGTTCATTCTTGTAAATGCAGATCCTGCATATAAGCTTCGTGAAGGCGGATGCCTTGCAGACATCGCTCCGACGCTGATCGAGCTGATGGGAATGCAGCAGCCAGCAGATATGACTGGAAAATCATTATTAGTAAAATAGTAAATATATTTGCCCGGAATCATGAAAATGGTTCCGGGTGTTTTGTTGTCAGAAGAGCAAAACATACTGCAGGAGAAAAGAAAATATGCTGCATATAAATCTGATCTACTCTTTTTGAAAAGCATCGAAATGGAAAAATGCATGAAATGAAAAACAAAAATTCAAAAAAACATATTTAAATCAACAAAAATCACGATATGTCATATTTATATGCAAGAATTGGTTGACGAAAAATCATTTTTCCTATATACTTACTACTTGTAGTGAGTTTTGATGTTGTCAAAACAGCTGAAAGAAATTGCAGATGGCAGATTTCGGAAGTATAAAGTACGGCAAGAAACACACAATGATTAGTTGATGATTATGGGAGGTTTTCAAGATGACTGCATATAGAGATATGAGTAGAGAAGAACTGCTTGAATTAAAGAGCAGACTGGAAAAAGAATTTGAAGATGTTAAAGGAAAAGGTCTGAAACTGGATATGTCCAGAGGTAAACCGTCCAAAGCACAGCTTGATCTTTCTATGGGGATGATGGATGTACTTAAGAGTACATCAGATCTTGTCTGCGAAGAAGGAGTAGATTGCCGTAACTATGGAGTGATCGATGGAATCAAAGAAGCAAAACAGCTTCTTTCTGATATGATGGAAGTACCGAAGGACAATATTATCATCTTTGGTAACTCCAGCCTGAACGTAATGTATGATACTGTTGCAAGAGCGATGACACATGGTATCATGGGAAGCACCCCTTGGGCAAAGCTTGACAAGATAAAATTCCTGTGCCCGGTACCTGGATATGACAGACATTTTGCAATCACCGAACATTTTGGAATTGAGATGATCAATATTCCAATGACGTCGGATGGACCGGATATGGATCTGGTAGAGCAGTATGTGGAGAATGATCCGGCTGTAAAAGGTATCTGGTGTGTACCGAAATATTCTAACCCACAGGGAATCACTTATTCTGATGAAACCGTACACCGTTTTGCAAAATTAAATCCAGCGGCAGAAGATTTCCGTATTTTCTGGGATAATGCATATGGAATCCATCATTTGTATGAGGATAAACAGGATTATCTGATCGAGATTTTGATGGAATGTAAAAAAGAAGGACATCCGAACATGGTTTACAAATTCGGTTCTACTTCCAAGATCAGCTTCCCGGGTTCTGGTATTGCAGCAATTGCAGCATCCGATGAAAACCTTGCGGAAATCCGCAAGATGATGTCCGTACAGACCATCGGTCATGATAAATTAAACCAGCTCAGACATGCGCGTTTCTTCGGTGATATCCATGGAATGGTTCAGCATATGAAGAAACATGCAGATATCTTAAGACCGAAATTTGACACCGTATTAAGTGTACTGGAAAGTGAGCTTGGCGGACTTGAGATTGGTTCCTGGATAGCACCGCGAGGAGGATACTTTATTTCCTTCGATGCGTTGGATGGATGTGCCAAAGCAATCGTAGCCAAAGCAAAAGAAGCCGGACTGATCATGACAAAAGCGGGAGCAACCTTCCCATACGGAAAGGATCCAAAAGACAGTAATATCCGAATTGCACCGTCCTTCCCGACACCAGAAGAACTGGAAGTTGCAGCACAGGTATTCGTACTCAGCGTAAAACTGGTAAGTATTGATAAAATTCTTGGCGAAAAAGTAGAAGTCGAAGAAGCTTAATATATGTGAGAAAACAGTGGATTTTCCAGAAGGAGAATTCACTGTTTTTTGATGTAAAGGTTGTGGTGGCCGATTGTACAAAAGAAAGTCCTCCAATTCCATTGCGCAAACCATTCCGATGAGCCTCTTAGGGCGGGAAGCGTGTTCAGCAAAGGCTTCCACGCTTCCTGAGTCTCATCTACATTGCGCAAAAAGTGAATTGGAGGACTTTCTTTTGTAAAATCGACCGTTTAACTGTACTGGTAAAAATGACGGTGCTGAATTCGGAGAGAAAAAACTGTAAAGAAAGATGAAGCTTCGATGAAAGATGTGCTTTTTCGATAGTGAGAGAGGGAATTTTATCAATGGGGGAACCTGTGGGAGTGTGTTGAAGAGGGGAGAGTTTAGAATGATATAGGAAAACTATGACATGGGGATAACGGGAAAAGAAAATGCGATTTATGAAGTGATTTGAGAGTCGGATATTACACTAATCTTCCCTTCCGACTGCAATTCCCTAAATCCTAGTTCGCACCATCCAAAAAAATTTTGCATATGTAAAAAAAGTTACCAATACACAGACCAGAGGAATCAAAAATACTCCCCAGTGCAACTGAATGCGTGGGGAGTATTTTTGATTCCTCTGGTCGTTCCATTAGAACCTATATTTTACATATCTAAAATTTCTACATCTTCTTCTGCGCAGTCGAAAGCATCAGTTTGATGCGGTTCAGCTGGTTTACTTCGCTTGCTCCCGGATCATAATCGATTGCAACGATGTTGGATTCCGGATGACGGCGGCGCAGTTCTTTAATAACACCTTTTCCGACTACGTGGTTTGGCAGACAGGCGAAAGGCTGTGTGCAGACAATGTTTGGTGCACCGCTGTGGATCAGCTCCAGCATTTCTCCGGTAAGGAACCATCCTTCACCGGTCTGGTTTCCAAGAGAAACAATTTCTTTTGCCATCGAAGCCAGGTGTTCAATATGTGATGGTGGATCGAAGCGTTTACTTGCTTTTAATGCATCAACGGCAGGCTTGCGGAACCATTCCAGAGCCTTGATTCCGAGATTACCCATGCGGGCGGTTGATTTCTTCATGCCGAGATGTTCTGCTTTAAAGTTTGTATTGTAGAAGCAGTAGAGCAGGAAGTCGGTCAGATCCGGAACCACGGCTTCGGCACCTTCCTGTTCAAGAAGATCTACCAGGTAGTTATTGGCAGCTGGAAGGAATTTAACAAGGATTTCTCCGACAACTCCGACACGTGGCTTTTTGACATCTTTTAATGGAAGAGAATCAAAATCTTCTACGATCTGGCGGCAGAGACGCTTAAACTCGTGTCTGCTTGGATAGCCTTTCTTGATAAATTCGATAACTGTCTTTTCCCATTTCTTATGCATGGTATTGGCAGAGCCTGGAACAGCTTCATATGGGCGGACACGGTACAGGCAGCGCATGAAGAGATCACCAAATATCAGACCATACACACCTTTCAGTACAAGTGGAAGGGTGATCTTGAATCCAGGATTGCTTTCAAGCCCGCTTAAGTTGATTGAAATAACAGGGATGTGTCCGTAACCGGCTTTTTTAAGAGCACGGCGGATAAATCCGATATAGTTGGAAGCACGGCATCCGCCACCGGTCTGCGAAATAATGACAGCCAGGTGGTCGGTGTCATATTTGCCGGAAAGGATAGCCTCCATGATCTGTCCAACTACCATCAGAGACGGGTAGCAGGCATCATTGTTTACATATTTAAGGCCCATGTCAACTGCATGCTTGTTATCATTTTTCAGTACTTCCAGTTTGTAGCCTGCTTCCTGGAAGGCTGGCTCAATCAGTGAAAAGTGGATCGGTGACATCTGCGGACACAAAATGGTATAGGTTTCCTTCATCTCCTTTGTAAAAGGAATTTTTTCGATATTTGCCGGACGAATGGTGCGCTCCATATGCTTCTGCTCGCGGACGCGGATGGCGGCGAGAAGAGAACGGATACGGATACGTGCAGCACCCAGGTTATTAACCTCATCAATCTTAAGAGAGGTATAAATCTTGTCGGAACCGGTCAGAATATCTGCAACAGCATCGGTTGTTACGGCATCAAGACCGCATCCGAAAGAGTTCAGCTGGATCAGATCCAGATCATCTCTTGTCTTTACAAAATTGGCTGCTGCGTACAGTCGGGAATGATACATCCACTGATCCATAACAATCAGCGGACGTTCTACCGGATTCAGATGGGAGATGGAATCTTCCGTCAGAACGGCAAGTCCGTAGGAGGTGATCATCTCCGGGATACCGTGGTTGACCTCCGGATCGTAATGGTATGGACGACCGGCAAGTACAATGCCGCGGGTTCCTGTCTTTTCCATGTAAGCGAGTGTTTCTTCACCCTTTTTGCGGATGTCCTGACGGCATGCAGCAAGTTCTTCCCATGCAGCATGAGCGGCATTTTTGATTTCTTCTGCTGGAAGATTCTTTGCAGAAGTAAATTCACGGACCAGTCCGTCTGTGATTGTCTTTTCGCTTGTGAGGGCGAGGAATGGATTCATGAAATCTACTTCACCGTGTACGATCGGATCCATATTGTTCTTGATGTTCTCCGCGTATGAGGTGACGATCGGGCAATTATAATGATTGTCGGCATCGGCAAATTCACCACGTTCGTATGGTATACAAGGGTAGAAGATAAAGTCTGCACCCTGGTTGATCAGCCACTGTACATGTCCGTGCGCCAGCTTTGCCGGATAACACTCGGATTCGCTCGGAATAGATTCAATACCAAGTTCATAAATCTTATGTGTAGAAGCAGGAGAGAGTAACACATGATATCCCAGTTTTGTGAAGAAAGTAAACCAGAACGGATAGTTCTCATACATGTTGAGAACTCTTGGAATACCAACCGTTCCACGTTTTGCTTCGGATGGATCTAATGGCGTGTAACCAAAATAACGTTCATTTTTATAAGCGAAAAGGTTTGGCACATCACTCTTTGCTTTCTCTTTTCCAAGACCGCGCTCGCAACGGTTTCCGGAAATAAAACGACGTCCGCCACTGAATCTGTTGATGGTCAGACGACAGTTGTTGGTACAGCCGTTACATTTTGCCATTGAGGTTGTATAGGTAAGTTCATTGATTTCATCAATGGAAAGCATGGTTGTATTTTTGCATTCTTTGAAACCATAGCGTTCTCTTGCAATCAGCGCAGCCCCAAAAGCACCCATGATTCCTGCAATATCCGGACGGATTGCCTGACATCCGGCGATGGTCTCAAAGCTTCTGAGTACGGCATCATTGTAGAATGTACCACCCTGTACAACAATTTTTTTACCAAGCTCAGATGCATCGGATACCTTGATAACCTTGAAAAGAGCATTTTTGATAACCGAATAAGCAAGTCCGGCTGAAATATCGGATACTTCAGCACCTTCTTTTTGCGCCTGTTTTACCTTTGAGTTCATAAATACGGTACAACGGGTACCGAGGTCAATCGGATGTTTCGCAAAAAGTGCTTCATGCGCAAAATCCTCTACGGTGTAGTTCAGGGATTTGGCAAAAGTCTCGATAAAGGAACCGCATCCGGAAGAACATGCTTCGTTGAGCTGTACGCTGTCTACAGTCTGATTCTTGATCTTGATACACTTCATATCCTGACCACCGATATCGAGGATACAGTCTACATCCGGTTCGAAGAAAGAAGCGGCGTAATAGTGAGATACGGTTTCAACTTCGCCTTCATCCAGAAGAAGTGCGGCTTTAATGAGCGCTTCTCCGTAACCGGTTGAGCAGGAGTGAACGATCTGTACGCCTTCCGGAAGCTGGCTGTAAATATCCTTGATCGCACCGATGGTCGTACCAAGAGGATCACCGTCATTGCCATGGTAGAAGGAGTACAAAAGAGTACCGTCTTCTCCGACCAGAGCGGCTTTCGTGGTGGTAGAACCGGCATCGATTCCAAGGTAGGCATTACCGCGGTAGCTGGCAAGATCACCAACCGGCACCTGATGCTTTGCATGGCGGTTCTTAAATTCATTGTAATCTGCTTCACTGGAAAAGAGCGGCTGCATACGTTCAACTTCAAAGTCCATTTCAATATGGGCATCCAGCTTTTTCTGCATCTCACCAAGAGAGGTGACTACATCCTTTTTAGAGTTCAGCGCAGAGCCGACGGCTGCAAAAAGATGGGAATACTTTGGTGCGATAATGTGTTCGTCATCCAGCTTGAGAGTACGGATAAACGCTTCTCTCAGTTCAGAGAGGAAATGAAGCGGTCCACCGAGGAAAGCAACATGTCCGCGGATTGGTTTTCCGCAGGCAAGACCACTGATGGTCTGGTTGACGACTGCCTGGAAAATAGAAGCAGACAGGTCTTCTTTGGTAGCACCGTCATTGATCAGCGGCTGGATATCTGTCTTGGCAAATACGCCGCAGCGGGCTGCAATCGTATAAAGTGCTTTGTAATTTTTGGCATATTCGTTCAGACCGGTTGCATCTGTCTGGAGAAGGGATGCCATCTGGTCGATGAAAGATCCGGTACCTCCGGCGCAGATTCCGTTCATACGCTGCTCAATATTTCCATTTTCAAAATAGATGATCTTGGCATCTTCGCCGCCCAGCTCGATCGCTACATCGGTCTGTGGTGCATAATCCTGAAGAGCGGTGGAAACGGCAACAACCTCCTGGACAAAAGGTACGCCAAGATGCTTTGCCAGAGTAAGACCACCTGATCCGGTAATCATTGGAGATACCTTGATCTGACCGAGCTTGTAGATAGCACGACCAAGCAGATCAGAAAGGGTTTCCTGAATATTGGCGAAGTGACGCTCGTAATCAGAAAACAGAACATCATTATTACTGTCCAGAACTGCGATTTTAACAGTTGTAGAACCGATGTCAATCCCCAGGGTATGTAATTCTGTCTGATTCATGATTTAACTACTCCTTATTACAATTAAAAAATTTGTCTGTGTTATTACCTATTAAATGTAGTTTGCAGAGAACTACAGTATCTTACATTATACGACAGAACCAACGAAAATACAAACAGAAGTTGTGTATGGCATTGTAGAAAAAAGTGCCTGGAAGTGAACAAAAGATGTAAATTATGTGAAAAGAGAGTAAAGAGGTGGAATGGAATTGACAAAGTAAAAAGCAGACGATAAAATAACATACGTGGAAGGAGATTTTGAATGAAGAACTGGTTAGATAAAATGGAGCGCAGGTTCGGGCGCTATGCAATTAGAAATCTTACGATGTATCTGCTTGCAGGCTATGCGATCGGATATCTTTTGAGTTTTACGATGCCACAGCTTCTTACTTATTTTACACTGGAACCGGCACTGATTTTGAAAGGGCAGGTGTGGCGACTTCTAAGCTGGGTGATCATCCCGCCGAATGACAATATTATTTTTGTTATCTTTATGATGCTGTTATACTATTCCCTTGGTAATACGCTGGAAAGCTACTGGGGGGCATTTCGTTACAATGTTTACATTTTTTCAGGAATATTATTTACAGTTATTGGAGCCTTTATTGTGAATGGACTGATCGGAGGCATTACCGGATTTGGAAGCCTTTACAGTACTTACTATATCAATATGTCCATTTTCCTTGCATGTGCATCCATCATGCCGGATTATCAGCTTTTGCTTTACGGCATTATCCCGATCAAGATGAAGTGGCTTGCAATTCTGGATGTGGTTCTGCTTGCGGTAGACGCAGTGCAGGGCGGTCTGATCATACGGATCGTGATCATCGCATCCCTTTTGAACTTTATTATTTTCTTTTTCTGCAACCGGAATCTGCGTGGACACAGTCCGAAACAGGCTGCCCGCAGAAAGAAATTCCAGAAGCAGATAAGCCGTCCGCAGAATCAGTATGCAGGCGGTGCAAAGCACAGATGTGCAGTGTGCGGTCGTACGGAACTTGACGATCCGACATTGGAGTTCCGTTATTGTTCAAAGTGTAACGGGAATTATGAATATTGCCAGGACCATCTTTTCACACACGAACATGTGAAGTAGAGTTCTAACATAGAATCAAATTGAATAATAAGAGGAGGAAACAATGAAAAAAACCAAGATTGTTTGTACAATGGGACCAAACACCAACGACAGAGAAATGATGAGAAAGCTGATCCAGAATGGAATGAATGTGGCACGTTTCAATTTCTCACATGGTGATCATGAAGAACAGAAGTTCAGAATGGATATGCTCAAAGAGCTTCGTGAAGAGGAACATACAAACACTGCAATCCTTCTGGATACAAAGGGACCGGAAATTCGTACAGGAATCCTGAAAGACGGAAAGAAGATTACTTTAAAAGAAGGAGAAACCTTCACTCTGACAACAGAAGATATCGTAGGAGATAATAAGAGAGTATCTATCACATATAAGGGACTGGTACAGGATATTTATAAAGGCTGTACCATTCTGATCGACGATGGCCTGATCGGACTTCGTGTAGAGAGCAAGACAGAGACAGAGATTGTCTGTTCTGTAGTAAATGGTGGAGAACTTGGTGAAAAAAAAGGTGTTAACGTACCGAACGTAGCCATTCGTCTTCCGGCTATTACAGAAAAAGATAAGGATGATATCCGTTTCGGTGTAGAGCAGGATATTGACTTTATCGCAGCATCATTTGTAAGAAATGCAGAGTGTGTACTTGAGATCAAGGCATACTTAAAAGAACTCGGCGCTCCGTATATTCCAATCATTGCAAAGGTAGAGAACGCAGAAGGTATTGAGAATATTGATGAGATCATCCGTGCGGCTGATGGTATCATGGTGGCACGTGGAGATCTTGGTGTAGAGATTCCGGCAGAGGAAGTGCCGCATCTCCAGAAAATGATCATCCAGAAATGTAATGACAACTTTAAGACGGTTATCACTGCAACACAGATGCTGGATTCTATGATGCGTAATCCGCGTCCGACAAGAGCGGAAGTGACGGACGTTGCCAATGCGGTATACGACGGAACAGATGCAGTTATGCTTTCCGGAGAGACAGCACAGGGAAAATATCCTCTGGAAGCACTCCAGATGATGGTTCATATTGTAGAGACGACAGAGGAACATCTGGATTATGATTCTATTCTTGTTAAAGCCGGCGATCATCTGAAATCAGGTGTGTCCAGTGCGATCGGATATGCTTCTGTTCTTGCGGCAGCGAACCTGAATGCAAGATGCATCATCACTCCATCTGTATCCGGTGCAACAACAAGGGTTGTATCCAACCTTCGTCCGAGACAGGAAATCCTTGGAATTACACCGAACGAACGTACCCTTCGCCGGATGTCGATCTACTGGGGAGTAAGAGCACTGAAGTCCTTGGAATTCCATACAACAGATGATATCTGCAGCGGGGCAATTGATCTTGCACAGGCAAAGAAATGTGTGGACAGTGGAGATATTGTGGTCCTGACAGCTGGTATTCCTTCACCGAGCGTACAGCGTGAAAAGGGTTCTGTAAGTAATATGATGCGTATTGCAACCATCGACTAAACGAAAGAGAGATGAACAGGATGAAAAAAGAACCATTCGTAACAAAGACACAGTTAGATGAAATCGTAAAAGAATATCCGACTCCGTTTCATCTTTATGATGAGAAAGGGATCCGAGAAAATGTAAAAGCACTCAAAGAAGCATTTGTATGGAACAAAGGATATAAAGAATATTTTGCAGTAAAGGCAACTCCAAACCCATATATCCTCAATATTTTAAAAGAATATGGATGCGGATGTGACTGCTCTTCCTATACAGAGCTTTTAATGTCTGAGTCTGTCGGACAGGTTGGAGAAAATATTATGTTTTCTTCCAATGATACACCGGCAGAGGAATTTGCACTTGCTGATAAGCTCGGCGCGATCATCAACCTGGACGATATTACACACATTGATTTTCTGGAAAAGACGATCGGAAAGATTCCGGAGACAATCAGCTGCCGTTATAATCCGGGTGGACTTTTCAAAATTTCCAACAGCATTATGGATAATCCGGGAGATGCCAAATACGGTATGACAACTGAACAGATTTTTGAGGCATTCAAGATCCTGAAGTCCAAAGGCGCAAAAGAGTTCGGTATCCATGCATTCCTTGCAAGTAATACTGTAACTAATGAATATTATCCGACACTTGCACGTACTTTGTTTGAAGTAGCAGTTAAGCTTCAGAAGGAGACCGGTGTACATATCAAGTTCATCAACCTTTCCGGTGGTGTGGGAATCCCTTACAAACCGGACCAGGAACCGAACGATATCAAGGTGATCGGTGAAGGTGTAAGAAAAGTGTACGAAGAGGTTCTTGTTCCGGCTGGAATGGGCGATGTGGCAATTTACACAGAGCTTGGCCGTTTTATGCTTGGACCTTATGGATGCCTTGTGACAAAAGCAATCCATGAAAAGCATACGCACAAAGAGTACATCGGTGTAGATGCATGTGCTGCAAACCTGATGCGTCCGGCTATGTATGGTGCCTACCATCACATCACTGTCGTGGGTAAAGAAAATGAACCATGCGATCATACTTACGATGTGACTGGTTCTCTGTGCGAGAATAATGATAAATTTGCAATCGACCGTCAGCTTCCGAAGATTGACATGGGAGATCTGCTTGTGATCCATGATACCGGAGCACATGGATTCTCTATGGGATATAATTACAACGGACGTCTTCGTTCCGCAGAAGTTCTTCTGAAAGAGGACGGAGGTACACAGCTGATCCGCAGAGCAGAGACTCCGATGGATTACTTTGCAACTTTCGACTGCTTCCCGGTTTATGAGGAACTTAAGAAGAATACGGAAGAAGCGGATAAGCTCGGAAAATAGAATTATAAGGTGAGATAGAAAATGCCCCTGGATTTGATCCAGGGGCAAAAATTTATACAAAAAAATCTGACGTAATATTTCAAATTTAATGGAAAAGATGTTGGGGTCAAGAGGATTTCTGACCTTTTGACCCTGGTATTATGGAAAACATTTTAATACAAAATAAAAAGCACATCACTTGAAATTCTTCCATATGCCGTTGAGCTTGCCCTTTATACCGAAATGCGTGTAGGTGAACTTTCAGGATTGATGTGGAACGACATTGACGAAGTCAACAAAAAAGGTAATCAAAAAGGTAATCAAAAGTAACCAAACACTCTGAATGTAAAAATCCCTGAAACCCTTGGTTTATAAGGGCTTCAGGGATGTTGGATAACTGCCGGCAGCGGGACTTGAACCCGCACGCGGTCACCCGCAACAGATTTTGAGTCTGCCTCGTCTGCCATTCCGACATGCCGGCTTAACTAAAGATTCAATAAGAACCGAAAATAATGATAGCATATTTGCTATTGGTTCGCAAGTATTTTTTGAAAATATATTTCTTAAGATCCTGTTCATATAATATTTGTAAATGGATTTATTTAGGAATATTGAAAATATATCAAAAAAATGTCATAATGAGATGTTGTATATTTGAACGAATAGATAGAAAAGATAGAAGTAAGTGATGAGACTTACAGAGAGGCAGTTGATTATGAGCAAAATCGTATTGATAGACGGACACAGTATTCTGAACAGGGCGTTTTTCGGACTTCCGGATCTGACAAATGCGGAAGGACTCCATACGAATGCAATATATGGATTCTTAAATATTATGTTCAAGATCCTGGAGGAGGAAAAGCCGGAGTATCTGACCGTTGCATTTGATGTGCATGCGCCGACTTTCCGCCATAAGATGTTTGAGGCGTATAAGGGGACGAGAAAGCCGATGGCAGAAGAACTCAGACAGCAGGTACCGTTGATGAAGGAAGTTCTGCATGCTATGGGAATCCGGACGATCGAGCAGGAAGGGCTGGAGGCAGATGACCTTCTTGGAACGCTGTCCAAAAGATGCGAGCGAATGGGGATGGAAGTGGTCATTATTTCCGGAGACAGAGATCTTCTCCAGCTTGCTACAGACCATGTTGAGATCCGGATTCCGAAGACAAAACGGACCGGAACTGAGATCGAGAATTATTATGCAGTGGACGTAAAAGAAAAATACCAGGTGACACCGACAGAATTTATCGATGTGAAAGCATTGATGGGAGATACTTCAGATAATATCCCAGGGGTGCCGGGAGTCGGAGAAAAGACGGCGACCAAGATTATTGTAGAATACGGATCTATTGAAAATGCCTACAAGCATGCATCCGAACTGAAGCCGCCGAGAGCATCGAAAAATCTGGTGGAATACTGGGATCAGGCACAAATGAGTAAGGTGCTGGCGACAATCGATGTAGACGCGGATTTTGCTTATGAACTGGAAGAGGCGAAGCTTGGAAATCTTTATACAGAGGAAGCTTATGTCTATTTCCAGAGACTGCAGTTCAAGAATCTGCTGAATCGTTTTGATGTGCAGAGTGAGAATTCGATTGAAGATGCATTTGTGATCGCTGTGGGAAAAGAAGAAATTCAGAAAATCTTTGCGGAGGCAGAAAAAGCGCAGACGGTGGGAGCCGTTCTTTACAAAGACACCAGAAATGTACTTCCGCTGTTTGCAGGAAATGCTGAGATAGGTGGAATTGGAATTTCGTTTGGAAAAGAGAAGATCTACTGTATTCCGGCAGGAAATGGATACAGCATGGAGGAACTTCTGGAGGCACTTGTACATGTGGCAAAGCATGCCGGACGGTTTGTGGTGTTTGATCTGAAGTCATCCCTGCCTTATCTGAAAGGATTAGAAGGAGCAGCAGAGGAGAAGTGCTTTGACAGTATTGTAGCAGCTTACCTCCTGAATCCGTTGAAAAATGATTATGGATTTGAAGATGTGGCACAGGAGCATCTTGGATTGATGATCGATCCGAAGACAGAACTGGAAAAAATGGTCTGTTATGAAGCCTATGCTGCATTTGCGTCATCGGAAGTTTTGGAAGAAAAGCTGAAAAAAGAGGAAATGTGGAAGCTTTTTACAGAAATAGAGATGCCGCTTGTATTTACTCTGTTCCACATGGAGCAGAATGGGGTGCGTGTAGAAGCAGAAGAACTGAAAAGCTATGGAGAACAGCTTGGCGGAAAAATCGTACAGTTGGAAAAGGAAATTTATGAGCTTGCCGGGGAAGAATTTAATATCAATTCACCAAAGCAGCTGGGCGTGGTCCTTTTTGAACATCTGTCCCTCCCAAATGGAAAGAAGACGAAAACAGGATATTCGACGGCAGCAGACGTACTGGATAAGCTGGCACCGGATTATCCGATCGTGGCAAAAATCCTGGAATATCGTCAGCTTGCCAAGCTGAAATCGACTTATGCAGATGGGCTTGCCGTGTTTATTCATGAAGATGATCACCGGATCCATGGAAAATTCAATCAGACAGTCACAGCGACCGGACGTATCAGCAGTACAGAGCCAAACCTGCAGAATATCCCGGCGAGGGTAGAACTTGGACGGCTGATCCGTAAAGTATTTGTGCCGGAAGAGGGATATGTGTTTGTAGATGCTGATTATTCGCAGATAGAACTGCGTGTGCTGGCACATTGCTCCGGAGATGCAGCACTGATCGAAGCATACCGGGAGGCAAAGGACATTCACCGGATCACAGCTTCTCAGGTGTTTCATACTCCGTTTGATGAAGTGACCGATCTGCAGAGGCGAAATGCAAAAGCAGTCAACTTTGGTATTGTTTATGGGATCAGTTCTTTTGGACTGAGCCAGGATTTAAGTATTACGAGAAAAGAAGCGGCCGAATATATTGACCGTTATTTTGAAACCTATCCGGGCATCAAGAAATTTTTGGATGATGCAGTTGCTCATGCAAAAGAACAGGGATATGTTGTGACCTTATTTGGCAGAAGAAGACCGGTTCCGGAGCTGTCTTCCAGCAATTTTATGCAGAGACAATTCGGGGAACGTGTGGCAATGAATTCTCCGATCCAGGGAACGGCTGCAGATATCATGAAAATCGCAATGATCGCTGTGGACAAAGAGCTTCGCATGAGAAACATGAAATCCAGGCTGGTTCTGCAGGTACACGACGAACTTCTGATCGAGACATGGAAGGAAGAGGAAGAGGAAGTGCGGGAGATCCTGAAAGAAGGCATGATGCATGCGGCAGATCTTTCCGTTCCGCTTGAAATTGACATGCATAGTGGAAAAAATTGGTATGAGGCAAAATAGAAGGAAACAGATATGAGAAAAATAGGAATAACAGGAGGTATTGGTTCCGGGAAGAGCAAAGTACTCGACTTTTTAAGTGTAGTGTGCGGTGCGGTGATCTGCCAGTCAGATCTGGTGGCACATCAGGTACAGCTTCCGGGAGAAAAATGTTATCAGAAGGTCGTGGAGACGTTTGGGAAAGAAATTTTAAATCCGGACGGAACGATTGACCGGAAAATTCTCGGCAGAATTGTGTTTGATCAGCCAGAGAAACTGCAAAAGCTTAATGCGATCGTGCATCCGGCGGTCAATGAAAAGATCCGGGAGGAAATGCAGAAGGCGCAGGAAGAGGGAAAAGAGCTTTTTATTCTGGAAGCCGCACTCCTTACGGAACCGGTATATCGTGAGATGTTGGATGAGATCTGGTATATTCATGTGCCACAGGA
Source organism: Coprococcus sp. AM97-35 (assembly GCF_027697525.1). Taxonomy (NCBI): domain Bacteria; kingdom Bacillati; phylum Bacillota; class Clostridia; order Lachnospirales; family Lachnospiraceae; genus Coprococcus; species Coprococcus sp. AM97-35. Next base: position 125,803 of record NZ_JAQESL010000001.1, on the reverse strand, counting down.
GATTCGGATGGAGCGACTGAGAAGTTCACGCGGATATTCAGATGAAAAAATGTATGCGGTGTTTGCAAATCAGCCGTCGGAAGAGACATTTACAGCGGTTTCGGATCTTGTGATCGAAAATGGCGGAACCTTTGAAGAAACGGAAAAACAGATAGACTTGGCACTGGGAAGAGGCTAAGAACAGGGAGAAGAAACAAGATGAGATTATGCAGCATTGCCAGTGGCAGCAGCGGAAACTGTATTTATGTGGGGAGCGATCACACGCATCTGCTTGTAGATACAGGAATCAGCAAAAAACGAATTGAGGAAGGCTTAAAGGAACTTGAAATAAAAGGGGAAGAGCTGGATGGAATCCTGATCACCCATGAACATGCAGATCATATTCAGGGACTTGGTGTATTCAGCAGAAAATATGAGATCCCGATCTATGGAACACCGGGAACGATTCGGGGAATCCGTGATTATAAAAATCTCGGGAAAATGCCGGAAGGACTTTACCATGAAATCCAGATAGATAAAGAATTTAAGCTGGGAGATATTGATGTGCATCCATTTGCTATTTCCCATGATGCAAATGAACCGAGCGGCTACCGCTTTGAGCAGGATGGAAAGAAGATCGCGGTAGCAACGGATCTTGGAAAATATGATGAATATACGGTAGAGAACCTGAAGGATTTAAACGCGGTTCTGTTGGAATCTAACCATGATATACATATGCTGGAAGTCGGTCCTTATCCGTACTACCTGAAGCAGAGAGTTCTTGGGGACAGAGGACATTTATCAAATGAATTGTCAGGACGGCTTCTTTGTGATATACTACACAATAACTTGCAGAGTGTATTGCTGGGGCATTTGAGCAAGGAGAATAATTACGAAGAACTTGCGTATGAGACTGTCAGGCTGGAGGTCACTTTGGGGCAGAACCCGTATAAGGGGGATGAGATACCAATCGCAGTTGCAAAAAGGGATCAGGTGTCTGCAGTGATCGAGGTTTAGAAAAAGAAAGTATGCAGGATTGGATTCAGGAGGACAGGCAGAATGAAGAAATGCATTATTACAGTAGTCGGTAAAGATTCGGTAGGAATTATTGCAAAAGTATGTACATACCTGGCAGAGACCAATATCAATATTTTAAATATTTCCCAGGCGATCGTGGATGGGTATTTTAATATGATGGCGGTTGCAGATGTGGAAAATTCAAAAAAAGAACTGGATATCGTAGCGGTAGAACTTCGTGATATCGGCTTACAGATCGGTGTCAATATTCATTGTCAGAGAGAAGAGATTTTTGAAAAAATGCACAGAGTGTAAGGAGAACCGCTATGATTAATTTTTACGAAGTAGTAGAAACAAACCAGATGATCGAAGAAGAAAATCTGGATGTAAGAACAATCACATTGGGTATCAGTCTGATGGACTGTATTGACTCAGATCTGGACAGACTGAATGAAAAGATATATAAAAAAATCACAACACTTGCAAAGGATCTTGTATCGACAGGAGAGAAGATCGAAAGTGAATTTGGAATTCCGATCGTTAATAAGCGGATTTCCATTACACCGGTTGCACTTGTTGGCGGTTCAGCCTGCAAAAAAACAGAGGATTTTGTGACGATCGCAGAGACACTGGATAAAGCAGCAAAGGAAGTCGGTGTAAACTTTATCGGAGGATACTCTGCAATCGTATCCAAGGGAATGACAAAGAGCGATGAACTCCTGATCCGTTCCATTCCGATGGCAATGGCAAAGACAGAGCGTGTGTGCAGTTCGGTCAATGTAGGTTCGACAAAGACTGGTATTGATATGGATGCAGTCCGTCTTTGCGGCGAGATTGTAAAAGAGACAGCAGAGGCGACAAAGGACAAGGATTCGATTGGCTGTGCAAAATTTGTAGTTTTATGTAATGCACCGGATGATAACCCGTTTATGGCAGGGGCTTTTTTAGGTGTTACCGAAGGAGATGCCGTGATCAATGTCGGTGTCAGCGGACCTGGTGTTGTAAAAAGAGCGATTGAAAAATGTCGTGGCGAGGGTTTTCAGGAACTTTGTGATACGATCAAGAAGACCGCATTTAAGGTGACAAGGGTTGGTCAGCTTGTAGCCGGAGAAGCTTCCAAAAGGCTTGGTATTCCGTTCGGAATCATTGACCTGTCACTTGCACCGACACCGGCTGTTGGCGATTCAGTAGCGGAGATTCTGGAAGAAATCGGACTTGAGAGAGTTGGCGCACCAGGAACAACAGCAGCACTTGCTATGCTGAACGATCAGGTGAAAAAAGGTGGCGTTATGGCGTCTTCCTATGTAGGAGGTTTAAGCGGAGCTTTTATTCCGGTCAGTGAGGATAAAGGAATGATCGATGCAGTCAATGCCGGATCTCTTTGTATAGAAAAGCTGGAGGCGATGACTTGTGTCTGCTCGGTAGGACTTGATATGATCGCTATTCCGGGTAAGACGAAAGCTACTACGATTTCCGGGATCATTGCGGATGAGATGGCGATCGGAATGGTCAATCAGAAGACAACGGCGGTTCGTGTGATACCTGTAGTTGGAAAGGATGTTGGAGATATGGCAGAGTTTGGTGGCCTTTTGGGATATGCGCCGATCATGCCGGTCAATGAATTTGACTGCAGTGCATTTGTGAATCGAAAGGGAAGAATTCCTGCACCGATACATAGTTTTAAAAATTAGAAAGAGGTAAAGAGAGCATGGGGAAAGTTGCGATTGTAACAGATAGTAACAGTGGAATTACACAGGCAGAAGGAAAGAAGATGGGAATTTACGTACTTCCGATGCCATTCTATATCAATGAGGAGTTGTTTTACGAGGATATCACACTCACGCAGGAGGAGTTTTATGAAAAACTGGCAGGAGATGCAGATATTAAGACTTCCCAACCGGCTCCCGGAGATGTAATGGATATGTGGGACAAGGCGCTGGAGGAATATGATGAGGTTGTGCATATTCCGATGTCAGCCGGTCTTAGCAGTTCATGTGAGACTGCAATCATGCTTTCCCAGGACTATGATGGAAAAGTACAGGTCGTAAATAATCACCGGATTTCTGTTACGCAGCGAAGATCGGTGGAAGAGGCGAAAAAGCTTGCAGATGCTGGAAAGAGCGCGGCAGAAATTAAAGAACTGTTAGAAGCGATCCAGTGGGACAGTGATATCTATATTACAGTAGATACTTTAAAATACCTGAAGAAAGGCGGCAGACTTACACCGGCAGCTGCAGCGATTGGAACGGTTCTGAACCTGAAGCCAGTTCTCCGTCTTAAAGGAGAAAAGCTGGATGCGTTTGCGAAGTCAAGAGGATGGAAGAGTGCAAAGAAGACGATGATCAAGACAATTAATGAGATTCGTACTTCAGAATTCGGAGATTGTGATGGAAAAAAAGATCTGTATCTGGATGCAGCTTACACAGGAGACCGCAAGGAGGCACAGGAATGGCTGGATGAGCTTCATGAAGCATTTCCGGAGTTTGAAATCCGGATGGATCCACTGTCGTTGAGTGTGGCATGCCATATCGGACCTGGAGCCAGGGCGGTGACTCTTACCAAAATTCTTCATGTGAACTAAATGAGAAAGAGACTTTTTGCACAAACATGCGTAGTAGTGGTGTGCAAAAAGTCTCTTTTTGACAAAGGGGAAGGGTTAAATAATTTGCAACTGCTTCTGGTATTCATTTGTAAAAGGTGTGCCAAATTTCTCGGTAATTATGGATTCATACAGGTCTGATGCGAAAATGTCCAGGTTCAGGAGGACCTGGGTGGCGGAGGTGAGATCTCTGGCATCTGCGAGCTTTGTGATCAGAGGGATGGTGGCATACTCTTTGATCTCTTTAAGAATTTGAGTATCTTTTTTTTGAAAACCGAGTACGCGGGCATAAAGGGCGGATGTGGATGACCGCTCTTTTTTTGCTTTGCCGGAAATGTTGCCGGAATCTTCTACAAAACAGAAAGGAGGCTCATGTCGGAAGGTGTCCTTTTCTATGCCGAGCAGGATGTGCAGCAGGGCGCGGCTGATCCGGGTGTAGGTAAGCTCTCTGGTTTTCAGAAGATCGCAGAAGGAACTCCAGGTAGCAAAATCATTTCTCTGATTGATGATCCGGTTGGCGAGGTCTTTGCTGACATCAAGGTAATCGGTCAGAGAGGAAGCACTCTCACAGAGCAGTCGATACTTTAGCAGGAGCGAAAAATCATCCTGGGTAACCGGAAGTGAGGACTGGTAATTCTTTCGCAGCAGATCTGAAGAAGCGGGCGGAAGTTGTCCTGCGACGGATGAAAAAGCATCTTCTGGTAAAGATGGATTCAGAATTCGGTTGCGGATCGCAGTTGCGGAACTGAAGGTTTCGCGGAGGTCAGTATCATTGTAGCCGGATCCCTTGCGGGGAATCGCGAAAGGCTGGATCGGACTTTTGAAATACCGGAGCGCTTTTAAGTATTCAATCCCAAGAGTATTGTTTGGTGAGGACAGGATTTCGGCAAGGGACGGATCCTTTGTATAGACACTTAGGGCAGTCTGGCGTGCCTGCGGAAACGGTCGGCCTTTTCGCAGCTCATCCTGCAGGAGCTGCCGGTAGACTTCTGGCTCTTCGGAAAGAATCCGGGCAAGCCGATTGAGTTTTTTGATATCGCCACACTCACTGCCAAAGCAGAGATAGGAAATACAGCCAAGACTGTTAAAAATAGAAACGGCACCTCTTGCAAACAACTCTGCACTGCCACAGGAAAAAAGGACCGGGAGCTCCAGAATGAGTGATGCACCGCCAAGAAGGGCAGCTTTTGCCCGCAAATGCTTTGGTGCGATAGCAGGGGCGCCACGCTGGACGAAGTCACCACTCATAAGGACAACTGCCGCATCTGCCCCCGTTTTTTGAAGTGCCTGGTCTATATGATACTGATGTCCGTTGTGGAACGGATTATATTCTGCGATGATACCGACGATTTTCATACTTTTAACTAAAATCTCCTTTGTGTTGTTTGTGAAAAGATTATACTATAAAAAGAGTTTTTGTGCAAAAAACATTGTACTGGAAAATATTACGTGAAAAAAATAACATTACTTGTATACAATGTGTGCAAGGAGTATAATTAAGAATAGAGTGTGAGTTCTAATAAAGAAAATTCTAGTACCAGAAGGGAGAAACATCAATGAATGTATTAGTAATCAACTGCGGAAGTTCATCACTGAAGTTCCAGCTCATCAACTCAGAATCGGAGGCGGTTCTCGCAAAAGGTCTTTGCGAAAGAATCGGTATTGACGGAAGACTTACCTATCAGCCGGCAGGTGGAGAGAAGAATGTATCTGAAAAGGCTATGCCTACACATACAGAAGCAATCCAGTTCGTAATCGACGCGCTGACAGATGCAGATACAGGTGTTGTTAAGAGCCTTGACGAAATCGGAGCAGTCGGACATCGTGTTGTTCACGGCGGAGAAAAGTTTGCAAAATCTGTAGTTGTAACACCGGAAGTAAAAGCTGCGATCGCAGAGTGCAATGACCTTGCACCACTTCACAACCCGGCAAACTTAATCGGAATCGAAGCTTGTGAAAGTCTGATGCCGGGCACACCACAGGTTGTTGTATTTGATACTGCTTTTCATCAGACAATGCCTGAGAAAGCTTATATGTATGGACTTCCATATGAATATTATGAAAAATACAAAGTAAGACGTTACGGATTCCACGGAACAAGCCACAGCTTCGTATCTAAGAGAGTAGCTGAGATTGTTGGAAAACCATACAACGCAACAAAGACGATCGTATGCCATCTTGGTAATGGAGCATCTGTTTCAGCAGTGCTTAACGGAGAATCAGTAGATACCTCTATGGGACTTACTCCGTTGGAAGGTCTTGTAATGGGAACACGTTCCGGAGATATTGATCCGGCGATCATGGAATTCATTGCTAAGAAAGAAAACCTTGACATTGCAGGAATTATGAATGTCCTGAACAAGAAATCAGGTGTGGAAGGTGTATCCGGTGTATCCAGCGACTTCCGTGATCTTGAGGCAGCAGCAAAAGCAGGCAACAAGCGTGCAGAACTTGCAATCGACGTATTTGCATACAGAGTAGCAAAATATGTTGGTGCTTACACAGCAGCAATGAACGGTGTTGATAATATCGTATTTACAGCAGGTATCGGTGAGAACTGTGCACTTGTAAGAACAAAAGTCTGCAGCTATCTTGGATATCTTGGAATTACAATCGATGAAGAAGCAAATGGAAAACGTGGAGAAGAGATCGTAATCTCTACACCAGATTCCAAAGTGAAAGTTCTTGTAGTTCCGACAAACGAAGAACTTGCAATTGCAAGAGAGACAGTTGCACTTGTATAACAGAAGAAATTAGAAAAAACCTTAAAATCTGTAAATCATCCTTGACAAAAAGAATTTACATGGTATAATAGTTTAGGTGTGAACAGGAGAAAGAATTATGTTAATTGACCTGTCCGAAGTCTTATCTGAACCGCATAAGTCCATTGACGAAGTGGTCGGCACTGAGATGAAAGAAGTGAAGGTGAACGGAAGCAGATTTCCGGTAAGCCGGACACAGCCTGTGCATATTCATGTCGAGTATGCCGGCGAAAAAAAACTTCATATCAGTTGTGAGACAAGTCTTACGGTAATCATTCCGTGTGACAGATGTCTTACAGATGTACCGACAGATTTCACGCTTTCCTTTGAAAAGCAGGTGAATACAGCTCTGGCAGACGGAGAAGATGATGGCGAATCCGATGAAGCGAATTACATTGACGGATATCATCTTGATGTGGAGCAGCTGCTCTATAACGAGATTTTAGTAGGGTGGCCGATGAAAGTTCTATGTAGCGAAGACTGTAAAGGGATTTGCAGTGTATGTGGTCAGAACTTGAATGAGGGAAGCTGCGACTGCGAAGACACCAGTCTTGACCCTAGAATGTCAGTTATCCGCGATCTTTACAAGAATTTTAAGGAGGTGTAACCTATGTCAATTTGTCCAAAGAATAAATCTTCTAAAGCAAGAAGAGACAAGAGAAGAGCAAACTGGAAAATGAGCGCACCGAATCTGGTGAAATGCAGCAAATGTGGAGAACTTATGATGCCACACAGAGTTTGCAAAGCTTGTGGATCTTACAACAAGAGAGAAATCGTTACTGTAGAAAACTAATTAAAAAAGGCTATAGTACAGGAGTTAGGCGTATTGCTTAACTCCTTTTCTTTTTCCTAATTTTCCTAAATCTGCTAAATATTATTGATTTTTACGGTCATGTCTAGTAGAATTGGTTTAGTAATGCTGGGAGGTAACAGTATGAAAGAAATAACAAAAGTTGTTGTCGATGCAATGGGCGGAGACAACGCACCGCATGAGATCATCAAAGGTGCGGTCGAGGCGGTCGGGAAGTCAGATGCGATCCATGTGATCCTGGTCGGAAAAGAAGATGTCATCAATCAGGAACTTTCCGGGTACACATATAATAAAGAACAGATTTCGGTTGTTCATACATCGGAAGTAATTGAGACAGCAGAACCGCCGGTTATGGCGATCCGCAGAAAGAAAGACTCATCCATTGTGGTAGGTCTTAAGATGGTGAAGGATAAAGAAGCTGACGCTTTTGTTTCAGCAGGAAGTTCCGGTGCGGTTCTTGCCGGGGGACAGCTTCTGGTTGGACGTATCAAAGGGGTGGAAAGACCACCGCTTGCACCGCTGATCCCGACAGAAAAAGGATTCTCCATTTTGATCGACTGTGGGGCGAATGTAGATGCAAGACCTTCACATCTGGTGCAGTTTGCCAAGATGGGTTCGATCTATATGGAACATATTATGGGAGTCAAGAATCCGAAGGTTGCGATCGTCAATATCGGAGCTGAGGAAGAAAAGGGTAATGCCCTGGTTAAGGAGACTTTTCCTATGCTGAAAGAATGTAAGGATATTAACTTTATCGGAAGCATCGAAGCGAGAGAAATCCCTCACGGACAGGCAGATGTTATCGTCTGTGAAGCATTTACCGGCAACGTGATCCTGAAACTCTATGAAGGAGTAGCATCGGTTCTTGTAAGCAAGATCAAAGGTGGTATGAAGCAGAATCTCCGCGGCATGATCGGTGGACTTCTGGTTAAGCCGGTGCTGAAAAAGACTATGAAGGATTTTGACGCAAGTGAGTACGGTGGAGCACCACTGCTTGGACTCACCGGTCTGGTAGTAAAGACACACGGCAGTTCCAAGGCAAAAGAAGTCTGCAATTCAATTTTGCAGTGCGTAACCTTCAAAGAAGAAGGAATCAATGAAAAGATCAAAGAATGTATTCAGGCGGAAGAAAAATCCGCACAGGAATAAGCTCAGAAAGGATTAAGAATTATGGAATTTGAAAAACTGAAAGACATTATTGTTGATGTGATGGGATGTAACCCGGATGAAATTACGATGGACACTACATTTGTAGATGATCTGGGAGCTGATTCGCTTGATATTTTCCAGATTATTATGGGAATTGAAGATGCATTTGATATCGAAATTGAAAATGAAGATGCAGAAAAGATCGCAACAGTAGGTGATGCTGTAGAACAGATCAAGAACGCTGTTAACTAAGGAAAATGATTACAGGGGACATCCCCATTTTTGGGGAGTGTCCTTTTTTAAAATTGGAGGAGCAATCATGAGCAGAAATGTAAAGGAACTGGAAGAAAAAATCGGCTACAATTTCAAGGACAGCCATTTGCTCAGACATGCTGTGACGCACAGCTCTTATGTGAATGAAAAGCATATGAAGAAGGCAGACTGTAATGAACGTCTGGAATTCCTTGGAGATGCTGTCCTGGAACTGATTTCAAGCGAATATCTTTTTTTCGAGAACCAGACAATGCCGGAAGGAGAACTGACTAAGTTAAGAGCAAGCATGGTATGCGAGAAGGCACTTGCATTTTGTGCGCGGGATCTGGAACTTGGAAGTTATCTGCTGCTTGGGAAAGGTGAGGACGCGACCGGTGGAAGATTCAGAGAGTCTATTACCTCGGATGCATTGGAAGCACTGATTGGTGCGATTTATCTGGATGGTGGTTTTGCTAATGCGAAAGAGTTTATTTTAAAATATATTTTAAACGACCTGGAAGGGAAACGGCTCTTTTATGATAGCAAGACTATCCTGCAGGAAATGGTACAGGGCGGTCAGGAAAAAGGAATTGTCTACCAGCTGGTAGGAGAAGAGGGACCGGACCACAATAAATCCTTCCGTGTAGAGGTTGTGATCGGCGGAGAAGCCTTTGGATGTGGTATCGGAAGGACCAAAAAGGCTGCCGAACAGGAAGCGGCTTATCAGGCAATCCTGAAGCTGAAAGAAGGAAAGGTACAGTAGGTGAGGCATGTATTTAAAAAGTATTGAAGTACAGGGATTTAAGTCTTTTGCAAATAAGATTGTCTTTGAATTTCATAACGGGATCACCGGAATCGTCGGACCGAACGGAAGTGGGAAAAGTAACGTGGCGGATGCCGTCCGCTGGGTACTCGGAGAGCAGAAGGTGAAGCAGCTCCGTGGAGGTACGATGCAGGATGTTATTTTTTCCGGTACGGAAAACCGGAAACCCCTCAGCTACGCATCGGTTGCGATCACACTGGATAATTCAGATCACAAACTCCCGGTGGAGTTTGAAGAGGTTAAAGTCACAAGAAAGTTGTACCGTTCGGGGGAAAGTGAATACCTGATCAACGGCAGTGTCTGCAGGCTCAAAGATATCAATGAGATGTTTTATGATACAGGTATTGGAAAAGAAGGATATTCGATCATCGGACAGGGACAGATTGACAAGATCCTGAGCGGTAAGCCGGAAGAGAGACGAGAGCTTTTTGATGAGGCGGCCGGGATTGTCAAATTTAAGCGCCGTAAGGCGTTATCTCTTCGCAAACTGGAAGAAGAGCAGAGCAATCTGGTCCGTGTCAATGATATTTTGGGAGAGTTGGAAAAGCAGTTTGGTCCGCTTCAGAAACAGTCGGAGACAGCGAAGGAATATCTGAAAAAGAGAGAAGAACTGAAGCATTATGACATCAATATGTTCCTGGTGGAGATGAAACGTCTGAAGGGGCAGATCCGGGAAAACGATGAGAAGCTGAAGATTGCGCAGAATGAACTCACTGAAGCCGGTAAAAAGCATGAAGATATGAAGGCACAGTATGAGAAGATCGAGCAGGAAGTAGATGAGATCGACGCCGGAATCGAGCATGCAAAAAGTCAGAGAAATGAGACAACACTTCTGAAGCAGCAGTTGGAAAACCAGATCGAGCTTTTAAAAGAGCAGATCAACAGTGTCCGTATGAATGATGAACACTATGAAAAACGCGCAAACGATATTCAGGCAGAGCTTGCAAACCGTGAAAGGCAGAAATCCGAACTGGAAGAAGAAAAAGCAGAGATCGACAGACATCTTGCAGCAGCATCTGAGAGACAAAAGCAGGCAGGAGAGGAGCTGACTGCCCTGCAGAGCCGGATTGCAGAGATGACAGTGGAGATTGAAAAGAATCAGAACGATATCCGTGAGCTTCTGAATAACCGTGCATCCACGAAGGCAAAGCTGCAGCATTATGAAACGACGCTTGAACAGATCAAGGTACGCCGGGCACTGCTTTACAAACGTCTGGTAGAAGCGGAGAGTGATGTACAGAGGCAACAGGAACTTGCCGCGCAGTATACGGAAGAACTGAAGGCAGTATCAGGGAAGATCACGGATTCTGTAGAACAGATCAAAAACTATGAAACAGAGATTGCCGGACTGCAAAAAGAGATCGGACAGGCAAATGAAAACCTGCGAAACAGGCAGAATGCTTATCACAGGGAGTACTCTCGTCTGGAGTCTCTGAGGAACCTTACGGAGCGTTACGATGGTTATGGGAACAGTATCCGTCGTGTGATGGAGCAGAAAAGCCGTGAGCCGAAAATCCTGGGGGTTGTGGCTGATCTGATCAAAGTAGATAAAAAATATGAGACTGCGGTGGAGATCGCACTTGGAGGCAGTATCCAGAATATTGTTACTGCAGACGAAGAGACTGCAAAAAAAATGATTGGTTATCTGAAGCAGAACCGGTATGGCCGTGCAACTTTCCTTCCATTGACAGCGATTCATGGGGGACAGGGATTTGCCAGGGCAGAAGCCCTTCGCGAGCCGGGTGTGATCGGCACGGCGGACAAGCTGGTAACGGTAGAAGATAAATTTACATCTCTTGCAGAGCATCTTCTTGGAAGAACTCTTGTGGCAGACAACATTGATACTGGGATCCGTCTGGCAAGAAAGTATCGTCAGTCTCTGCGTATCGTTACGCTGGAAGGAGATCTGATCAATCCTGGCGGAGCAATGAGTGGTGGAGCATTTAAGAATTCCAGTAATCTGCTCAGCAGAAGACGTGAGATTGAAGAACTGGAAAAGACGGTTGCGCGTCTGAAAACAGAACTCCAGAAATCGGAAGCAGAAGTTGCGGCCGCAAAGGAGAAGCGGACGGCGCTGTATGCAAAGGTGGAAGAAATCCAGCAGGAGTTGCAGAATGACTATGTGGTTCAAAATACTGCGAAGATGAATCTGGACCAGGTAAAAAGCCGTCAAAATGTGACCAGAGAAAATTCAGAAGGAATTTATGCGGAGCGCAAGAAACTGGAAGAACAGGTTCATGAGATCGAGGAAAACGAAGAATCGATCAAAATGGAGCTGGAGACCAGCCAGCAACTGGAGGACGAGCTGACACGCCAGATGGAAAGCTCACAGAAGTGGCTGGAAAAAGAGCGTGAGGCAGAAGCGGCAGAAGTGCGCAAAAATGAAAATATTCACCTCAGTTTTGCTGCATTGGAGCAGAAAAAAGATTTTATCGAGGAGAATTTTGTCCGTATCCGGGAAGAGATGGGAAAATTCCAGGAAGAGCTTGCCACTTTAAATGCAAGCAAAGGAGAGAATCACGGTGAAATAGAGCAAAAGGAAGTACAGATTACCGAGATCCGGCAGACGATAGAGAATTCAAAGGAATTATTTGAGGAAATTAACAAAGAGATCGAAGAATCGCAGAAAAAGCGGGAAGAACTGAATCAGAAGCATAAGGCATTCCTGAAAAAGCGAGAAGATCTGGCAGCTCATATGGCAGAACTTGATAAAGAATCCTTCCGGCTTACCAGCAAGAAAGAAGGCTACGAGGAAGCTTTGGAAAAGCAGATCAATTATATGTGGGAAGAGTACGAACTGACGTATAATCATGCACTGGAAATCCGGGATGAGAGTCTGACAGATCCTGCCGAGATGCGAAGGCGGATCCAGGAATTAAAGACGGAGATCCGGAAACTTGGATCGGTGAACGTCAATGCGATCGAAGATTTTAAAAATCTTTCCGAGCGGTATGAATTTATGAAAACGCAGCATGATGATCTGGTAGAGGCAGAAGCAACGCTCAAGAAGATCATTGAAGAGCTGGACGAGGCGATGCGCAAGCAGTTTACTGAGCAGTTTGCGAAGATCAGCCAGGAGTTTAATCAGGTGTTTAAACAACTGTTCGGTGGTGGAAAAGGAACTCTGGAACTGATGGATGATGAGGATGTGCTGGAAGCCGGAATCCGGATCATTGCGCAGCCGCCGGGTAAAAAACTTCAGAATATGATGCAGCTTTCCGGTGGAGAAAAGGCGTTGACGGCGATTTCGCTGCTGTTTGCAATCCAGAATCTGAAACCTTCCCCGTTTTGTCTGCTGGATGAAATCGAGGCGGCACTGGATGATTCTAATGTCACGCGATTTGCACAGTATTTGCACAAGCTGACGAAAAATACACAGTTTATCGTCATTACACACCGTCGTGGTACGATGACAGCGGCAGACCGGCTGTATGGGATCACTATGCAGGAAAAAGGGGTATCAACGCTGGTATCTGTGGATCTTCTGGAAGATGAGCTTACAAAGTAGTGGATAGGAGGATATGATGGCAGAAGAAAAAATGGGATTTTTTAAGCGTCTGGTAGCAGGACTTAACAAGACGCGCGATAATATCGTGTCTGGAATGGACAGTATTTTTCATGGATTTTCAAAGATAGATGAGGACTTTTATGAGGAACTGGAAGAGGTTCTGATCATGGGAGATCTGGGGGTAAAAGCAACTTACGCGATTCTTGATGATCTTCGTAAAAAAGTAAAAGAACAGCATATCAAAGAGCCGATTGAGTGCAGACAGCTCCTGATCGACAGTATCAAAGAACAGATGGATGTAGGCGAGACAGCTTATGAATTTGAAAACCAGACTTCTGTTGTTCTGGTGATCGGAGTAAATGGAGTCGGAAAGACGACTACTATCGGAAAACTTGCCGGTAAGATGAGAGGTCAGGGCAAGAAAGTTGTGCTTGCTGCAGCAGATACTTTCCGTGCAGCTGCGGGCGATCAATTAAAGGAATGGGCACATCGTTCGGATGCAGATCTGATCGGCGGACAGGAAGGTGCAGATCCGGCAGCCATCGTTTATGATGCGGTAGCGGCTGCAAAAGCGAGAAAGGCAGATATCCTTCTGGTGGATACAGCTGGAAGACTTCACAATAAAAAGAACCTGATGGAGGAACTGAAGAAGATTAACCGTGTGCTGGAAAGAGAATATCCGGAAGCATACAGGGAAACTTTGGTCGTTCTGGATGCAACGACCGGACAGAATGCACTTTCACAGGCAAAGGAATTCAGTGATGTTGCGGATATTACAGGAATTATCCTGACTAAGATGGATGGAACGGCCAAAGGTGGAATTGCAGTTGCAATTCAGGCAGAGCTTGGAATTCCTGTTAAATATATAGGTGTCGGTGAGACAATCGATGATCTGCAGAAATTCGATTCCGACGAATTTGTACAGGCATTATTTACAACAGAAGAAAAGAAGGAAGAAGGAGAAGAATAATAATATGCTGACATTGGAAAAATTTGAAGAAGCAAGCGAGATCGTAAAACGTGTGACACGTCCGACAAAGCTTATCTACAGTGAGTATCTCAGTAGCCAGACCGGGGGAAAGGTCTATTTGAAACCGGAAAATATGCAGTACACAGGTGCATACAAATTAAGAGGAGCTTATTACAAGATCAGCACACTTTCTGAGGAAGATCGTGCAAAAGGTCTGATCACAGCTTCAGCAGGAAACCATGCGCAGGGTGTGGCATATGCGGCAAAAGCGTTTGGATGTAAGGCGACGATTGTTATGCCAACTGTCACTCCGCTGATCAAGGTAAACCGTACCAAGAGCTATGGCGCCGAGGTTGTTTTACACGGAGATGTCTATGACGATGCCTGTGCAAAGGCCTATGAGCTTGCAGAAGAGTACGGATATACTTTTGTACATCCGTTCGATGATCTGGATGTAGCTACCGGACAGGGAACGATTGCAATGGAAATTGTCCAGGAACTCCCGACCGTTGATTATATCCTTGCACCGATCGGGGGCGGCGGACTGATCACAGGTGTATCTACACTTGCGAAAATGCTGAATCCAAAGATCAAAGTGATTGGTGTGGAACCGGCAGAAGCAGCAAGTATGACTGCTGCAATCGAAGCAGGACATACCGTAACACTTCCAAGTGCCAACACGATCGCAGATGGTACAGCAGTAAAAAAAGTCGGGGAACAGAACCTTCCATACGTCATGGAAAATGTAGACCAGATCGTAACTGTAGAAGACGATGAACTGGTCGGAGCATTCCTTGATATGGTGGAAAACCATAAAATGGTAGTAGAAAACTCCGGTCTTCTTTCCGTTGCAGCTTTAAAACAGCTGGATCTGAAAGGTAAGAAAGTAGTATCTATCTTAAGCGGCGGGAACATGGATGTTATTACCATGTCTTCAGTTGTACAGCACGGACTGATCCAGAGAGACCGTATCTTCTCTGTATCGGTACTTCTTCCGGATAAACCGGGTGAACTGGTAAAAGTGGCACAGACGATTGCAGAAGAGCAGGGAAATGTGATCAAACTGGAACATAATCAGTTTGTAAGTATTAACCGGAATGCGGCTGTGGAGCTTCGTGTGACACTGGAAGCATTTGGAACCGATCATAAGAACCGGATCATTGCGGCATTGGAGGCAGCCGGGTTCAGACCGAAGCTGATCAGTGCGAAGTTATATTAGAATGTTTAAGAGGACAGTCTTATCCCCTGGTGAGGGATGAGGCTGTCTTTTTTTGAAAATAAGGTTGTTAGGTCGGGCGAGAAAAAGAATCTCTTCCAATCCAGGTTGTGCAAACCATTCCGATGAACCTCCGAAGGCGAAAATTATGTCAGCAGAGGTTTCTATAATTTTTGAGTTTCATCTCCATTGCACAAAATAGGATTGGAAGAGATTCTTTTTCTCGCCCGGCCAATGAACGGTATTGGTGAAAAGGGCAGGACTGCTTCATAGTTAGGGAGAGGGGATAGAGACTGCAAATGTGATTGGGTGCTTATTAAAGACGGGAGATATAGATGAAAAAATATGGAAATTTAACCAATTAGCACTTTAATTGAATGAAATACTGGGCTAAAGTCACGAAATGAGGAAAATGGGGTTGACATCGAAGGTATAGTTGTATACAATAATACAAAAATACAAAAATACAGGTCAGGGAGTGACGGTTATGGAAAATAGGAAGGTTTATCTGGATAAGCATACAAATTTATTGCAACTTGAGGAGCATATGTACCCGTTGGTAGACGTGGACACACCGAATGTGTTCCGGAACCTGTTTCATTATGATGAGATTCCTAAGATTGCGTTTAATGATCGTATTGTACCGCACAGTATGCCGGATGAGATCTGGATCACTGATACGACATTCAGGGATGGACAGCAGTCGAGAGCACCCTATTCAACGGATCAGATTGTAACCATTTTCGATTATATGCACAGGCTTGGAGGTTCGCAGGGGAAGATTCGTCAGAGTGAATTTTTCTTATACAGCAAGAAAGACCGTGATGCCGTATATAAATGTATGGAAAGAGGTTATAAGTTCCCGGAGGTCACAAGCTGGATCCGTGCAAATAAAAAGGATTTTGAGCTGGTAAAAGATCTGGGAATGAAGGAAACCGGAATTCTGGTAAGCTGTTCGGATTATCATATTTTTTATAAACTGAAGATGACAAGACGAGAGGCGATGGAACATTATCTGTCAGTTGTACGTGAATGTCTGGAGACCGGTGTCAGTCCAAGATGTCATCTGGAAGATATTACCAGATCGGATATTTATGGATTTGTCATTCCATTCTGTCTGGAACTGATGCATCTGATGGAAGAATATCAGATTCCGGTGAAGATCCGTGTCTGTGATACAATGGGATACGGAGTCAACTATCCGGGGGCTGTGATTCCTCGTTCCATTCCGGGTATCATTTACGGACTCAGAGTACATGCAGGTGTACCGAGTGAACTGATCGAATTCCACGGACATAATGATTTTTACAAGGCAGTCAACAATTCAACAACGGCCTGGCTTTATGGAGCATGTGGTGTGAACTGTTCCTTGTTTGGAATCGGTGAACGTACCGGCAATACGCCGCTGGAAGCGATGATTTTTGAATATGCGCAGCTTCGCGGAACGCTGGATGGTATGGATACAACGGTGATTACTGAACTGGCAGAATATTATGAAAAAGAGATTGGATATCAGATTCCGCCGCGTACCCCGTTTGTCGGAAAGAATTTCAATGTAACCCGTGCGGGGATCCATGCAGACGGACTGTTAAAGAACGAAGAAATCTACAATGTGTTTGATACCGGCAAGTTTCTGAACCGTCCACCGCTGGTTGCTGTGTCAAATACTTCCGGTCTTGCAGGCATTGCACATTGGATAAATACATATTATCACCTGAAAAATGAGAAACAGGTAGACAAGAATTCCATTTTAGTTGTAGAATTGAAGAAGTGGGTTGACGCGGAATATGAATCCGGCCGTGTGACCGTACTCACAGATCAGGAACTAATCCGGGAGATTGAGAGAATCTGTGACGAAAAGGGGATTACAATCTAACGAAATTCAGGAGAGAGATAAAATGGAAGAGTATTCATTGAGAAGTCAGGTTTTTCAGACCATCAGAGATGACATTCTGAAAGGTAAGTATGAAGAAAATGACGAACTCAGGGAAGCAACATTGGGGAAGGAACTTGGAGTTAGCCGTACACCGGTAAGAGAGGCACTTAGACAGCTGGAACTGGAGGGACTGGTGAACATCATCCCAAATAAAGGAGCTTATGTTACCGGTATTTCCGATAAGGATGTACATGATATTTATATGATTCGTTCCATGCTGGAAGGATTATGCGTCCGTTGGGCAACAGAACATATTACACAGGAGCAGCTGGAAGAACTAGATGAGATCATTCTTTTATCCGAGTATCATATGGATAAAGGACATTCCGATCAGCTGACAGAGCTGGATGGAAGATTCCATCAGATTCTGTATGAGGCATCACAGAGCAGGATTCTGGATCATGTGCTTTCAGATTTTCACAAATATGTACAGCTTGCAAGAAGGACTTCCGTTAAGACAGAAGAGCGTGCGATCAAGTCGATTGGTGAGCATAACGAGATCCTGAATGCCATCAAGGCGAAGGATGCGGAAAAAGCCGGCAATCTGGCAACGATCCATATTATGCATGTTATGGAGAACCTGCATATCGAAGAAAAATAGCCAAAAAGGAGACGAAGTTATGAGTAAAATTCAGATGACGACACCGATTGTTGAGATGGACGGAGATGAGATGACCAGAATTCTCTGGAAGATGATAAAAGATGATCTTCTTCTGCCGTATATCGATCTTAAGACAGATTATTATGATCTTGGATTGGAACACCGCAATGAGACAGATGACCAAGTTACAGTTGATTCGGCTAATGCAACAAAGAAGTACAAAGTAGCAGTCAAATGTGCGACCATTACACCGAATGCGGCAAGAGTAAAAGAATATGAACTCAAAGAGATGTGGAAGAGTCCGAACGGAACAATCCGTGCGATTCTGGATGGAACGGTATTTCGTGCTCCAATCGTGGTAAAAGGAATTGAACCATGTGTAAAGAACTGGAAGAAGCCGATCACGATTGCCCGTCATGCTTATGGGGATGTATATAAAGGAACCGAGATGAAGATTCCGGGACCTGGAAAGGCAGAGCTGGTCTACACGGCACCTGACGGAACAGAGACAAGAGAGCTGATCCATAATTTCGATGGAGCAGGTATTATCCAGGGAATGCACAATATCAATGCATCGATTGAAAGTTTTGCAAGAAGCTGTTTTAGTTATGCACTGGATACAAAGCAGGATCTTTGGTTTGCAACAAAAGATACCATTTCCAAAAAATATGACCATACTTTCAAAGATATCTTTCAGGAGATCTTTGATGCGGAGTATAAGAACCTTTTTGATGAAGCGGGAATTGAATATTTCTACACACTGATCGATGATGCGGTAGCCCGTGTAATGAAGTCAGAGGGTGGTTATATCTGGGCATGTAAGAATTATGACGGGGATGTGATGAGTGATATGGTTTCCTCAGCATTTGGTTCACTTGCCATGATGACATCTGTACTGGTATCACCGGAAGGCTTTTATGAATATGAAGCAGCACATGGAACAGTGCAGCGTCATTATTATAAACACCTGAAAGGGGAAGAGACTTCAACAAACTCTGTTGCAACAATTTTTGCATGGACAGGAGCTTTGCGCAAGAGAGGAGAACTGGATGGGAACCAGGAACTGATGGATTTTGCAGACCGTTTGGAAAAAGCAACGATTGATACGATTGAAGAGGGTTATATGACAAAGGATCTGGCAATGATCACAACTCTTCCGGAGGTACATGTACTGAACAGTGAAGGGTTTATTAAAGCGATTGCAGAAAGATTATAAAAAGAGCAGGGAATGCATGAAGGGCGTATCTCTGACAGGAAAATGGGAAGAACTGGCTTATTCAGCCAGTTCTTCCCATTTTTCATAGAGTTCTTCGAGTTCTGCTTCGTTTGCTGCTTTTTCTTTTGCCAGTTCCTGGCATTTAACAGAATTCGTATAGACTTCTTCCTGCATCATCAGTTCATCGATTTTGCCATTACGTGTTTCCAGAACACCGATACGTTCTTCTGTTTTCTTCAGGTCGTTCTGCCTTTTACGGAGACGTGCCTGTTCTTCTTTCTGTTCCTGCCAGCTTAGTTTGGATTCGGAAACCTGCGCCGGTGCATCTTCGGAAGCAGCTGTGGAAACAGCCGGGGTCAGAAGATCTTTTTTCTCCAGATAATAATCATAGTTGCCGATATAATTTACAAAGGTATTGCCGGTCAGTTCCAGAATACGGGTGGCAGTCTGGTTGATGAAATAACGGTCGTGGGATACATAAAGTATCGTACCGGTATAATCGTTCAGAGCCCGCTCAAGAATTTCCTTGGAAGTGATGTCCAGATGATTGGTCGGCTCATCGAGGATCAGAAAATTTGCATTGGAGAGCATCAGCTTTGCCAGAGATACACGTCCCCTTTCACCACCACTTAAATCACCGATCAGCTTGAAAACATCATCTCCGGTAAAAAGAAAAGCCGCAAGCATGTTCCGGATCTGTGTGTTGGTAAGTGTCGGATAATCATCGGAAATTTCTTCAAAGATCGTCTTATCCATATGAAGGACGTGGTGTTCCTGATCGTAGTAACCAATCTCCACATTGGCACCCAGTGTAAAGGAACCGCTGTCTGCCTGGATCACATTGTTCAGAATCTTGAGAAGCGTAGTTTTTCCGGTTCCGTTGTCGCCAATGATGGCTATATGTTCCCCGCGCTTGATCTCGAAACTGATATCGGTGAAAAGTGTCTGTGGCGGAAAGGCTTTGCTTAATCCTTTGACAGAAAGGACATCATTGCCACTGACACGGGAAGGCTCCAGCTTCAGATGGATGTCAGTGTTGATCTCCATCGGTTTGTCTACAAGTGTCATCTTGTCCAACATTTTTTCCCGACTTTCGGCACGCTTGATGGATTTCTCACGGTTAAATGAACGGAGCTTTTCGATCACGGCTTCTTGATGTTTGATCTCACGCTGCTGATTCAAGTATTCTTTTAATCTGGCTTCTCTGAGCTGTTCTTTTTTGACAGCAAAATCAGAATAATTACCCATATAAGTATGAAGCTGTCCCTGCTCGACTTCAATCACCTTTGTAACCACACGGTTCAGGAAATAGCGGTCGTGGGATACGATAAGAACAGCACCCGGATAATTCAGAAGATAGGTTTCCAGCCATGCGATGGAGTTCATATCCAGGTGGTTTGTTGGTTCATCCAGAAGCAGGACGTCAGGCTTGGTAAGAAGGAGTTTGCCAAGAGATACACGGGTCTTCTGACCACCGGATAAAGAATCTACGGGTTTAGTAAATTCTTCTTCTGTAAATCCGAGACCTTTTAGAACGCCGGTAAGCTCACTTTTATAGGCGTAACCGTCTGCGTGTTCAAATGCAGAAGTCAGTCTCTGATAAGTGGCAAGACGTGCTTCAAGAGCATCTCCGGAAAGAGACGGAAGCTCGATCTCGATTGTACGGATCTGCTTTTCCATCTCAATGACTTCGGCTTTTGCCGTGCGGACTTCTTCGTAAATGGTATTGCCGCTTTCCATCTCCTGATGCTGTGCAAGGTAGCCGAGAGTTTTGCCTTTGGTAAGAACAACCGTCCCTGCATCGGGAGAAAGCTGTCCTACGATCATCTTGAGGATCGTGGATTTGCCGGCTCCGTTAATACCTACAAGGGCAGCTTTTTCATGGTTCTCTATATGAAAGGATCCGTCTTTTACGATGACCTGATCCCCAAAACTTTTTGACAGATTATGACATGCCAGTATCATTTTTATATCCTCCTGTTAAAGTGGCAATTATGTTACTGCTCACAGTAACATAATTATAGCTGAAATACGACAAAAAACAACTATAAAATTTGACTTTTTCACTGGATTCTTATATAATTAAAAATAATGAGTCAAAAAATAGGAAGGTGGAAGTGAAAGTGGCATCAAGAGAAATATCTCAGGCAGTAATAAGGAGACTTCCGCGGTATTATCGTTATTTAGGGGAACTACTGGAGAGCGGAGTCGAACGGATATCATCCAATGAATTAAGTAAAAGAATGAAAGTAACTGCTTCACAGATCCGTCAGGATCTGAATAATTTTGGTGGATTTGGACAGCAGGGATATGGCTATAATGTAAAGTATCTTTATACAGAGATAGGTAAGATCCTTGGACTGAACGAGAAACATAAATTCGTTATCATTGGAGCAGGAAATCTTGGACAGGCACTGGCGAACTATGCAGCATTTGAAAATCGGGGATTTGTTTTAAAAGGGCTGTTTGACGTAAACCCAAGGCTTGCCGGATTGACGATCCGTGGAGTTGAGATCCGTATGATGGATGAATTGAAGGATTTTGTGAAAGAAAACGATATTGAGATCGGGGTTCTTACGATTCCGAAGACAAAAGCAGTAGAGGTTGCCAATCTCCTGGTAGATAATGGAGTTAAGGCTATCTGGAATTTTGCGCATACAGATCTGAATCTGCCGGATAATATTATTGTGGAGAATGTTCATTTGTCTGAAAGTCTGATGAGATTATCTTATAATATCACCAGATACAATGAAGAACATGAAGGAAAGTAGGCAAAGCAGACCAGAAGGCAGAGGTGCAGGAAAGTTTTTTCCTGCACCTTTTTGAAAATTAAATGTATGGGAGACCGGATATGAAAGAAATACTGACAGCAGATCAGATGAGAAGATCGGATCAGAGAATGATACAGAAGATGCAAGTCCCGTCCCTTGTCCTGATGGAACGGGCGGCACTTCAGTGTGTGGCTGCGATGAAAGCAGAAGACATAGATTTGTCGAAAGCATTGGTCGTGTGTGGAAGTGGCAATAACGGTGGTGACGGATTCGCAATTGCAAGGATGCTCGTAGAAGAAGGAAATCATCCAGATGTAGTATTGGTCGGAAATTATGACCATCGTAGTGAAGAAACAAAAATACAGATGAAAATTCTGGAAAATCTGGGAATATCTGTAGGAAACAGTTTGCCACAGAAAGAATATAGTGTTATTATAGATGCCGTATTCGGTATTGGCCTATCCCGTGAAATAAAAGGCAGATACGCAGAGGTGATTGATCAGATGAATCGGATGACTGCCTGTAAGGTGGCAGTCGACACTCCTTCAGGGATCCGTTCGGATGATGGAAAAGTGCTTGGAACGGCATTTAAAGCAGATCTTACAGTGACCTTTGCGTTTCAGAAGATGGGACAGATCCTATATCCGGGATGTGAGTATACAGGAAAGCTTGTTACAGCACCGATCGGAATTACCAGACCGGAGTTTTTTGCGGAAGAAGAAATCTGCATGGCACTTGAAAAATCCGATGTGCCGGCAATGCTGCCGCAAAGGAAACCGGATTCTAATAAAGGGACTTATGGAAAGGTTCTGATGATTACCGGAAGCAAAGGAATGTCCGGTGCAGCATATTTAAGTGCCAGGGCAGCATATCTTTTGGGAGCAGGTCTTGTCCGGATTTATACGGAGGAAAGTAACCGGGCAATCTTACAGGAACTTTTACCGGAGGCGGTAATGACGACCTATTCTCTGGATGAGACAGAATCATTTGAAGAACTTCCGGATTTGCTGGAATGGGCGGATGTGCTCTGTATTGGATGCGGACTCGGTATGGGACCGCATTCGGAGGAATTACTGAAAAAGGTGCTTGAGAATAATAAAACCCCGGCTGTTATTGATGCGGACGGACTGAACCTTCTGGCAAAGACCGGTGAGTGGGGGATCGAACAGATTCGGATGAATCCTTCCGGATATGTACTTACTCCACATATGAAAGAAATGTCCAGATTGACCGGATACAGCGTACAGGAATTAAAAGACAACAGAAGAGAGCTATTAAGGAAATATACAGAAAAAGTCCATGCTGTCTGTGTACTGAAAGACAGCAGGACACTTGTGAAAGCGCCAGAGGGAAGGCTTATGATCAATACCACCGGTAATGCGGCAATGGCAAAGGCCGGATCGGGAGATGTGCTTGCAGGAATGATCACCGGACTTATGGCACAGCATATGAGACCGGATGATGCCGCTGTGCTTGGCGTTTATCTGCATGGTCTGTGCGGAGATCATGCCAGAAAAGAACTTGGCTCTTACAGTGTGCTTGCGGGTGATCTCTTGAAAATGCTCGGCAGAACACTTAAGGAATTGGAGGATATGACAGAATGAAGAAATACAGCAGGCTGCGTGCGGTGATCGATCTGGATGCGGTGATGTATAACATGGAAATGATGCATGCAAATATAGAAAAAGGAACCAAGATGGTCGTGGTCATCAAGACAGATGGTTATGGTCATGGAGCGGTGCCGATTTCAAGAATGCTGGAAGATGTGGACTATGTCTGGGGCTATGCGGTCGCAACTCTGGATGAAGGTGTTGTACTCAGAAAAGCCGGCATTCAGAAGCCGATTCTTTGCCTGGGATGTATTTTCCCGGACCAGCTGGAAGAGATGATCCGTCATGAGATCCGCATGACAACTTACAGCTATGAGCTTGCGAAGCTTGCGGATGAGACCGCATATCGTATGGGGAAGAAGGCATATCTGCACATTAAGATCGATACTGGAATGTCAAGACTTGGTTTTCCGGTAGCGAAAGAAAGTGTAGAGGAGATCCTTAAGATCGGCAGGCTTGTTTATACGGATTGCGAAGGAATGTTTACCCATTTTTCAAAGGCAGATGAGGCGGATAAGACCACGACACTGGAACAGATCCGTGCTTTTCTGTGGATGAAAGAACATCTTGCAGCAGAAGGTATGGAATTTACTTATTATCATTGTGCAAACAGTGCAAGTATCATTGATATGCCAAAGCTTGGAATGAATCTGGAGAGAGCCGGGATTTCTACCTATGGACTGTATCCGTCAGATGAAGTCAATAAGGAGGCAGTTCCGCTCCGGCCGGCAATGGAGCTGATCGCGCACGTGACTTATGTGAAATGGATTGAAAAGGGTACGGAAGTCAGCTACGGAGGCACCTTTGTTGCCCCGAAAAGGATGCAGATCGCCACAATCCCGACGGGATATGGAGACGGATACCCACGAAGTCTTTCCAACAAAGGATATGTTCTGATCCATGGTCAGAAGGCACCGATCCTTGGCAGAGTCTGTATGGATCAGTTTATGGTAGATGTGACCGGAATTCCGGATGTGAAATTTGGTGACAGGGCAACACTGGTCGGCCACGATGGGGATGCTTATCTTTCAATAGATGAGCTTGCCGGTCTGAGCGGCAGATTTAACTATGAATTTATCTGTGATATCAATAAACGTGTTCCGAGGGAATATCTGCGTGACGGAAAAGTTGTAGAGCAGGTCGATTATTTCTAAAATGCGGGAATGCACTTCGAAAGAGATATGAATACAGCAGGAGAAAGCTGGCAATAATGAAAGTATCTTGATAAGCGGAGTGTGAAAGAAGTGCAGATCAGGCGTGGAGATATTTATTATGCGGATTTAAGTCCGGTAGTCGGTTCGGAGCAGGGCGGTGTGCGTCCGGTTCTTGTCATCCAGAATGATGTCGGGAACCGGCACAGTCCGACCGTTATCTGTGCCGCGATCACTTCAAGGATGAATAAAGCGAAGCTGCCGACACATGTGGAAATCGATGCAAAAAGGTACAGAATCGTCAAGGATTCTGTTGTCCTTCTGGAGCAGATTCGGACTATCGATAAACAGAGACTGAAGGATTACGTGTGCCGGGTAGACAAAGAGCTTATGAGAAAAGTCGATGAAGCGCTGTGCGTCAGCCTGATGCTTCATACATAAAAGAGGAGAAGTATGGAAAGCAATGGAAACGGAAGGTAATTTACTTCAGAAAATGAAAAATGTATTTTCTGACAATGAAGATAAAGAGAAAATTGCAGAAGAAATCATTGAAAAAGTACTGGAAGGCTATGAAAAAGGTGTTCTGACAAGACGTGAGATGAAGATGATCACCAACATTTTTGAATATATGGATTCGGATGCAAAAGATATCATGACGCACCGGAAAAATATCGTAGCACTGGATGGAGAGGAATCTCTGGAAAAAGCACTTACCTTTATGCTGGAGGAGAACAAATCCAGATTCCCGGTTTATGAAGAAGATATTGACAACATTGTGGGGATTCTTCATATCCGGGATGCGATGCAGAGCTACCTGGACGGTCCGGCAAGGAAAAAACCGGTGCATGATCTGAAGGATGCCATCCGTCCGGCAGGATTTATCCCGGAAACAAAGGCGATTGACAAACTGTTTCAACAGATGCAGCAGGACAAGAGCCATATGGTGATCGTGCTGGATGAGTATGGACAGACATCAGGGATCGTTACGATGGAAGATATTGTAGAAGAAATCGTTGGAAATATCCAGGATGAGTATGATGAGGAAGAAGAGCTGATCATCAAACAGGCAGATGGTACATATATCGTGGATGGTATGACACAGCTGGAGGATCTGGAAGAGCTTCTGGGAATCAGTTTCAACGAAGAAGATTACGATACGATCAATGGTTATCTGATCGACTGCCTGGACAGAATTCCTTCGGAAGATGAAGAATGTCAGGTGGAATTCGGAGGCTATCTGTTCCATGTATTGTCAGTTGATAATAATACAATACGCAAAGTCCTTGTCAGTAGGACAAAAAAGTGATAAAATAGTACAATTGAGAATAGTAAAAATACTGAAGAGAGGTAAAAAGTAATGTCAGGACATTCAAAATTTGCGAATATCAAGCATAAAAAAGAAAAAAACGACGCAGCAAAAGGAAAAGTATTCACGAAGATCGGTCGTGAAATCGCTGTAGCAGTCAAAGAAGGAGGCGGAGCTGATCCGGCTAACAACAGCAGACTCCGTGATGCGATTGCAAAGGCAAAAGCAAATAATATGCCAAATGACAATATTGACAGAAGTATCAAAAAAGCAGCCGGAGACGGAGATGCTAACAACTACGAACACATCGTATACGAAGGATACGGACCGAACGGAACTGCAATCATCGTTGATGCACTTACTGATAACCGTAACCGTACTGCTTCTAATGTAAGAAGCGCTTTCACAAAGGGAAAAGGAAATATCGGAACCAGTGGATGTGTTTCTTTCATGTTTGATCAGAAAGGACAGATCATTGTCGATAAAGAAGAATGTGAACTGGATGCAGATGATCTGATGATGCAGG
Organism: Coprococcus sp. AM97-35; assembly: GCF_027697525.1. Lineage (NCBI taxonomy): Bacteria > Bacillati > Bacillota > Clostridia > Lachnospirales > Lachnospiraceae > Coprococcus > Coprococcus sp. AM97-35. Next base: position 99,600 of record NZ_JAQESL010000001.1, on the reverse strand, counting down.
CACTGGATGCAGGAGCAGAAGATTTTTCGGAAGAAGAGGACAGCTTTGAAATTCTTACAGATCCGAATGATTTCAGTGAGGTTCGTCTTGCTCTGGAAGAAGCGGGTATTCCGATGGCAAGCGCAGAAGTTACAATGATTCCACAGACATGGGTAACTTTGGACAACGAAGAAGATATCAAGAACATTCAGAAGACGCTTGATCTTCTTGAAGATGATGATGATGTACAGGAAGTATATCATAACTGGGAAGAAGCATAGGATCGATTCCGGGAGGAACCTGAATGAATCAGAGTATACAGAATGGACTGAATGACCTGTTTGACCAGATTATTCCGATTTCCAGAGATTTCAATAAAAAGACTTATGCGGATTCGTTTAAAAATGCATACGAGAAGTATAAGCCGCTTTTTGCTGAGATTGCACAGGAATGCGAGAATTCGGAAGACAGACAGGAAGAGATTGAAGAGATTGCTGCTGTTCTGCCGGATAGAATGCGGGAAGTACTGGATCAGGAAAGTTCAAAAAGAAAAAAAGAAAATGTACTTATGAAATATAATCTGGGCATGGTTACATATGTGATCCCGATGTTCCGTTATGGCAGAATGGATGCTTGTGAAGAGATTGTAGACTGCATGATTGAACGCTGGAATGATCATGATCTGGAACTAAAGATCAGTAAATCGGAATTCGAGCAGATCCAGGGAGGCTTCAAATCACGTCTCTGCTATATTACTACAGCCGTATGTGCAAGTCTTGGCAAACCGGATGACTGTTACGAACTGAATCTGATGAGAAGATACAGAGATGAATATCTGGTGAATCAGAAAGGCGGCGAAGAAATTGTTGCCGAGTATTACGATATTGCTCCAACAATCGTAAACCGGATCAACCGGATGGAAAATTCAGAAGATGTATATGCAGATATCTGGAGCCGTTATCTTCACCCATGTGTTTCCATGATCGAATCCGATAATCTGGAGGCATGCCGCAAGATTTATACGGATATGGTATATAGCCTGCGCAGGAAATATTTATTTTCATAATGTTTAAATCAAAGAGAATGTGCCGAGTCGCATTCTCTTTTGCATATACAGTGAATCAGGTACAGATTTGTGTCAGTACAAGAATCTGCGATTCATTTCTGTGGCGAAAATCCTGCATATTTTCATAAGCATTGTCCATACTAAGCTAAAAAGAACGGAGGAATGCGGCAATGAAAATACAGGAAGAAACGGATGTAAAAGAATACCAGATACGCAAGAAAAAGAGCAGGGAACAGACTGTAGAAAATATGAAAAATAAAGAAAAGGCAGTCAGAGAGACGGAGCCGGAAACCACAAAGGAAGAAGATGAACATGTTAAAGAAATGGGAATGCTTTCGCTTGACCGACGTCGGAATCATCAGATCGAGCTACTCACGATCATCGGCGAAGTAGAAGGGCATGAGACGGTTTCCGGCAGTACAAAGGCAACCAAGTATGAGCACCTGCTTCCAAAGCTGGCACAGATTGAGAACAGTGTTCAGACTGATGGTGTGCTGATTCTCTTAAATACACTGGGCGGAGATGTGGAGGCGGGACTTGCGATTGCGGAAATGATCGCGTCTTTAAGTAAACCGACAGTATCTCTGGTACTTGGAGGGTGTCATTCTATCGGTGGCCCTCTTGCCGTGTCGGCAGATTATTCTTTTATTGTTCCAAGTGGGACGATGATCATTCACCCGGTGCGGACAAGCGGAATGTTCATCGGTGTGGCACAAAGCCTGCGGAATATTGAAAAGACGCAGGACCGGATCACCGGATTCCTTGCAGAGCATTCCGGAATGTCACAGGAGCGGATTGAAGAACTGATGCTGGATTCCACACAGCTTGTCAAAGATGTGGGGACAATGCTGGAAGGAAAACGTGCAGTGGAGGAAGGACTCATTGACGAAGTTGGCGGAATAAGAGATGCATTAAATAAATTGCATGAAATGATTGATGAAAAAATGGAAAATACTGATAAAAATTATGAGATGACATAAGGCGAAGAGGATGCTATAATAAAATAGTATGTACAAGTATACACTTTTGATGACTGATTCCGGATACTATATCTGGGGAGAGAGGAGAAGGAATCGGTCATTTGATTACAAGATAAAGAGTATAAATACAAGGGGGAAGTTTGATGGCTTCAAAGACAACCGGAACAAAGAAAAATGCAAAGCAGAGCACGGCGAAAAAGCGGCAGCCTACGAAGAAGACAAGTGCAAAGTCTGCAAAATCTGCGAAGACAACCAGAAAGAATACCACATCAAAAGCTGTGCCGCAGGAAGAATCATTTCTTGCAACGGAGATTCTGATCTGGGTGACACTTGCGGTAGGGATTCTGCTCACAATCAGCAATTTCGGACTTGCAGGTGCATTTGGAAGAAAGATTGCAGCACTGCAGCAGGGAATGATGGGTTGGATGGCGTATGTATTTCCACTGCTTTTATTTTGTGGAGTCGCGTTTGTGGTTTCCAATAAAGGAAACAGGATCGCATATATTAAGACTGTTGCAGGCGTTGTATTACTGGTTCAGTGCTGTGTGCTCTTTGAACTGATCGATGAAAAAGGCGGATCTGTCGGAAAGGCAATTGCGGTCAGACTGGTGCCGGCAATCGGTAAAGTTGGTACATATGTTGTCGTGATCATTTTAATGGTGATCTGTGTAGTCCTTATCACAGAAAAGTCTATTCTAAAAGGAATGAAGATCGGCGGGGAAAAAGCGTATGACCGTGCCAGAGAGGACATGCAGAAGCGTAAAGAAGAGGCTGAGGAACGCAGGGCAAGACGGGAAGCTATGCGTGTTGATTATCAGGTAAGCGGCGTTTCCTTTAATTCGACAGTTGGAGGAAAAGAGAACGAGGCAGAAAAAGCAGAAGAAAAAGCCGGAAAAGAAGCAAAGGAAAGCACAGAAAAGAAAGCTACCAGACGCAGCCGGAAGGATATGAGCAGCGTGCTTGCCGGTGCAGAAGAAGCGGCTGCAAAGCACATTATGGAACAGACTGGGAAAATTGCACTGGATGATGTAGTGATCAATCGTGCGATGCCCCTTTCCGCTACAGAGCTGATCCCGGATCCGGAACCGGTTCCCCTTGAGCCGGTGAAAGAAAAACTCCCGAAGTTCTTAAAAGGAGCGATGCAGGAAGCAGAAAAAAAGACGGAATCCGGTAAAGATATACAGACAGATGTGGCTGAAGAAAATTTATCAGCGGTGCAGACAGAAGACGGAATAAAAAGACAGGTCTCCGGAAATTCAAAAGTTAAGGCAGATATCCCAAAAGAGGTGGCTGCTGTTGCAGATACGATTGCAAAAAGTGAGAAACCGGTCAGGGAATACCGCTTTCCACCTCTTAGTCTGTTGAAGCATGGAAGTAAAACCTCCGGAGATTCGGATGCGCATCTGCGGGAGACAGCAGCAAAGCTCCAGAAGACACTTCAAACCTTCGGTGTGAATGTTACAATCACTAATATCAGCTGCGGACCTTCTGTTACACGCTATGAGTTACAGCCTGAGATGGGGGTGAAAGTCAGCAAGATCGTAGGACTTGCGGATGACATCAAGCTGAACCTGGCGGCGGCTGATATCCGTATTGAGGCACCGATCCCGGGAAAAGCAGCGGTCGGTATTGAAGTTCCGAATAAGGAAAATACTGCAGTTATGCTGCGTGATCTTCTGGAATCAGATGAATTTAAGAAAAGTAGATCACGGATCGCATTTGCGACAGGTCGTGACATTTCAGGTAAAGTGGTGGTATCAGATATCGCAAAGATGCCGCATCTGCTTGTCGCAGGAGCTACCGGATCCGGTAAATCTGTCTGTATCAATACAATCATTATGAGTATTATCTACAAAGCAAAACCGGAGGATGTGAAGCTGATCATGGTAGATCCAAAGGTGGTGGAATTAAGTGTATATAATGGAATTCCACATCTGATGATCCCGGTTGTAACGGATCCGAAGAAGGCAGCAGGAGCTTTGAACTGGGCGGTTGCAGAAATGAACAGACGTTATCAGCTTTTTGCCGAGTATAATGTCCGTGATCTGAAAGGTTACAATGATAAAGTCGAGAACATTAAAGATATTGATGATCCGAATAAAGCACAGAAACTTCCACAGATTGTAATCATCGTAGACGAACTTGCAGACCTGATGATGGTTGCACCTGGAGAAGTGGAAGAGGCGATCTGCCGTCTGGCACAGCTTGCGCGTGCGGCAGGACTTCATCTGGTTCTTGCAACGCAGAGACCATCGGTTAATGTCATTACCGGTCTGATTAAGGCGAATATGCCATCAAGAATAGCATTTTCTGTATCATCCGGTGTGGATTCCCGTACCATCATTGATATGAATGGCGCGGAGAAGCTGCTGGGAAAAGGCGATATGTTGTTCTATCCGGCTGGCTATCAGAAGCCGGTACGTGTTCAGGGGGCTTTTGTTTCTGATAAAGAAGTCCAGGCAGTGGTTGATTTCCTGAAAGAGAACAGCGGAGGCGCAGCCTACAGTGAAGAAATCCAGAAGCAGGTGAATAGTAATCAGAATGTATCTGCGGGAGGAGCATCTTCCGAGGACGACAAAGATGTCTACTTTGTAGATGCAGGAAAGTTTATTATTGAAAAAGACAAAGCATCGATCGGAATGCTCCAACGGGTGTTTAAGATCGGGTTTAACCGTGCGGCGCGGATTATGGATCAGCTTGCCGAGGCGGGAGTCGTAGGAGAAGAAGAAGGTACCAAACCAAGAAAAGTACTGATGTCTATGGAACAGTTTGAGCAATACATAGAAGAATCAGTTTAAGAAACGCAGAAGAAAAAAGGGAGGATATAATTATGAAAACAGACATTCAGATCGCACAGGAGGCAGAGATGCTCCATATTCGCGAGGTTGCAGCAAAGGTTGGAATTGAAGAGGAAGACCTTGAGTTTTACGGCAAGTATAAGGCAAAATTATCGGATGAACTGATGGAAAGAGTAAAAGACAGACCAGATGGAAAGCTGGTACTTGTTACTGCAATCAATCCGACTCCGGCGGGAGAGGGGAAGACGACGATTACCGTTGGACTTGGAGAGGCAATGGCAAAACTCGGCAAAAAAGCTCTGATCGCTCTGCGCGAGCCATCGCTCGGACCTTGCTTTGGAATTAAAGGCGGTGCTGCCGGTGGCGGTTATGCACAGGTTGTACCGATGGAAGATCTGAATCTTCATTTTACCGGAGATTTTCATGCGATCACATCGGCAAATAACCTGCTTGCAGCTCTTCTTGACAACCATATCCAGCAGGGAAATGCTCTTGGAATCGATCCGAGACAGGTTGTGTGGAAACGGTGTGTAGATATGAATGACCGTGTACTGCGTAATGTAGTAGTTGGGCTTGGAAATAAAATGGACGGAATGGTAAGAGAGGATCATTTTGTGATTACGGTTGCGTCCGAAATTATGGCAATTTTATGTCTGGCAGACGATCTGGAAGATCTGAAAAAACGTCTTGGCAGAATCATTGTTGCCTATACATTTTCCGGAGAACCGGTTACAGCTGACCAGCTTCATGCAACCGGTGCAATGACAGCACTGTTAAAGGATGCGATCAAGCCGAATATTATCCAGACTCTGGAACATACACCGGCACTGGTACACGGTGGTCCGTTCGCAAATATTGCACATGGCTGCAACAGTGTACGTGCAACCAAGATGGCACTTAAGCTGAGTGATATCACGATCACAGAAGCGGGATTCGGTGCGGATCTGGGTGCAGAGAAGTTTATGGATATCAAGTGCCGTATGGCGGGACTGAGACCGGACGCTGTAGTTCTGGTTGCAACGGTACGTGCATTAAAATACAATGGTGGCGTGCCAAAAGACGAACTGAACGAAGAAAATCTGGATGCTCTTGCAAAAGGAATTGTAAATCTTGAAAAGCATATTGAGAACCTGCAGAAATTCAGCGTTCCGGTTGTGGTTACCTTGAATTCATTTGTCAGTGATACTGAAGCAGAATACGAATTTATCCGTAAGTTCTGCGAAGACAGAGGCTGCGAATTTGCCCTTGCAGAAGTATGGGGCAAAGGCGGAGACGGCGGAAAAGAGCTGGCAGAGAAAGTATTACAGACTCTGGAGACAAAAGAAAGCCATTATCATCCGATTTACAGTGATGAGTTATCAATTGCAGAGAAGATCGAGACAATCTGCAAAGAGATTTACGGAGCAAAGAGTGTTGTATATGAACCTGCTGCAAAGAAACAGCTTGCACGAATTGAATCAATGGGCTTTGGCAAGTTCCCGGTATGTATGGCAAAGAACCAGTATTCTTTGTCCGATGATGCGAAGCTTCTTGGACGTCCGGAGAACTTTGATATCCATATCCGTGAAGTCTATGTAAATGCAGGAGCAGGATTTGTTGTTGCCCTTACCGGAGCAATCATGACCATGCCGGGTCTTCCAAAAGTACCTGCAGCAAATGGAATTGATGTAGAAGACGGTAAAATTACCGGATTGTTCTAAAAGAAGTATGATACCAGAAGGAGACGAAAGACAATGAAATGTATGCACTGTGGAGCAGATTTGCCTGAAGATCAGTTGATCTGTCCTAGCTGCGGCAGGGAAATACAGATCGTGCCTGATTATAACCCACTTGATGATATGCTGACTGCTCAGTTAAAAGGAGGCATTACACAGACAATGTCGCTTCATCTGGGTGAGCAGGAAAAGCAAGATGTCAGCTATTCTGGTGCGGCAAATCCGGTATATGAAAGACGGGAAAGTGTTGGAGGAGAGACCAGGTGTGTGGGAAATTCGGGAAGTGTTGGTCGTCGCCAGCAGGAAACTGTGACCAGGCGTGGAAGAGATGCGGTGGTCAGACGCAGTGATGTCAGACCGGCTACCGGACGTGTGGGTCAAAGAGAAGATGCGCGGGAACAGACGAGAAGAGCGTATGAAGAAGAACGCAGATTGCGGCGTATGCGGGCAGAAAAGAGAAAAGAGCGCGCCAGAAAAAAACGCCGGAAAATGCTGCTTATGCTATTGGCGGGGTGTATTGTTCTGGCAGGACTCATTTTCTTGTTTTATCAAAATTCATATACCGGAAAAGTAAAGAAAGGATACCGGCTTCTGGCAGCTTCCGAATATGAGAACGCACTCACTGTATTTGAAAAAGCAGCTTCTGGAAGTCCGAAGAAAGCAGAAGCTTATACAGGGATTTCAAAGGTTTATATTGCCAAGGATGATCTGGATCAGGCAGAAGAAGTTTTTACAGACGAGATTGCAAAGCAGTCCGGAAATGCAGAAATTTATCGTGCAGCGGTAGAATTTTATATTGATACCAAACAGGAAGAAAAGGTATCACCGCTTCTGAATGCATGTACCAGTGATACGGTTCTTGAAGCACTGAAGGATTATGTGTCAGGTGAACCGGAGTTTAGTCTGGATGAGACAGAGACATATGATGAAGTGCAGGCACTGGAACTGACCGGAAAAGGAAAAGCGATCTACTATACGACAGACGGTTCAGAGCCGACAACTTCAAGTACGAAATATACGGAACCGATCAAGATCGGTGAAGGTGAGACAACGGTGAAAGCAATTTCTGTTAATAAGAAAGGAATTCCAAGCCTGACAGAAAGTAAAACTTATAAAGTTGAGTTCCCGATTGCAGATGCGCCGGCGGTGACTCCATCGACCGGGCAGTATAACCATGTCCAATCAATCAGTGTAGTTGTACCGGATAAGTATACGGCATATTACACGACGGATGGATCAGATCCGGATCCGGAGAATAATTCTGCGACGCAGGAGTATACCGGGCCGATCGTAATGCCGGCGGGAAGTACGATTTTCAGCTTTGTTCTGCAGGATCAAAAAGGCAGATTAAGTGATGTCACAAGAAGAAATTATGAACTGAATATAGAGTAAAACCCGATTTTAAGAAGAGAGTATGCCGAGTCGTCTGCTTGTCAGAGCAGACTGGTAAAGCGTACTCTTTTTCGATTACTTTCATTTGTGGATAACTTGCGTAAATATGTGAAATATATCACAAATCAAATATTTTATGAATAGAGTGGGGGTAATATGGCTTATTAAAAATGTATAATTGTATGGAAACAAATACAATTTATTTGTGATAAAATATTGCAAAAAGGATAGAATTGAGATACAATGTGATTGTCAAAAAGATAACATACTTTAAGGGCGAAGGAGTGTTTGAAATGAGCAGATTTACATTACCAAGAGATATCTACCATGGAAAAGGATGTCTTGAAGAACTGAAGAACCTGAAAGGAAAAAAAGCAATCCTGGTTGTCGGAGGAGGTTCCATGAAGCGTCAGGGATTCCTCGACAGAGCTGAGAACTATCTGAAAGAAGCAGGAATGGAAGTAAAGCTTTTTGAAGGTGTTGAGCCAGATCCATCTGTTGAGACCGTTATGAAAGGTGCAGCAGTTATGCAGGAGTTCCAGCCGGACTGGATCGTAGCTATGGGTGGCGGATCACCGATTGATGCTGCAAAAGCAATGTGGGCATTCTATGAATATCCGGATGTTACATTTGAAGATCTCTGTATTCCGTTCAACTTCCCGGAATTAAGAACAAAAGCAAAATTTGCTGCAATTCCGTCAACATCAGGAACAGCAACAGAAGTAACAGCATTCTCCGTTATTACCAACTATCAGACCGGAGTAAAATACCCACTTGCCGATTTTAATATTACACCGGACGTTGCAATTGTAGATCCGGATCTTGTCATGGGTCTCCCGGTAAAGCAGGTTGCTTACACAGGTATGGATGCACTGACACATGCGATCGAAGCTTATGTATCTACCTTGAACTGTCCATTTACAGATCCGCTTGCACTGCAGGCAATCGAGATGGTTCTGGATTACCTTCCGGCATCTTACAAATGTGATGTGATAGCAAGAGAGCAGATGCATTATGCACAGTGTCTTGCAGGAATGGCATTCTCCAATGCACTTCTTGGAATCGTACATTCTATGGCACATAAGACAGGTGCGGCATTTTCAACCGGACACATTCCGCACGGATGCGCAAATGCAATTTATCTTCCATATGTAATTAAGTATAATGCAAAAGATCCGGTCGCTGCAAAACGTTATGCAGAAATCGCACGCAGAATGGGACTTCCGGGTACATCTGAGAAAGCGCTGATCAACAGCCTGTGTGCAAAGATCGATGCATTTAATGTAGAACTGAATATTCCGAAGACACTGAAAGATTTCGGTATTGACGAAGCAGAATTCAAAGAAAAAATTGCAAAGATTTCAGAACTTGCAGTTGGTGATGCATGTACAGGATCCAACCCACGTCCGATCGATCCGGCAGCTATGGAAAAACTTTTCAACTGTACATATTATGGAACAGAAGTAGATTTTTAAAAAAGAGAATACAGTTCTTACAGAGACAGACGGACTCAATATTGACCGTCTGTCTCATTTTTATATCCGGTCAGCAGGTAAAAATTCGTGTCGGCACAAGATTTTATGTAGTTGAAAATTTTGATAACCGGAAGAATTTTGGCAGATTTATAGAAGAAATATTGGTACTTATAGATAAAAAAGATAGTTATATTTATGACATAAATAATTTTTTAACAAATTAAAAAGAAATACTTGCTATTTACTTTGCAATAATTTATCATAAAGAGAGTAAATATTTTAGGAGGCAATGCAATGTACAAGATAAGAAAAGCTGAAAAACTGGCTGATAAGATTTATCTTATGGATGTAGAAGCACCACGTGTGGCAAAGCACTGTGAGCCAGGACAGTTCGTAATTGTCAAGATGGATGACAAGGGGGAAAGAATTCCGCTGACAATCTGCGATTATGACAGAGAAGAAGGAACAATTACCATCGTATTCCAGACAGTAGGAGCATCTACTGAGAAGATGGCACAATTAAAAGCAGGAGACTCTTTCAGAGATTTCACAGGACCGCTCGGATGCCCATCTGAATTGATTTCAGAGGATATTGAGAGTCTGAAGAATAAAAAGATCTTATTTGTAGCTGGTGGTGTTGGTGCAGCCCCTGTATACCCGCAGGTTAAATGGATGCACGCACATGGGATCGATGTAGATGTTATCGTTGGTTCTAAGACAAAAGATATGCTGATTCTCGAAAAAGAGATGGAAGCAGTTGCAGGAAATTATTACCCATGTACAGATGACGGTACATACGGACATGCAGGTATGGTAACAACAAAGATCGAAGCACTTGTTGCAGAAGGTAACAAGTATGATGTCTGTGTTGCAATCGGTCCGATGATCATGATGAAATTCGTATGTCTGCTCACAAAGAAACTCGAAATCCCGACTATCGTCAGCATGAACCCGATCATGGTAGACGGAACAGGTATGTGTGGCGCATGCCGTCTCCACGTAGGCGATGAAATCAAATTTGCATGTGTAGACGGACCGGAATTTGACGGACATCTCGTTAACTTTGATGAAGCAATGAAGAGACAGCAGATGTATAAGACTCAGGAAGGCAGAGCTATGCTGAAATTACAGGAAGGTGACACACATCACGGTGGATGCGGTCATTGCGGAGGTGACGAATAATGGCAGACGTATTAAAGAAAGTACCTGTAAGAGAACAGGATCCGAAGGTACGTGCAACAAATTTTGAAGAAGTATGTTACGGATATAATCAGGAAGAGGCAATGGAAGAAGCAAGCCGTTGTATCAACTGTAAGAATGCTAAATGTATTCAGGGATGTCCTGTAGGAATCAATATTCCTGCATTCGTTCATGAAGTAAAAGAAGGCAATATCGAAGAAGCATATAAGATTATCGGACAGTCTTCTGCACTTCCTGCTGTTTGTGGACGTGTATGTCCGCAGGAATCACAGTGCGAAGGAAAATGTATCCGTGGTATCAAAGGAGAATCTATTTCTATCGGTAAGCTGGAAAGATTCGTTGCTGATTACGCTCTGGAGCATGACATCAAACCGGTTGGAGCTGACAAGAAGAACGGACACAAAGTTGCCGTTATCGGTTCTGGTCCGGCAGGACTTACCTGTGCAGGCGATCTTGCAAAGCTTGGCTATGATGTAACTGTATTTGAAGCACTTCATGAACTCGGTGGAGTACTTGTATATGGTATTCCGGAATTCCGTCTTCCAAAACAGAAAGTCGTTGCAAAAGAGATCGCAAAAGTAAAAGAGCTTGGTGTTCACTTTGAGACAAACGTTGTAATCGGTAAATCTACTACAATCGATATGCTGATTGAAGACGAAGGATTTGAAGCAGTATTTATCGGATCAGGAGCAGGACTTCCAAAATTCATGGGAATCCCGGGGGAAAATGCCAACGGTGTATTTTCTGCAAATGAATACCTGACAAGAAGTAACCTTATGAAAGCATTTGATGATTCTTATGATACACCGATCGCAGCTGGTAAGAAAGTTGCAGTTGTTGGTGGTGGTAACGTAGCAATGGATGCTGCAAGAACAGCACTTCGTCTTGGAGCAGAAGTTCATATCGTATATCGTCGTAGTGAAGAAGAGCTTCCGGCCCGTGTAGAAGAAGTTCATCATGCAAAAGAAGAAGGTGTACAGTTCGACCTACTGACAAACCCGGTAGAAATCCTCGAAGAAGATGGATGGGTAAAAGGAATCAAATGTGTTCGTATGGAACTTGGTGAACCGGACGCATCAGGAAGAAGACGTCCTGTACCGGTTGAAGGTTCTGAATTCGTGATCGATGTTGATACAGTTATCATGTCACTCGGAACATCACCGAACCCGCTGATTTCTTCTACAACAGAAGGACTGGAAGTTAACAAGTGGAAATGTATCGTTGCAGACGAAGAACACGGAAAGACTTCTAAAGAAGGCGTATACGCAGGTGGAGATGCCGTAACAGGTGCCGCTACAGTAATCCTTGCTATGGGAGCCGGAAAAGCTGGTGCAAGAGGTATCGACGAGTATCTTTCAAATAAATAAGGGTTATGACCGCAGTTTCCTTTGATAGGGACTGCGGTTTTTGTATAGGTTGTGTAGACCACTTTGAAAAAAATAATCGTTCCAATTCAAGTTGTGCAAAGGGGAGAAAACTGGCGGTTATAAAGGGCGGAGAAACGGACGCTGGTTTGTGTATTTTGGCTGATTTTAAAGGAGGTTTGGAGATTAGGGTTTCTGGACAAGAAGAGTTAAAAATGGTACAATAAAAAAAGTATTATTTTGTGAAAGAGGGTTATTATGAAGTATAAATATATCTTATTTGACTTGGATGGGACGATTACGGAATCGGGACCGGGGATCATGAATTCGGTGGAGTATGCGCTGAATAAAATGAACCGGGAGGTTGGTGATCGGGATACTTTAAAGAAATTTATCGGGCCGCCGCTGACGGAATCGATGGAGAAATATTATGGGATGTCTGAGGAAGAGGCACTGCTTGGAGTAAAGTATTACCGGGAATATTATGCGGTGAAAGGCATTTTTGAGAATTCGGTGTATGAAGGGCTTGCGGAGACGCTGGAATCCTTGAAAAATGAAGGATATATACTTGCAGTGGCGACTTCCAAACCGGAAGAGTATGCAAAAAGGATTGCGGACAAATTTGACTTTGCAAAATATTTTGCAGGGATTTACGGGGCTACGATGGATGGCTCTCTGATCCGGAAGGCGGATGTGATCCGGTATGCGTTGGATAACCTGGGCGTGGAAAGGGAGAATTACGATCAGGTCGTTATGGTCGGTGACAGAAATAATGATATCTACGGTGCAAAGGAGAATGGGATCCAGGTGATCGGTGTCCTGTATGGATACGGAGATCTTGCGGAGCTTCAAAGTGCCGGTGCAGATTACATTGCAAAGATGCCGGAAGAGATTGCACAAATCATCGGAAGATGTAATCATGAGAGGGTTTGAATATGAGTAATAACGACGCAATGAACAGTGAGATTCGGTTTCTGGAAGAGGTTGAAGAGAAACTGAAGACACGCATTACCGAGATCAACGCATTGTTTCTTGAAGGAGAAAAACAGATTGAGAGCATGCATGATTATTATTGGGAAAACTATACGGAGATGGATGAGTATGGTTATGAAAATTATGATAATCAGCAGGCACTTCTCGGAGAAGTTAATGCGAACAATGAACGTCTGATGAAAAAACAGCGCCTTAAGAAAATGATCGACTCCCCATATTTCGGAAGAGTGGATTTTCTCTTTGAGGGGGAAGAAGAAAGCGAAAGTTTTTACATCGGAATCGGCAATTTTGCGCCTAAGGCAGGAATGACGCCACTGATCTACGACTGGAGGGCGCCAGTGAGCGGTCTTTTTTATGATTATGACAGAGGACAGGCTTCTTATGAAGCACCGGGAGGAACCATTGAAGGGGAGATTACTTCCAAATGGCAGTATAAGATCAAGAAAGGGAAGATGGTTTATGCATTTGAAAGTGACACCAAGATTGATGATGAGATCCTGAAACAGGAGCTTGGAAGTAACGGGGATGTACAACTGAAGAATATTGTCCGTACTATCCAGAAAGAACAGAATGAGATCATTCGGAATGTAAAGGACAAAGTTCTGGTTATTCAGGGAGCCGCAGGAAGTGGGAAAACCTCCGTTGCACTGCACCGGATTGCATATCTTTTGTATCACGACAGGAAAAATTTAAAAGCATCGGATATCCTGATCCTTTCACCGAACGGCGTATTTGCGGATTATATTTCCCACATTCTGCCAGAGCTTGGAGAAGAAAATATTCAGGAAATGAGTTTTGATCTGTTTGCGTACAGAGAATTGAAAGGAATCGTATCGGACTGTGAGGACCGTTATGATTATCTGGAGAAGCTGATCCATTTTCCGGAGATGGGAATCCGGGAGAGCTATCTGAAGAAGCAGTCTGCCGGATTTGTCGGAGAGATGGAAGGCTTTCTGGCAGTTCTGGAAGATCAGCTGATGGATTTTAAGCCGGTTAAGATCCGTACTCTGGAAAAAACCGAAGAGGAGCTGATCCATCTGTTCTATTTCAAATTTCAGGATATTCCGATCCTTGCAAGAATGGATGCGGTGATGGAATATCTGGTGGATGAATACGAGACATTGTATAACCGGAATCTTCCGGAAGATGAGGTAGAAGAGATCCGGGAGAAATTCAACCGGATGTATGTCACCCGTGATATTTACAAAATATATAACTGGTTTTTGGAGGACAGTGGGTATGAGACACTGGCAAAAATTCCGTATGAGAACAGAAAACTCCAGTATGAAGACGTATTTCCGGTACTTTATCTCAAATACCGGATGCTTGGAGGAACCAGACATAAGCATATCAAGCATCTGGTGATCGACGAGATGCAGGATTATTCATATTTGCAGTACGTGGTACTGTCCCAGCTGTTTTCCTGCCGGATGACGATCCTTGGCGACCGGGCGCAGACACTGGACAGTCAGATGCAGGATGTACTGACATTCCTGCCGAAGATTTTCGGACGTACGATCCGCAAGATCATCATGAATAAAAGTTACCGGAATACTATTGAAATCGCAGAGTATGCAGCGAAATTTACCGGGGAAAAGGATCTGGAATATCTGGAGCGTCATGGCAAACCAGTGACCGAAAAGACATTTGATTCGGATGAGGAACTGTTAAATGAACTTATCCGGGAGGCAGATGCCGGAATGGATAAATATGAGACCGCCGCAGTTCTGACGGAGACGATGGACGAGGCGTATACAATGACCAGGATGCTTTCAAACCGTGGACTTCCGGTAAACTGTATTGACCGGGACAGCAGTACCTTTGAAAAAGGCGTGACAGTAACGACTTTCTATATGGCAAAGGGACTGGAATTTGATCAGGTATTCGGCGTGTTCCCGAAGAAAGAAAATCCGATGACCGGGCAGGCAAAATACATCTGTGCAACAAGAGCACTGCATGAGCTTTATATGTATGAAAGGGCATAACTGTACAGACTGATACAGCGAAAGAGAGGAAGGAACAGGATGAAGATAACCGTACTGACGGTTGGAAAAATAAAAGAAAAGTATCTGCGGGATGCGATCGCGGAATATACGAAGAGACTGAGCCGCTACTGCAAGCTGGAGATCATTGAGGTGGCGGATGAAAAGACACCGGACAATGCCAGCGAAAATGCAGAGGAAATGATCCGGCAAAAAGAGGCCGAACGTCTTTTGAAATATATCCGTGAGGATGCATATCTTATTACACTGGAGATAGGCGGAAAGCAGCTGACCTCCGAAGAATTTTCAGAGAAAATTGAAAAACTTGGCATTCAGGGAACCAGTCACATTATTTTTGTGATTGGCGGATCCATAGGGATCGGGAAGGCAGTTCTGGAAAAATCGGATTATGCACTTAGTTTTTCAAAAATGACATTTCCGCACCAGCTGATGCGTGTAATCCTGCTAGAGCAAATTTACCGTGGATACCGGATCATGTCGGGAGAACCCTATCACAAATAGAAAAGAGGTTATTCATATGAAGATGGTAGTATTAGTAGAAAACAGTTCCAGATGCAGACTTTGTGCAGAACATGGGCTGTCGGTTTATATCGAATATGAGGGGAAGACGTACCTTCTGGATACTGGCGCAACAGCGCTCTTTGCAGAAAATGCAAAGGAGCTGGGGATTGATCTTTCGAAAGTAGATACGGCGTTTTTATCCCATGCACATTATGACCACAGTGGCGGTTTCGAGGAGTTTTTTAAGGAGAATGACAAAGCAGCGGTCTATATGCAGGAGACGTCTGCTGAGAACTGTTTTTACCGGACAGAAGGAAAAGATAAATATATTGGAATTCCGCAGCATCTTCTGGAAAATTATAAAGAGCGGTTCCGTCCGTTAAATGCAGTCTGTGAAGTTGAAAAAGGCGTCTGGGTCGTACCGCATTTTACCGGTGGTCTGGATGAGATGGGACGCAGGGCGCACATGTACCGGAAAATCGGTGAAGAGTTTATTGCAGATGATTTTGCACATGAGCAGAGTGTGGTTTTTGAGACGGGAAAAGGACTGGTGATATTTAATAGCTGTTCCCATGGGGGAATTGTCAATATTGTGCGAGAAGTGCAGATGGCACTCGGCGGGCAAAAGGTCTATGCGGTTGTCGGTGGATTTCATATGATGAAGCTTTCGGGCATGGATACACTTGCCATACCAGAGGAAGAGGTTGTGGAAACTGCGCAGGAATTGAAAGGGCTTGGTGTAGAGGAAATCTATACTGGTCACTGTACCGGAAATATTGCATTCAGGATTCTGAAAAAAGAACTTGGCGAAATGGTACATGCACTTGGAACAGGGGAAACGGTGGTATTTTAAATGAAGGAAGCCCCAGGATTTATCACGGGTAATGAGTTGATAGATCCTGGGGCTTTTATCTTGTTACATTGCTTCTTTTATGAGTATGACTTCAGGTTCGGTCATTGCATAAGCATCCAGAACTTCATCCAGCTCGTCTGCCTTGATCAGATTTTCTTCCAGAACCAGCTTATAGTGAGGGTGATAAAACAGAAGTTGAATTCTGAAAATAATTGTTAAATATGGCTATTGAATGGAATTGTGTATATAATAACTAAAAAACATTGTCGTTGACTAACCAATATGAAAGCGAGTATACTGTAGTAAAGTCAAAGGAGAAAAAAAGAAGGTGTAAAAATGCAGGCATTATCAACAGCTGTTCCGGGAAAATGGTACACGATCAAATGGATGTTCGGAGTACCGGAGGTGCTGGAAAAATTAAAGGAATTCAAAATCAAAGAGGGCAGCGAAATCCATGTGATCCAGAATGATGCCAGTGGTATGATGATTATAGCATCTGACCAGAAGCGGTTCGCTATCAGCCAGGATGCCGCCGCGAGAATTCAAGTATAACAAAGAAATGAAAAATCGATCTTACAATCACAGGAAAAGTAGGATCGATTTTTTTGTATGTCCGGATCATGGAGGAGCCAGTCTGTTCGATTTTATAAAGTTTTCACAGAATAATGGATTGTTTTCAGCTGCGATTGAAGATATAATACTTTTATGTAACAAAATAGAAGCGCGAAAGAGGGAAAACAAATGTTAGAAATTATTTGTCTTATATGGCTTTGGCGTGTGAATGGAAAGCACGCGATAAAAAGAGGACGGAATCCAAAAAAATATCGTGCATTGACACTGGGATTGTGGTTTGGCCTTGAATTTACCGGTACTTTTGTCGGAGCCTGGCTGATGCAGCTTTTGAATGCAGGTGATAATGCATTTTACGGGGCATATGTTTTTGGAATTATCGGAGCTGCAATTGGCGGTTTCACTTCTTACTGGGTTGCAAAAAAAGCACCGATGGGAAATTACAGATCAGAAGACCAGCCAAATGGATGGAATAATCAGTCAGGTGGATGGAATCAGAGCCAGAACGGTTGGGATAATCAGCCAAATGGGTGGAATCAGAGCCAGAACAGCTGGGATAATCAGCAAAATGGATGGAACCAGAATCAGAACGATTGGGATAATCAACAGAATGTCTGGGGACAGCCACAGCAGGAACCGGATTGCCTTTTTACTCCGGCAACGATCCGTATTATCGAAGAAGAGGGCGGTTATACCGGCGGGCAGGATGCATTTTTCTTAAATGGCAGACCCATCTGTTCTCTGCGGCCGGGCAGTGAATATACCTTTACAACTTACGCAAAGAAGAATGTACTTACGATTGGAAGACCGACACCGGAATCGTCAGATGAGACAACGGTATTAAAGTTTATTGCCGGAGAAAAAGGTCGGATCGAAATTCATGCATGTGCGGGAAGATTGCTCCCGGGAAAATTCAGCAATTATACAGCATAGGAATATTATGTGGTTCTGAAGCATACACTGTCAACAAAACGGTATATGCGGCAATATGAGACAGAGATCCGAACAAGAAGACGGGACACGAAGGTATCGCATGGCAGATGCAGCAAATTTGCCGAAGGATGTGGTGCTGGGTGTCCCGATTCTGACTCTTACAGGGCATTATGAAGTGAATATAGAGAATTACCGTGGAATTCTGGAATATACCGAACAGCTGATCCGTATAAATGTACGTAGCGGGCAGATTCGCATCACAGGGAAATCACTTGAGATCAACTACTATACAACAACCGATATGAAGATTACCGGAAAGGTAGAGAAAATTGAGTATTCTTAGGAAGGGATGACGAAGATGCTGCGATATATTCTGAATAATCTTGCCGGATACCTGCGCATCAGAGTCGAAGGATATTCACCGGAACGCTTTTTAAATCTTTGCTGTTATCATGGGATTTTTCTCTGGAATCTGAGACCGGCAAAAGGGGCATATGAGATGAATATCCGCGTCCGGGATTTCCGCAGACTGCGACCAATGGTCAGGAAGAGCGGGGCAAAGATACGGATCACCCAGAAAAGAGGAGTCCCGTTTTTTATACATAAATACCGTGGACGGAAGCTTTTTTTTACAGGATCGGTCATCGCAATCTGTCTGATCTTTCTGCTTTCTTCTTTTATATGGAGGATTCAGATTGATGGAAACCTTGCAAGGACAGATGAGGTTTTGCTTTCTTTTCTGACAGAAAAGGGAATTGCCTGTGGAATGGCAAAAAAGAATGTAGACTGTGACCGGATTGAAAAAGATATTCGTATGGAATACGACGATATTATCTGGGTTTCAGCCTATATTCATGGGAGTTGTCTGAAGATTAAAGTCAGGGAGAATCCTGACCGGAAGGAGCTGCAGACAGAAGCTGAGGCGGAAGCGCCGATGGATATTGTGGCAGAAGCGGACGGGATCATTCAGAAGATCATTACACGAAAAGGGAATCCGCTTGTCCGGGAAGGCAGTGAGGTAAAAAAAGGAGAGATCCTTGTGAGTGGAAGTGTGGAGGTAAAGAATGATTCAGATGAGGTGACAGGATACCAGTACCGGGTATCGGATGCAGACATAATAGCACAGACAACGGTTGCGTATACAGATATTCTTGACAGGCTGCATCCGGTATGGAAAGATACCGGCAAGAAAAGTTGGAGGTTCTGGATAGAAACACCGGGAAGGCTGTATCTTTTTGGCAGGCGGGAACTACCTTACCCGGAATATAATGCGCTGACCTGCAGATATATCCTGTATCTGGAGAGACATTTTCCATTTCCGGTCTCGGTAAGAGTTGAACGGAGCAAAGAGAGCAGAAAAGAGGAGATTTCTTATACAGACAGGGAAGCAAGAGAAATTCTGTCCTATAATTTTGAGAAGTTTTGCGCCCGATTAGAGAAAAAAGGGGTTCAAATTTCAGAGAATGATGTTAAAATATACAGGGAGACGAACCGGTATTCGGCAAAGGGGAAACTGGTTTTATCCGGACCGTTCGGAATTGTACAAAAAGGAACGGTACATGAACTGCCGAAGGCAGATGCAGAAAATATACAGCAGGAAGGAAACTGATTTATGGGAATTCTTGAGACCATGATAGACATACCGGCTGAACATGAAAAAAATGTGTTTGGCCAGTTCGATATATTTGCAAAAAAAATTGAGAGAGCTTTACATGTTACGCTGATCGCGCGAAATGGAAAGGTGAAAGTCCTTGGAGAAGAAAAGAATGTAGAGAGGGCGCAGCAGGTATTGTCGCAGCTTACCGAGCTTTCCAGGCGCGGGAACACGATTCAGGAGCAGAATGTAGACTATGCCCTGTCCCTTACGATGGAAGACAGCGCGGAAGATATTCTGACAATTGATAAAGACCTGATCTGTCATACACTTCAGGGAAAGCCAATCAAACCAAAGACGCTCGGACAGAAGAAATATGTGGATGCGATCCGGGAAAAGATGATCACCTTTGGCCTTGGTCCTGCCGGAACCGGTAAAACTTATCTGGCGATGGCAATGGCAATCACGGCGTTCAAACGCAATGAAGTGGGGCGTATCATTCTGACACGTCCGGCAATTGAAGCAGGAGAAAAGCTTGGCTTTTTGCCGGGAGATCTGCAGAGCAAGATCGATCCATATTTAAGACCACTTTATGATGCGCTCTATCAGATCATGGGAGCAGAAAGCTTTATCAAGAATTCAGAAAAAGGGCTGATCGAGGTTGCGCCTCTTGCCTATATGCGAGGCAGAACCCTTGACAACGCTTTTATTATTCTGGATGAGGCACAGAATACCACACCGGCGCAGATGAAGATGTTCCTGACACGTATTGGTTTTGGATCCAAAGTCGTGATCACCGGAGACTCTACACAGAAAGACCTTCCGGCAGGACAGACATCCGGACTTGATGTGGCAGTGAGTGTAGTCAAGAATCTGGAAGATATTTCGATTTGCCGTCTGACCAGCCGGGATGTTGTCAGACATCCGCTGGTACAGCGAATTGTTAAAGCGTACGAGGAGTACGAGCAAAAGCAGGAACAGAAAAAATCCCACACTAGAGACAGAAAGAAACGAGGAACAAGATGAGACTATTTTTAGAGGATGAGGGAGCATTGAATTTAAAGCTGCCTTATGAAGAACTGGCGACAAAAGTTGCAGATGCAGTCCTGGATTATGAGAAGTGTCCGTACGAGGCGCAGGTAGAACTTCTTCTTACGATGAATGAGGAGATCCGACAGATGAACCTAGAATTTCGCGGAATCGACCGTGCAACCGATGTCCTGTCATTTCCGATGACGGAATTCCCGTCACCGGCTGATTATGCATATCTGGATACAGATGACAGTTCATTTGATCCGGAGACCGGAGAACTGATGCTCGGCAATATTGTGATTTCCAAAGAGCGCGCAAAGGAACAGGCAGAAGAATATGGCCATTCGGTAGAACGTGAATTTGCTTTCCTTATTGCGCATAGTATGTTGCACTTGTTAGGTTATGACCATATGGAAGATGAAGAACGGCTCGTGATGGAAAAGAAACAGCGGGAAGTTCTGGAGATGCTGGGAATTACAAGATAGATAAAAGTATGAGGTTTTAACGTATGGGTAAAAGGAAAAAATCAAAGGGCGGCAGTTTTCTGATGCAGGGAAGTATCCTTGCGGCAGCCGGTATTATCACAAAGATCATCGGGGCAGTATACCGGATCCCGATGCTCAATATTATGGGACTTAAAGGACAGGGCTATTATGATATGGCATTTCAGGTGTATTCTATTGCTCTGATCATTTCGTCTTACAGTCTGCCGGTTGCGGTATCAAAGCTGGTGTCTCTCAAAATGGCGGCAGGAGAGCGGAAAAATGCATTCAGGGTATTGAAGGCATCACTGATCATAGCTACGCTATCTGGTGTCACGATCATGGTGATCGTATTTTTTGGAGCAGAGGCGATCGCAGAATATCTGATGGGAGCCAAAATGAGCTGCTATTCTTTGAAGGTGCTTGCTCCCGGACTCCTGATTTGTGCGATTATGGCAGTTTTTCGTGGCTATTTCCAGGGGATGGGAACGATGATCCCGACTGCAATTTCGCAGATCATTGAACAGCTTCTCAATGCGATTGTCAGTGTTGTAGGTGCAGCCGTTCTTCTGGAAAATGGAAAACAGATGGCTAAGGTGCAGGGAAATAACCTTTTAGGACCAGCCTATTCCGCAGCAGGAGGGACACTTGGTACAGTAGCCGGTGCGCTGCTCGGTCTGCTGTTCTTACTGTTCTGCTATGTGGCATTCCGCAAGCCGATGATGCGGCAGATGAAACGGGACACCTCGAAAGAACTGGATGATTACCGTGCGATTTTCAAACTCCTGATTCTGACGATCGCACCGATCATTTTAAGTACAACAATTTATAACAGTGCAAATGTTATTGACAGTGCAATGTTCAATAAGATCATGGGTGCACAGGGAACTAGTGAGGCGGTCTGTGCAGAGCTTCTTGGTAAATTAGGACAGTATTATACCCTGTTTAACGTACCGCTTGCCGTTGCGAGTGCATTGGGATCATCTGTGATCCCGGGGCTTGTAAGCGCGGCAGAGAATCATGACAGAAGACTGTTACATAACCGGATTTATACAGTTATCCGTTACACGATGCTGATTGCGATTCCAAGCGCATTTGGATTCTTTGCACTTGGTCAGCCTATCATGGATTTCCTGTGGCCGAATGTAGATAATGTAACACAGGGAATTATGCTGAAGATCGGAGCGATTTCTCTGGTATTTTATTCACTTTCAACCGTTACGAATACAGTGCTTCAGGGTCTGGACCGTATGATGGAACCGGTAAAAAATGCAATGGTATCCCTGATACTACATATTGTATCTCTGTTTATTATGCTTGTTATGTTCAAATGGGGCATTTATGCACTGATTGGAAGTAAGATTGTGTTCTCTTTATGCATGTGTATCATGAATGCACATGATATCCGTGAAGCATGTGGATATCTTCAGGAGAGCCGTAAGACTTTTGTCATTCCGTCTATCGCCGGAGCTGTTATGGCAATTTTGGCATGGGCAGTGCATTTCGTACTTGACACCTTCATCGGAGGAAGAATCGCAACCCTGATCGCCCTCATCGTGGCAGTAGCGGTATACGCAGTCGTTCTCCTTAAAATGGGTGGCATGTCCGAAAAAGAACTCCTCGGTCTCCCAAAAGGTCACCAAATTGTAATAGTCTGCAAAAAATGCCATTTATTAAAAGAACGCAGATATTACTAAGCTGTAGATGATTTGATATCACAACCTAAAAATTCCCCCATAATGAATAAAATCCTCCAAGCAGACCAATACTTGTAGAAAAAGGAGTGTTCCTTATGGAAACAAGATATCATATTGGTCTTTTAACGGGGACTCTTCTGATTCTTGCGATCTTATCTTATGCATATTATGCAGATTATAATTACAGGAAAGAAATTGCAAGGACAGAACAGACGGAGCAGCAGGAAACAGAACAGACAGTCAGCACTCAAGGTGGCGCACACAAAGAAGGGGTGTATTATCTGAAAAACCGCAACGGATATGTGATTGTTTATCTGGACGACCAGACAAGTATTTATGAATATACGAATATCCGTGTCGAAGAGCTTCCGGAAGAACTGCAGAATGAGATCCGGGAGGGAAAGCGGTTAGAGGGAAAAGACAAGCTTTATGGGTTCCTGGAAAATTATTCCAGCTGATTAAAAAGATAACATTATTATATAGAAAAACAAAGAAGGGACAAAAGAAAAATGGAGACAGCAAAAATTGAACGCATTAATGAATTATATAGAAAATCAAAAGCAGAAGGACTGACAGAGGAAGAGAAAAAAGAACAGCAGATTCTCAGACGGGAATATGTAGATGCATTCAAAAGAAATCTTCGCGGACAGCTTAATAACATTTCAATCAAGGAGAAGGATGGATCCATTACAAATCTGGGTGAGAAATATGGACAGAAAAAAGGAAATTAGGGCAAAATTTCTGAAAATGAGACAGGCACTTCCAAAAGAAGAGGTTCGGGAGAAGAGCCTGCGGATCATGAGACGCATTGAAGAGACAGAGACATTTAAAAATGCAGACAACCTTCTTGCGTATATTGATTTTCGTGGAGAGGTGGCAACCGGAACACTGATCGAGAAGGCATGGGAGCTTGGAAAAAAGGTCTATGTGCCACGGGTAGCGGGAAAAGAGATGGAGTTTTATCGGATACATTCTTTTGAGGATCTGGAAAAGGGGGCTTATGGCATCCTGGAGCCGAAAAAAGAATGCCCTGTTTATGAAGCCGGAGAAGGGCAGACTACACTGGCAATCCTGCCGGGAAGTGTTTTTGATGAAAAAAAGAACCGTGTCGGTTATGGCGGTGGATTTTATGATCGTTATTTTGAAAAACGGAAAGATATCTGCCGGATCGCAGCTGCTTATGAAATGCAGATCGTAGAAGAAATTGAGACCGAAGAATTTGATCTTCCGGCAGATTATGTTACAACGGAAGAGAGGTTCTGGTAGAAATTCCGGAAGTGTATCATAGAGAGTTTTGATTGAAAACAGGAATGGGAGCAAACATACAGGAACATTTGAAGAAAATCAATGGATAGTATGTTTGACTCCCATTTTCAGGTTCATATAGTAAGGCTTATTCAGGATAAACCAGCTGTTTTTCTGTAATATTTTCCAGAACCTCAGTCAGATATCTTTTTGCCATATAATTTGCCATCGGAAGGTTCATGTCCAGATAGTTTCCGCAGTCTTTTGCAGCAGCTCCCGGTACGTCCCCATTGAAGTCTGTGATAAAAGCAAACATTTCTTTCATCAGTGGAACGATATCTTTTGATTCATAATCACCTACAAGAAGAAGGTAGAAGCCGGTACGGCATCCCATCGGTCCAAAGTAAAGCGTTTTTGATGCGTAGTCCCTGTGGTTACGAAGGAAGGTTGCACCAAGATGTTCGATGGTGTGAACCTCTGCAGTATTCATAACCGGTTCTTCATTCGGATTGGTCATGCGGATATCAAAGGTTGTAATGACCTGTTCGCCGGCACAATCCTTACGTGAGACGTAAAGCCCAGGAACAAGCTTCAAATGGTCTATTGTGAAACTGGTAATTTTCTCCATAATCAAGTATCTCCTTTTTTGTACTACGTTTATTATAAGATACCAGGGTAAAAAGGTCAGAAAGCCGATGCAAGCTTGCTTGCAAGAGGTTTTTTGACATCTTGACCCGCCAAAAACATGAGTAAGTAGCCATTTTTCAAAGAAAAATGAGCGGATTACGAATGTTTTTGAGGATTGCGAGAGTGCAAAGCACGTAGCAATCTGGTATCAAAGGGGTCAAAATACCTTTTGACCCCAACATCATTATAACTGTCATAAAGTTTAATAACAAGCCTTTTGGTGGAAGAAAGGTGAAAAATGTGCTATAATCGTTACTGTTAACTCCCGTGCCAATCGCTATGCTGACTGGCACGGAGGATGCGTGTGTTTTTAATGATAGCAGGAGGAAGCTAAGAGATGAAAATATATATGATCCGTCATGGAGAGACGGACTGGAATAAAAAAAGAAAATTACAGGGACAGGTGGATATTCCGCTGAATGAATTTGGAAAACTACTTGCAAAAGAGACGGCTCCGGCACTCGCAGATGTTCCATTTGCGGTCTGTTACACAAGCCCGCTGAAAAGGGCGGCAGAGACGGCACGGCTCGTCCTGGGGGACAGGGAGGTTCCGATTGTCCCGGATAAGCGGATCCAGGAGATGAGCTTTGGAGAATTTGAGGGACTTTGCTGCAGAGAAGAGGGATGGAATATTCCGGATCCGGGATTTCGCAACTTTTTTAATGCACCGGAAGTGTATCAGCCGCCAAAAGGAGGGGAATCCTTTGAAGAAGTGCGGGCACGTCTGAATAATTTTCTGGAAGAACTTTATCAGAAAGAAGAGCTTCAGGATAAAAATGTACTTTTATCCACACATGGTGCAGCACTTTGCGGGATTCTGAGCCTGATGAAAGGTCTGCCGATTTCCGGGTACTGGCAGCAGGGGGTACATAAGAACTGTGCGGTATCAATTGCGGAAGTAAAAGATGGAAAAATAGAAATTTTACAGGAAAATGTGACTTATTATCAAGAGTCAGTGCAGGACTGGTAGAAAGTTATTTGATGTCCTAAAGGCTTTCTGATGAATTGTTTAATAAAAAAACTCCCATCCGGAGAAATGTGAGCTAATTATAACTCATTTCTTCTCCGGATGGGAGCTTTTTGATGTTAGATAAAATTCATTGGTATATTCACACAGATATGAGCTATTTTTCAATCGCTTTACACGAATTCCGGACAACCAGCTTACACGGCAGTTTGATCTTAAGTGCAGGTCCCGGATGCTCCCTCAGGAGATGCTGCAGAATAGAAGCTCCGTACATTCCCATATGATAAGCTGGCGCACTGACCGTTGTCAGCGGTGGAGCAGAAAACTGTGCCATATTGATATCATCAAAGCCTACGATGGAAATATCCTCCGGAACACGGATCCCGTGTTCGGTAAAGGCTTTGATCGCACCAAAAGCGATCGGATCACTTGCTGCAAAGATCGCCGTCGGCAGCTTGCCGCCGTTAATCAGATTGCATGCCATCTCATAACCGGAAGAAATCCGGAAGACACCCTCCTGGATATAAGGCTCATAAATCAGATCGTGTGCATCACAGTAATCAATAAAGACTTTTTTCCGGTAATCCGGATAGAGATGATTTTCGCCGATATATTCTTTTCCGGTAAAAAAACCGATCTCCCGATGCCCGATCCCGGTCAGATAATCCAGAGCCTCTGTAACTGCTTCACCGAAATCCGGAATAATTGTGGAAATCCGGTCATCGTTTACCGGCATATCCAGGAACAGGATGCACGAATTCATCTCATACAGATAAGAAATTTCCTCCTGACTGAATTTGCCGATACAGATCAGACAGTCTACATCCTTCAGAACGTCCATGTAATTGATGTCGCTTTTGTAGGTACGTACGATCTGGATATTGTGTGAGAGGCAGTAATCTTCAATTCCCTGACGGATCAGAAGATAATAATTATCCTCCAGTTCCTGCTGGGAAGAGAACCACTGAATGATCCCAAGGGTAAAAAGTGATTTGACAGAAGAACGTCCGCGCTTTACATAATGCAGCTCTCTTGCAGTATCCAGTACTTTCTGTCGGGTTTCCGGTGAGACATTGAGCGTCTCATCATTATTCAGTATACGTGAAACTGCTGCGGCAGAAACACCGGCAGCAGAAGCAATATCTTTGATTGTTGCCATAAGCGGCCCCCTTGTTAAAAAATTTCTGATTCTTCTATTATAACAGAGGAGTAAAAAAATGGAAAGTGAAAGAATTATGTAGAACTGTACAAAAATTCACTAGTAAATTTATTGAAATATTTAGTAAATATATATTGCAAATTTACTAAATATATTTTATAATACAATTATCAAAGCAGAATCGAAAATGTATTTGGAGGAAATGAAGATGAAACAGCTTACAAAACTTATGGAAGAAATGAAACAGGGCGTGTACCGTGATACATTAAAAGATATTTATATTGATGAAAGTGTGATTGCACATCAGGAAGAACGCTATGTAAAAGCGATGGCAGAGTATCAGAAATTGTATGGGAACAGAGAAGTAGAAGTATACAGCGCACCGGGACGAAGTGAAGTTGGTGGAAATCATACAGATCATCAGCACGGAATGGTGCTTGCAACCTCTATTAATCTGGATGCGATCGCAATTGTAAATAAAAATGAAGATATGACCGTCCGTGTGGTATCGGAAGGATATGATATGATCATTATCGATGCGAATGATGTAGAAAAGGTTGACAAAGAAGAAGGGACATCTATCGGACTGATCCGTGGCGTACTTGCAGGACTGAAAGAACGCGGATACAAGATTGGTGGATTCAATGCTTATGTGACAAGTGATGTGCTGATCGGAGCAGGACTTTCTTCGTCTGCTGCATTTGAAACAATCATTGGAACCATTGTTTCCGGACTTTACAACGATATGCAGATCAGCATGGTAGAGATTGCACAGATTGGTCAGTATTCTGAAAATGTTTACTTTGGAAAGCCAAGTGGTCTGATGGACCAGACAGCCTGCGCGGTTGGTGGACTGATCCACATTGATTTCAAAGATCCAAAGGCTCCGGTTGTAGAAAAAGTAGATGTAGATTTTGAAAATCATGCATGCAGTCTGTGCATCGTAGATACCAAAGGTTCTCATCAGGATCTGACACCGGATTATGCACAGATTCCGGCGGATATGAAAGCTATTGCAACATATTTTGGAAAAGAAGTTCTCCGTGACGTAGATGAAAAAGAATTTTTTGCAGCGATCCCGGCACTCCGCGAGAAGCTTGGAGACCGTCCGGTGCTTCGGGCTATGCATTTCTTCGGTGATAATGCGAGAGTTGCAGCACAGGTTGCATCCCTTCGCGAAGGAAGATTTGAAGATTTCCTTAATATGATCAAAGCATCCGGAGATTCCTCTTTCAAATATCTTCAGAATGTATATACTAACCGTGACGTGCAGAACCAGGCAGTATCCATTGCCCTTGCAGTCAGCGAAAATGTACTCGGAAACCATGGAGTATGCCGTGTGCATGGAGGCGGATTTGCCGGAACCATTCAGGCATTTGTGAAGAATGATTTTGTAGAAGAGTACAGAAAAGCATTGGATGCAGTATTTGGAGAAGGATCCTGCCACGTATTAAAGGTTCGTAAATATGGCGGAATGAAAGTAATCGCGTAAACGAAAATATGCTAGCTGTCAAGGTTAGACATAAATACAGATTTTAGTTTGCTATCTGAATAAATAAAGGATTCGGTGTAAAAAATGTGCCGCATTGAAAATGGATGGATAAAGGACGAGCAAAAAGATTTGGAGGAAGAAAAATGATCGATCAGGCAATTACAGAACTGGTACAGTATGGATTAGATACGGGGCTTGTAGCACCGGAAGATAAAATATTTGTTACCAATCAGATTTTAGAGGCACTTGGTCTGGAGTCTTACGAGGAGACACCAGGAAGTAGGGGTGCAGAGGAGCTGGAACAGATTCTGAAGGAGATTACAGATTATGCAGTGGAAAAAGAACTGATTGCAGATTCAATCGTGTACCGGGATCTGTTTGATACAAAAATCATGGGAAAACTGGTCCCGTTACCGAGCATGGTAAGCCATAAATTCTATGAACTGTATCAGGAAGGACCGAAAAAGGCGACCGATTATTTTTACAAGCTTAGTCAGGACAGCGATTATATCCGAAGATACCGGATTAAAAAGGATCAGAAATGGATCACAGAGACACCATATGGGGAGATGGAGATCACCATCAATCTGTCCAAACCGGAAAAAGATCCGAAAGCGATCGCGGCAGCAAAAAATGCTACACAGAGTGGTTATCCGAAATGCCAGCTGTGTAAGGAAAATGAAGGCTACGCCGGTCGCGTCAATCATCCGGCAAGACAGAATCACCGGATCATTCCGATCAGGATCGATGGAAAAGACTGGGGATTCCAGTATTCACCGTATGTGTATTACAATGAACACTGCATCGTTTTCAACGGAGAGCATGTGCCGATGAAAATTGAGCGTGCAACCTTTGCAAAGCTGTTGGATTTTGTCAGCCAGTTTCCACATTATTTTGTTGGTTCCAATGCAGATCTTCCAATCGTAGGAGGATCGATCCTAAGCCATGATCATTTCCAGGGTGGAAATCATGAATTTGCAATGGCAAAAGCTCCGGTTATTAAAGAATATGTGATTCCGGGGTATGAAGATGTGCGCGCTGGAATGGTAAAATGGCCAATGTCTGTTATCCGTCTGCAGTGCAAAGACAAAGAACGTCTGATCAGCGCAGCTGACCATATTTTAATGTGTTGGAGATCTTATACAGACGAAGCCGCATTTATCTTTGCCGAGACGAACGGAGAACCGCACAACACGATCACTCCGATCGCCAGAATCAGGGATGGGTATTTTGAGCTGGATCTTGTTCTCAGAAATAATATTACGACAGAAGAACATCCGCTTGGCGTTTACCATCCGCATGCAAAATTACATCACATCAAGAAAGAGAATATTGGTCTGATCGAGGTGATGGGACTTGCAGTGCTGCCGTCAAGACTGAAAAGTGAGATGGAACAGCTTGCAGATGCAATCCTTGAAGGAAAGGACATCCGCAGCAATGAAGTGCTTGAAAAGCATGCAGACTGGGTAGAAGAATTCCTTCCAAAATATACAGACATTACGAAAGAAAATATCATGGACATTCTCCATGAGGAAATCGGACAGGTGTTTAACCAGGTGCTGGAAGATGCCGGCGTTTATAAGCAGACAGAAGAAGGCAGGTCAGCATTTGAGCGGTTTGTTGGAAGCCTGTAATATAGAGCAAAAAAAGAATATAAAAAGATAAAAAAGGACTAAAACTCGGGTGTCGGACCGAACTTCAATTGTTCGGGGGAACTACCTGAGTTTTAGTCCTGATTTATTATACATCAGCACAAATGTACCGACAAGATAAATTCTTAGTCATCCTGTTCTTCTGTATTCAGATCCAGGATTGCCTGTCTCTTAGAAGCCCCAATATTATTTTTCAAATATTCATCGTAAGTTGTCATCTTATCGATCATTGAACCATCCGGAAGGATTTCCATAATACGGTTTGCTGTCGTTTCAACGATCTGGTGGTCTCTTGAAGAGAACAGAAGTACGCCAGGGAACTTCTTCATTCCATTGTTGAGCGCAGTGATGGATTCCATATCCAGGTGGTCAGTAGGCTCGTCGAGGATCAGTACGTTGGCACCGGAGATCATCATCTTGGATAACAGACAGCGTACCTTTTCCCCGCCGGAAAGAACTTTAACCTTCTTTACACCGTCGTCGCCGGCGAAAAGCATTCTTCCAAGGAAACCTCGTACATAGGTAACATCCTTTTCTTCCGAATACTGAGTCAGCCATTCTACGATGGTATCGTCATTGTCAAATTCTTTTCCGCTGTCTTTCGGGAAATATGCCTGTGTAGTGGTGATTCCCCATTTATAAGTACCTTCATCCGGCTCCATTTCTCCGATCAGGATCTGGAAGAGAACAGTTTTGGCAAATTCATTTCCACCGACAAATGCAACTTTGTCGTCCCGGTTCAGTGTGAAGGAAAGATTGTCCAGGATTTTTTCCCCGTTGATGGTTTTGGATAAGCCTTCGACCATCAGAACTTCATTACCGATCTCGCGGTTTGGTTTGAAATCGATGTAAGGGTATTTACGGCTGGATGGGCGAATCTCATCAAGCTGGATCTTTTCCAGGGCGCGCTTACGGGAAGTTGCCTGACGGGACTTGGACGCATTGGCGCTGAACCGGGAAATAAAGTCCTGTAACTCCTTGATCTTTTCTTCTTTTTTCTTGTTGGCTTCTTTCATCTGACGTATCAGCAGCTGACTGGATTCGTACCAGAAGTCGTAATTACCGGCGTAGAGCTGGATCTTACCGTAATCGATATCGGCAATCTGTGTGCAGACCTTATTCAGGAAATAACGGTCATGGGAAACAACAATCACGGTATTGTCAAAGTTGATCAGGAATTCTTCCAGCCATGCGATCGCATCCAGATCCAGGTGGTTGGTAGGCTCATCCAGAAGAAGAATATCCGGATTACCAAAAAGTGCCTGTGCAAGAAGGACTTTGACCTTCTGTGCACCGGTCAGCTCGCTCATCATATTGTAGTGAAGCTCTGTCTCAATTCCAAGTCCGTTCAGAAGAGATGCGGCATCAGATTCTGCTTCCCATCCGTTCAGGGTTGCAAATTCTGCTTCCAGTTCACTTGCCTTGATCCCGTCCTCGTCTGTGAAATCTTCTTTGGCATAGATCACTTCTTTTTCCTTCATGATCTCGTAAAGACGGGCATTTCCCATGATTACAGTATCAAGAACCGGATACTGGTCGTATTTGAAGTGGTCCTGCTGCAAGAAAGAAAGACGCTCACCTGGTGTGAGGATGACTTCTCCGCTGGTCGGCTCAAGCTGCCCGGAAAGGATCTTAAGAAATGTAGATTTTCCGGCCCCGTTCGCTCCGATCAGACCGTAGCAGTTGCCTTCTGTAAATTTGATATTTACATCTTCAAACAAGGCTTTCTTCCCTACGCGGAGGGTGATATTACTTGTACTAATCATAAAAATTCTCCTTATTCAAATAGAATTATCGTTTCAATTTTTGCATTACGTTCATTATGGTAACATGACTGCACAATTTTCGCAAGAGAATAAGCATTAACATAAGGAAGAATTTGTGGTATACTTATAAATCATACACGAAATATACAGCATGGTAGGACGAAAGGAGCGAGTGTTTTGACAGAAGCAGGACTGGTGTTGGAAGGCGGTGCAACAAGAGGTGTATTTACTTCCGGCGCATTGGATTATTTGATGGAAAAAGATCTGTATTTTTCATACGTGGTCGGTGTATCGGCAGGTTCCTGTAACGCAGTCGATTATGTCTCAAAGCAGATCGGCAGGACAAGGGACTGTATGATCCACAGAGGAAAGGAATACAGCTATTATTACGGACTTAAAGATTTCGTAAAAGAAAGAAGTCTTCTGGATATGGATATGATATTCAATAAATATCCGAATGAACTCTTTCCGTTTGATTTTGATACTTATTTTTCAAATGGAATGACCTGTGAGATCGTGACAACCAATTGTCTTACGGGAAATGCCGAATATATGACCGAAGAGAACGCCAGTGACCGGCTGATGAAGATCTGCCGCGCTAGCAGCAGTATGCCACTTGTATGTCCGATCGTAAATATAGACGGGATTCCGTATCTGGATGGTGGACTTGCCGATTCCATTCCGGTAAAGCATGTGCAGGAAAAGGGACTGAAAAAAATAGTTCTCATTTTGACGAGACCGGAAGGCTACCGCAAAAAACCAACTTCCAAAGCGGTCGGTAAGTTATACCGGAAGATGTACAGCAAATATCCGGCACTTGTCCGCACCTGTATCCGAAGACCGGTGATGTATAACCGGACAG
Organism: Coprococcus sp. AM97-35; assembly: GCF_027697525.1. NCBI lineage: Bacteria > Bacillati > Bacillota > Clostridia > Lachnospirales > Lachnospiraceae > Coprococcus > Coprococcus sp. AM97-35. The sequence goes on along the minus strand of NZ_JAQESL010000001.1, from coordinate 67,143 downwards.
AAGAATACATAGAAAAGCTGGAAAAAGAAGGAAATATCTTCGTCCTTCGCCCGGAAATGAAGCCGGTATCCAGACTGGAAAAAGATTATGATAAGCTGATGGCTTTCTACGATCATGGCTATGAAATGATGAAAAGAGAGCTTCCGAGACTTAAAGCTTATCTGGAAAAATAAGGAGGTGTGCATATGCATCTGTACGAACATCAGATTGCGACAAACGCATCGCAGCAAATGACAAAGGTAACAGAAATGGTAAGGGAAGACATCGAAAGAAGCGGTGTAAGAGAAGGGATTGCTGTGATCTTCTCACCACATACGACAGCCGGATTTACGATCAATGAGAATGCAGATCCGGATGTGGTGCATGATATGTTGTGTGGCTTTGAAAAAGTATTTCCGGCAGAACAGTTCTTCTACCAGCATGCAGAAGGAAATTCGCATGCACATATGAAGACGACGGTGGTCGGACCGTCACAGACGCTGATCATCCATGATGGAGAGATCGTCTTTGGCATCTGGCAAGATCTGTATTTCTGCGAGTTTGACGGACCAAGAAACCGTACCTTTTATGTGAAGATCATCGAAGGATAGATTAACGGAGTTGTACATCCGTCAGGGTGAATGCATGCGAAGGACAGACAGGAGCTGCTGATTCTACACCAGCGAGAGTCAGCGTAGTTCCGTCTGTCTTTTTTTCTTTTCCAGCTGTGAGAATGGTACCGGCAAGAAGCTGCGGCATATGCCGGAGAAAACTATTTGCAGTCAGCTGAATCTGTATCAGTTGGTCTTCGCGGTTAATTTTGATCGTTTCTACAGTGCGCACTGTACTTTTTCTGGTACGTCCGTTTGAAAATGCGGCAAAGTCATGCGTACCGGTAAGAAGCTGCGCTGCCTGCTGCATGGATTCCAGGTCAAGAGACTCGTTTACAACACAGGTGTAAGGACGGGAAAATAATGCTGCGGCAGGATCTGTGGCGATCCTGCAGGTATAGGTACAGCTTTTTACCGCGAGAGAAGCCACAAAACGTTCATCTGCGATTTCCAGCGAGGTGACTGCAATATCCGCCGGAAGAGCTGCGTTTAATTTCATTTTTAACAGTTCTGTATTGCCTGAAAAAGATTCTTTTTCTAATTGAAAACTTACAATCTGGTGTGTTGCGTGAACACCCGGTTCTGTCTTTACGGCAGCAAAAAGCTGTGTGGACTGTCCGGTTACATCCCTGATCGCCAGTGTAAGCTTTGATTCGATACTGGTGCTTTTTTTCTTTGTGGAAAAGCCCGGATAGCGGCTTCCGTCGTATTCTATGGTAAGTTTGATCGTTGTCATAAGCTCCTCCTGAAGTGCATTTCTGCCGTTCATTATAGCATTGATTGTCGGGCAAGGCAATTTTTATTGCCTTCCGGACCTTGGTGGCTGTTTTCCTGCCTGTATTGTCCGGATCATCTGCACCATCTGGTCGATCTGTGCCTGCTCCTGTTTGCTTTTCCCTTCTTTGATCGCTGAAAGAATCAGCGAAATCTCATCAGGGGTAAACCGGATTCCCCGTTTATTCGCACCGGTGATCAGTGACATCATCACCGGGACCAGTGCTTTCCCGTTTTTGCCGCCGGCTTTCAACGCTGCTGTCCGGATCAGCTCCTGTTTCAGCGGATCCAGATTCGCAAGATCCGGATGCTCCATCCATTCGTTCATTTTCATCCATCCTTTCTGTCTGAAATCCACTCATCATATCCGTCATATCCTGTGCTGCCTGAAATCCATTCATCATATCTGTCATATTTGCAGGATCTCCAAAGTCCATCTCTTTCATCATTTCCATCATTTGCCATATTCCGGAAAAGGAATCGAACATTTCTCTTTTTTCAGGAGAAAGATAGGGTACAACTGCTTCAAACATGCTGCCCGGATCTTTCTCCTGCTTTCGTAGCCGCCCTCTGCGATTATGATAATAAGGAGGTTGGAAACAGTAAAAGGCATTCATAAGTTCCGTAAGTTTCACATAAATGCCAGCTATACGCTGAACGTGATCGGGCAGATAGGGAAGAATGATTTTGACAAGTTGCAGAAAATCATTCGTGAGAGACTCGTCAAATGGCGTCATGACAAGGGGCGGTTTCTTTTCCATATGTCCTCCACGGTTCAGCGTTATAAATATATATGTAAAGAAGACGGAAAATATGAGATCCACATATAATAAAGCAAAGGAAGAACTAATGGAAGGATTTTGTTAAATGAGCAGCCGGATTATTATTGATGGGAATGCGATCTATGAAGTGGATGAAGAATGTTTGCGAAAGAAAAAGGAAAAGGAGCAGGAAGAGGAACACGAAAAGCAACGGGAGAAGCGCAAAAACAAAACATAAAAAAGGCGGGGATATAATTTGCCCCGCCTCTGGTCTGTCTGAACGAATAAGATCTGAGTTTCGTAACTAGCAGCCGCATCCACCGTTGCCACAGCCGTTTCCACATCCGCATCCATTACCGCATCCGTTACCGAATCCGTTGCCGAATCCACCACAGCAGCAGAGAAGAAGGATGATCCACAGGCAGCTGTCATTTCCACATCCACATCCGTCGCCATTGCGTCCCCATCCGCCACAGCAGCAGAGGAGAAGAATGATCCATACGCAGGAAGACATTCCGCATCCACAGTTATCCATAGAATTTCCACATCCGCAGTTTGTTGCACTTAATTCACTCATATTTGATAGCCTCCAGTAAGGTTTCTTTACACTTCATCATATGTAAGGAGGCATGTCAGTGTTTCAAAAAAGTTTCGAAGAAATTGGCATCTGATTTCAGAAAGAATATTCTAATAGAAAAAGGATATTTTAAATATGAAAGATTTGAAACGGAAAATCCACTACTGGTGTTCGGATACAATGCAAAACAAAATCACTGGAAAGGGCGTCGTTTGTGCCGTTCTGGATACAGGGATCACACAGCACCCGGATCTTGTCGGCCGCATCGTGGGATGGAAGGACTGTGTACAGGGGAAGAAAACCATATATGATGACAACGGACACGGAACCCATGTGGCAGGAATTCTTGCCGGAAATGGAAAAAGCGGAAGAGGACTGTACAGCGGAATGGCACCGGAGGCGCAGATCTTTGCTGTCAAGGTGCTGAATCAGAGAGGTGGTGGAAAAATCCGGGATGTGATAAACGGGATCCGGTACGTGTTGTTAAAACAAAAGGAAATGAAGATCCGGATTGTCAATATTTCGATTGGAACTCTTCCTCATAAGAAGGATCCGGAAGATGAATTGTTCCTGTTCTGGGTAGAACGGCTCTGGGATGCCGGTCTGGTAGTCGTAACGGCGGCAGGAAACAAAGGACCAAAGGAAGGGAGCGTCACGATACCGGGAAACAGCCGGAAGGTGATCACAGTTGGGGCGGATGAAGAACTGGGAAAGAAGTATTCCGGCTGTGGGCCGACCGGAGATTGTATTAAAAAACCGGATCTTGCCGTGCCGGGGAATCGGATCTATTCCTGCAATTACCTGTATCCGGTGCGGAGCCCTTATGCCTATATTCCGAAAACCGGGACTTCTATGGCAACTCCGGTAGTGTCCGGGGCAGCGGCTCTGGTTTTGCAGAAATACCCGGATATGTGTAATCTGGAACTTAAATACAGACTGTGGAATTCCTGTGAAAAGGGCAGGTATTATGACCAGAGACAGGGACATGGGAACCTGCATGTAGAAAAATTTCTTGAATGTCAAGAAAAAATACTTGACACCAATGAAAATCTGTTATATGATAGCACAGGTGATAAGTGATGGACGAGATTTTAAAGCAGACATTATTATATGATTTTTATGGTGAGCTTTTGACAAAACATCAGAAAGAGATTTATGAACAGGCAGTTCTTGAAGATTATTCGCTCAGCGAGATCGCAAGAGATGCGGGGATCAGCAGACAGGGTGTTCATGATATGATCCGGCGCTGTAACAAGAGTCTGGAGGATTATGAAGCAAAGCTGCATTTGGTGGAGAAGTTCATGTCTGTGAAAAAAAAAGTCCATGAGATCGATCTGCTTCTTGAGAATTATGAAGAGCAGGACGAAAAAGAACTGATAAAGAAAGTGAAAAAGCTTTCAGGAGAGATCATAGAGGAGTTATAACATGGCATTTGACAGTTTGACAGAAAAACTTCAGAACGTATTCAAGAATTTAAGAAGCAAGGGACGCCTTACAGAAGATGATGTAAAAGCGGCTCTACGTGAAGTTAAGATGGCTCTTCTGGAGGCAGATGTTAACTTCAAAGTTGTCAAAAATTTTGTGAAAAGTGTGCAGGAGCGTGCAGTCGGACAGGATGTGATGAGCGGACTGAATCCGGGACAGATGGTGATCAAGATCGTGAATGACGAGCTGGTGAATCTGATGGGCTCTGAGACAACGGAGATTAAATTCCAGCCGGGAAGCCAGAAGACGGTCATTATGATGATGGGTCTTCAGGGAGCAGGTAAAACAACGACCACAGCAAAGCTTGCAGGAAAGTTCAAGCTGAAAGGTAAGAAGCCTCTTCTGGTAGCATGTGATGTCTACAGACCTGCAGCTATTAAACAGTTGCAGATCAACGGAGAGAAGCAGGGTGTGGAAGTGTTCTCCATGGGAGATAACCAGAAACCGGCGAATATCGCTAAAGCAGCACTGGAGCATGCTGAAAAGAATGGCAACAATGTGATTATTCTGGATACTGCAGGACGTCTTCATATTGATGAAGAGATGATGGAAGAACTGCAGGAGATTAAGAACACGGTCGAGGTTCATCAGAGTATTCTCGTTGTCGATGCAATGACTGGTCAGGACGCCGTGAATGTTGCAGAGAACTTTAATGAGAAAATTGGTATAGATGGAGTAATCGTCACAAAGCTTGACGGCGATACCAGAGGTGGTGCGGCACTTTCAATCAAGGCAGTCACCGGATGCCCGATCCTTTATGTGGGTATGGGTGAGAAATTATCAGATCTGGAGCAGTTTTATCCGGATCGTATGGCTTCCAGAATCCTTGGTATGGGGGATGTACTCAGCCTGATCGAGAAAGCCGGCGAAGAGATCGACGAAGAACAGGCACGTAAGATGACAGAAAAACTCAAAAAGTCGCAGTTTGATTTTGAGGACTATCTGGAAAGTATGAAACAGATGCGCAAGATGGGCGGTCTTGGAAGTATCATGAATATGCTTCCCGGACTTGGCGGCATGGGTGGTCTTGGTAAAGGCAAGATGCCCGATATTGATGCGGATGATGCGGAACAGAAGATGGCAAGAGTCGAAGCAATCATTTATTCCATGACGATCAAGGAACGTCAGAATCCGGACATCATCACTCCGCAGAGAAAGCGAAGAATCGCAGCAGGAGCCGGAGTTGACATTTCGGAAGTCAACAAGATGATGAAGCAGTTCGAGCAGATGCGCAAGATGATGAAGTCTTTCCCGGGAATGATGGGCGGGAAAGGTAAAAAAGGCAAGTTCAAGATGCCTTTCTAAAGGAGATATATTCCGCAGACCATGCGTGATATATAGATAAACTATTATAAATACAAATTGTTTTATGGAGGAAAGTAAAATGGCAGTAAAAATCAGATTAAGAAGAATGGGACAGAAGAAAGCTCCTTTCTATAGAATCGTTGTTTCTGATTCTAGATCACCAAGAGACGGAAAATTCATCGAAGAGATCGGAACATACGATCCAACTCAGGATCCTAGCGTATTCAAAGTAGATGAAGAAGCAGCTAAGAAATGGTTAAACAACGGTGCTCAGCCTACAGAAGTAGTTGGAAAAATCTTTAAGGCAGCAGGTATTGAAAAATAGGTTGCTTCGCGGAGGTGCGAGTGATGAAAAATTTAGTAGAAGTAATTACGAAAGCACTTGTGGACAATCCTGAAGGCGTCGTGGTTACGGAAAAACAGGAAGGCAAGACTACCGTGATCGAAGTACATGTCGCAGATAATGATATGGGAAAGGTGATCGGTAAGCAAGGCCGAATTGCGAAAGCAATCCGTTCCGTTGTAAAGGCAGCCGCGGCCAAAGAAGACAAAAAAGTCGTGGTTGAAATTATGCAATAGCATAAAAATAAAACGCAGGTAAATTTATTTTTATCTGCGTTTTTTATCATACCTTAGTATGCAAGTGAAGCTGCCAATGACAGATTCACTGTATCTGGGGATGGAGAAAAAGTCGCTTCAAAAGACTAAAACAGACTTTTTCGGTGTAAAGTTTATCTTATGCTAAGAAAGGACAAAGTATGCAACAAAATGATTACCTGCAAGTTGGCGTGATCACATCTACCCACGGAATCAAAGGTGAAGTTAAAGTATTTCCGACAACGGATGATCCAAATCGCTTCCGTGCTCTGAAAGATGTGGTTCTTGATACAGGAAAAGAACAGATTCCCCTTGAAATTGAAGGTGTAAAATTTTTTAAACAGTATGTGATTCTGAAGTTCAAAGGGATCGATAACATAAATGATATTGAAAAATACAGAAAGATGCCGCTTCTTGTATCTCGTGAGAATGCCGTGGAACTGGAAGAGGATGAGTATTACATGGCAGATATCATCGGCATGGATGTCTACACTGAGGACGGTGAAAAATTCGGTGTCCTGGCAGATATTATGGAAACCGGTGCGAATGATGTCTATGTGGTATCGACAGAGGCGCACACAGAGGTGCTTCTTCCGGCAATCCATGACTGTATTCTGGATGTAGATACTGAGAATAGGAAAATGACTGTTCATCTGATGGACGGACTGATTTAAGCGACAGAATAGTAGGAGAACAATATGAGATTTGATATCATGACGCTTTTTCCGGAGATGGTGATGAACGGTCTGGAAACCAGTATTATCGGAAGAGCTGTGAAGAATAAAATTCTTGAGATTGAAGCCTGGAATATCCGGGACTACGCATTTAACAAGCACAGCAGTGTGGATGATTATCCGTATGGCGGCGGCGCAGGAATGCTGATGCAGGCAGAGCCGGTTTACCAGACCTATCTTGCCATTCAGGAAAAAGCAGCCCTCCCGGAAGGAAAGAGACCACGTGTGATTTATCTTTCCCCGCAGGGGAAGCCGTTTAACCAGAAGATGGCAGAAGATTTTGCGAAAGAAGACGAACTGGTGCTTTTGTGCGGACATTACGAAGGAATCGATGAACGTGTGCTGGAGGAGATCGTAACGGATTATGTGTCAGCCGGCGATTATGTACTGACAGGCGGTGAACTTCCGGCAATGATGATCGTGGATGCGGTATCCCGCCTGATCCCGGGTGTTCTGCATAATGATGTATCTGCCGAATTTGAGAGTTTTCAGGACAATCTCCTGGAATATCCGCAGTATTCCAGACCGGAGATCTGGCACGACAGGCAGGTTCCACCAATCCTTTTATCCGGTCATCATGCCAATGTCGAGAAATGGCGCAGAGAGCAGTCAGTGATCCGTACTGCAAAATGGCGTCCGGACCTTCTGGAAGACGCAGAGCTTACCATGAAAGAAAGAGAACTTGCAGAAGAGATTATAGAAAATCGAGAAAAAGACTTGAAAAATGAAGAATAATGTGTTAATATATAGCACGTTGTGATGAAAACAGAGATGGTCCTCTGATACGATAGAAAAGCGTATTAAGAACGTCAAAATATGAAGGAGGTTCACACATGAACGAAATTATTAAGAACATTGAAGCAGCTCAGTTAAAAGAAAATGCTCCGGAATTCCACGTAGGAGATACTGTAAAAGTTTATGGTAAGATCAAAGAAGGAAACCGTGAGAGAATTCAGGTATTCGAAGGTACTGTATTAAAGAGACAGGGCGGCGGAGCAAGAGAAACATTTACAGTAAGAAAGAGCTCTAACGGAATCGGCGTTGAGAAGACATGGCCGCTTCACTCACCAAACGTTGAAAAAGTAGAAGTTGTTCGTAAAGGTAAAGTAAGACGTGCAAAACTGAACTACTTAAGAGATCGTGTAGGTAAGAGAGCAAAAGTTAAAGAATTAGTAAAATAGTAAATGCTTAAAGAGGGACAAATACGACAGGTACTTGTCCCTTTTGCTAATATAGGATATGATAACAGATGAGACATAGAAAAAGAAAAGAACTCAGATTTGACAGAAAGCATAGAAAACATATCAATTTGAAATGGATTCCCGAAGTATTTGGATGGGTATTCCAAATTGTGCTCGTCTGCCTGTGCGCATTTGTGTTTGTGTGGTATTTCGGGCATCAGATCAGTAATATCGGAGAGTCCATGAACCCGGTGATTCGGAATGGGGATGTGGTTTTGGTAAACCGGATCGTATATGATGCCAGTACACCGAAGCGCGGAGACATTATCGTGTTCAAACCAAAGGGGAATGAGAATCTTCATTCCTATATTAAAAGGATTATCGGACTTCCGGGCGAAAGTGTTGAGATCAGGGATGGAGAGATTTATATCAACAACAGAAAGCTGAATGAAAAGTATGAGACTACTGCAATTGCAGATACAGGTATTGCCAGTGAGAAGATTGTTCTCGGTGGAGATGAGTATTTTGTCCTTGGCGACAACCGGGAGAGCAGTGAAGACAGCCGGATGGCTGATATTGGAAATGTAAAGCGTTCCGAGATTGAAGGGAAAGTATGGTTTATCCTTTCCCCGAAAGACCGTTTCGGACTGCTTGGTAAATAGAAGGAGGAAACTGGATGAATTTTCAATGGTATCCGGGGCATATGACAAAGGCCAAAAGGATGATGCAGGAGAATATCAAACTGATCGATCTTGTGATCGAACTGGTTGATGCAAGAGTTCCGATGAGCAGCCGGAATCCGGACATCGATGAACTTGGAAAGAATAAAGCAAGACTGATCCTGCTCAATAAGGCAGATCTTGCAGATGAGAAGCAGACAGAAGAGTGGATCGGCTATTTCTGTGGAAAAGGATATTCGGCAGTTAAGGTTAATTCCCGTAAAGGCGGTGGGATTAAGTCTATTCAGGGAGTAATCCAGGAAGCATGTAAAGAAAAGACAGAGCGTGACCGTAAGAGAGGGATTCTGAACCGTCCGGTCCGTGCGATGGTAGTCGGAATCCCGAATGTCGGAAAGTCTACTTTTATCAATGCACTTGCCGGAAAAGCCTGTGCAAAGACCGGTAACAAACCGGGTGTGACCAAAGGAAAGCAATGGATCCGTCTAAACAAGAACGTAGAGCTTCTCGATACACCGGGAATTCTCTGGCCGAAGTTTGAGGACCAGCAGGTGGGACTGCGCCTTGCATTTATCGGGTCGATCAAGGATGAGATCATGAATCTGGAAGAGCTTGCGGCGGAGCTGATCAGCTTTATGCAGGATGCTTATCCGGGTGTTCTTGCTGAGAAATATACGATCAACGAAAAGCAGAACAGCTACAGCGTATTGGAAGCAATTGCTGAGAGCCGCCATTGTCTGGTACGTGGAAATGAATTAGATACCGCAAAAGCAGCTGGTATGCTGCTGGATGATTTCCGAAATGGAAGACTTGGAAGGATCACACTTGAATTTGTAAAGGAGTATACAAATGAGTAAGGAAGACAACAAGGAAGAAGCTCCGGAGCAGGAGCAGAGTATATGGAGATCACTGGGAGGAACTCTTCTGTATCTTCTGGTCATTGTTCTGCTGACATGGGTGATCGTCACCTTTGTCGGACAGCGCACAAAAGTAGACGGTCATTCAATGGAGCCGACACTTTCAGACGGAGATAACCTGATCGTGGATAAGCTCAGCTACCGCTTCCGCGATCCGGAAAGATATGATATTATTGTATTCCCTTACCAGCATGCAGAGAATACCTATTATATCAAACGTATCATTGGACTGCCCGGTGAGACTGTGCAGGTGATCGATGGATATATGTATATTAATGGCAAAAAGCTGGATGAACATTATGGTGCAGAGGTGATGGAAGATCCGGGAATTGCAGCAGAGCCGATTAAACTGGGAGATGATGAATATTTTGTCCTGGGAGATAACCGGAATCACAGCTCGGACAGTCGTGTGGCAAGTGTGGGTGTACTTACCCGTGATATGCTGATCGGGCGTGCCTGGGTAAGAATTTATCCGTTCAACAAAATCGGAGTGATAAAGCATGAGTAAAGAAAGTATCAAAGAGATCGACAGCCGTTTAAAAATGGCAGAGGATGCCGAAAGGGAGCAGCTGATGAAGGTCTATGCACCGGATGACAGAGCCGGTGTGCAAAAACTTCTGGAAAAGTACAGAAAGCAGAAGGAAAAGCTGCTTGCCGAAAAAGAGCGCCTTGCGAAAATGCGTCAGTACGAAGAAAAATATGCTGACCATGCGTTTATCTGTGGAATTGACGAGGTGGGAAGGGGACCACTTGCGGGTCCGGTGGTTGCAGGAGCCGTGATCCTGCCCAAAGAGTGCGAGATCCTTTATATAAATGATTCCAAGAAGCTTTCCGCAGCAAAAAGAGATGAGCTTTATGATGAAATCATGGACAAAGCAGTTGCGGTAGGTCTCGGGATGGCTTCCCCTGTAAGGATTGACGAGATCAATATTCTGCAGGCAACTTACGAAGCCATGCGTCAGGCGATTGGCAATTTGAAAGTCAAGCCGGATCTGCTTTTAAATGATGCAGTTACCATTCCGGAGGTTGTGATTCCACAGGTTCCAATCATCAAGGGAGATGCGAAAAGCGTATCCATCGCTGCAGCAAGTATTGTGGCAAAGGTAACAAGAGATCGTCTGATGGAAGAGTATGATAAGGTACTTCCGGGATATGGATTCGCGTCCAACAAAGGTTATGGATCAGCAGAACATATCAAAGCGCTTCAGACACTTGGACCGACACCGATCCACAGAAGAAGTTTTATCGGACACTTCGTATAAAAATCCGTCAGAACAGGTAGAAGATCAGATCCAAAAGGCGATTGGAGAATGAAAAAAACCGGCGAAGGACCGGTACAAAATATGAAAAAATAGCAGGTGAATTTCTGGAAAAGCAAGGATATCGGATACTGGAGTATAATTTCCGCTGCCGTTATGCGGAGATTGACATTGTTGCAAAAGACGGAGAATATCTGGTCTTTTGTGAGGTGAAATTTCGCAAAACAGGAGGGCTTTCGGCTGCTCTGGAGGCGGTATCTGTGCCCAAACAGATGCGCCTGTCCGGAGCGGCCGTTTATTATCTGATGAAGAACGGCTGCACAGAGATACCATGCCGCTTCGATGTAATAGGAATCGCGGGGAATAAGATTTCTTTGCGGAAAAATGCATTTGAGTACTGCGGAGATTTTGGAATTGTATGAGTTATGATACCGGGGAAAGGCAAATGGCTGCCTGCAGATATCACAATACGGGAGAGTACAGATGAAAATAGGATTAAAATATAAAAACGAGGAACATATCTTTGACGAATGCATAAGTGCTGGTGTACCATTTCTCAAATATCCGATCCTTGAAAAGGAAGGGCTTGTAGAACATGGAATTTCGACCAGACTTGGAGGAGTGAGTGAAGGTTTCCTGGGAAGCATGAACCTGAGCTATACCAGAGGGGATGATCCCGCGCATGTGGACGAGAATTACAGAAGAATAGCAGCTGCAATCGGCGTGAAGCCGGAGCATATGGTCTGCACGCATCAGACCCATACGACGAACGTACGGATCGTGACAAGAGAAGATGCCGGCAAAGGTGTTACAAGAGAAAAAGATTACACAGATGTAGATGGACTGATCACAAATGTACCGGGGATCTGTCTGGTGACATTTTACGCGGACTGTGTACCGCTTCTGTTTCTGGATCCGGTGAAAAAGGTGGTAGCATCCAGCCATTCCGGCTGGAGAGGCACTGTGAACCGGATGGGACAGGTGACGGTTGAAAAGATGCAGAAAGAATTCGGTTGTGATCCAAAGAATATCCTTGCCTGTGTGGGACCGTCCATCTGTCAGGAATGCTATGAAGTCAGTGAAGATGTGATCGATATGTTCCGCGCAAATTTCAGAGAGTCTGAATATGACCGTCTGTTCTATGCCAAGGAGAATGGAAAGTTCCAGCTGGATCTCTGGAAGGCAAATGAACTGGTTCTCACAGATGCAGGGATCAGACCGGAACATCTGGCGGTTACTAATGTGTGTACCTGTTGCAATCCGGAGCTTTTATTTTCCCATCGCGCATCCAAAGGAAAGAGGGGGAATCTTGCAGCATTTATTGCACTGAAGGAGGAATAAAACATGCTTTTGACACAGACAGCCGCAGGAAGTGAGGTAGAGGAGACCGTGCAGGATACGGTGGATACAATCACCGGATTTAACAAATTCATTCAGGAGAAAGGTCCGGACCTGATTGCGTTTGGAATCCGGATTCTGATGGCGCTGCTCATATTCATCATCTGCCATAAGGTGATCAACTGGATCCGCAAGATTACGCGGGCATCCATGGAACGCGCCAATTCGGATACCGGTGCAAGACAGTTTGTGGATTCTCTGTTGAAATACGGACTTCATATTCTGCTGTTTCTGGCAATTATCAATTCGCTCGGTGTAGAATCTGCATCGATTGCAGCAACGGTTGCATCGGCAGGCGTGGCAGTTGGTCTTGCCCTGCAGGGAAGCCTTTCCAACCTTGCCGGTGGGATGCTGATTTTATTTTTGAAGCCTTTTGTTGTCGGGGATTATATTATAGAAGACAGCCATGGCAATGAAGGAACGGTCAAAGAGATCCAGATCTTCTACACTAAGCTTGCCACCATTGACAACAAGACGATCATTGTGCCGAATGGAACACTTGCCAACACAAGCCTTACCAATGTGACGGACAAAGATTACCGTCAGCTGGATCTGAAGGTGGATATTGCATATGAAGCAGATCTGCGCCTTGCCAAGAAACTGCTGCAGGGACTTGTAAAAAATGATCCGTCCGTCATCCAGAGTATGGAACATAATGTCTTTGTAAATGAGCTTGGGAGCAGTTCGGTGGTGCTTGGTGTCCGTGCCTGGGTAAAAAGTGAAGAGTATTGGTCGACAAGATGGCGGATGCTGGAAAATATCAAGTTGACACTGGATGAAAATCATATTGATATTCCATATCAGCAGATCACTGTCCATCAGGCACATATGGAGTCGGAAAAGTAGAGCTTTGTATCTGAAAAAAGACAAATATAAAAAATGTATCTGGTAAAATACAAGCGGAGAAATTGACAAAATAATCACAAAAAAGTATAATATGTTGTCAGGGTTAAAAGACAAAACACCCTATGTTTTGGAATGATGGAGTAGTTTCTGACATCATAAATCAGGAGAACGATAAGATGAGAGTCATAGCAGGGAAAGCCAGAAGAATACCACTTGTGACGGTAAAAGGAATGGAGACACGTCCGACAACCGACAGAACCAAAGAAACCTTATTCAATATGATCGCACACGGACTCTGCGACTGTATATTTCTGGATCTTTTTTCTGGAAGCGGGGCAATCGGGATTGAGGCGATCAGCCGAGGTGTAAAAAAGGCGGTTTTTGTGGAAAACAATCCGAATGCAATCCAGTGCATTATGGAGAATCTGAAAAAGACACAGCTTGCAGACCAGGCGGAAGTAATCCGGGAGGATGTATTTTCGGCACTTCGCAGGCTGGATGGAAGAGAAAAATTCGATTATGTGTTTATGGATCCACCGTACAACCATATGCTGGAAAAAGAGGTGCTTACTTATCTTGCAAAATCAGACTTGCTGGAAAAGGATGCACTGATCATCGTGGAAGCATCTTTGGCGACTGATTTTTCTTATTTGGAGGAACTTGGTTTTTTAATGATCAAACAAAAGAAATACAAGACTAATATGCATGTATTTATATCTGTGGAGGAGTAGACTCATGATAAGAGCGATTTATCCGGGAAGCTTTGACCCGGTAACTTTCGGACATCTGGATATTATTACCCGGAGCAGTAAAATTGTAGACGAACTTATAATCGGAGTATTGATGAATAAAGCAAAAACCCCGTTGTTTTCTGTAGAAGAACGTGTTAAAATGTTAAAGGAAGTGACAAAAGATCTCGGTAATGTGAAAGTAGTGCCTTTCGACGGGCTGCTTGTAGAATTTGCAAGACAGCAAAAGGCACGTCTTGTGATTCGCGGATTGCGTGCGATCACAGATTTTGAATATGAGATCCAGATGTCACAGACGAATCATAAGCTTGAACCGGAAGTAGAAACCATGTTCCTTACAACCAATCTCAAGTATTCTTACCTTAGCTCTACAATCGTAAGAGAAGTCGCAGCTTTCGGAGGGGATATTTCCCAGTTCGTGCCGGAGACTGTCGCCAAAAGTATAAAAGAAAAGATGTCACAGTAGGTCTGTGACAAGAAGGAGAGTGCAAAATTATGAGCAGCCGTATTGAGCAGATTATTGAAGAAATTGAAGAGTACATTGACAGCTGTAAGTTTCAGCCATTATCAACTACAAAGATTATCGTGAATAAAGACCAGATCGATGAACTTCTCCGTGAACTTCGTATGAAGACACCTGATGAGATCAAGCGTTATCAGAAGATCATTGCGAACAAGGATGCGATCCTTGCGGATGCACAACAGAAAGCAGAAAGCATGATTGAAGAAGCACATGCACAGACAAGTGAACTGGTAAGTGAGCATGAGATCATGCAGCAGGCATACGCACAGGCAAACGAGATCGTTATGGCAGCAACAGACCAGGCACAGCAGATTCTGGATAATGCGACTAATGATGCCAACGATATCCGTATCGGGGCAGTGCAGTATACAGATGATCTTCTTGCCAATGCTGAAAGCATCATCGGTCATACACTGAACAGTTACACAAGCAAGTATGACAGTCTGGTAACATCCCTTCAGGAATGTTATGATGTTGTCCGTAACAACCGTGCAGAACTGGAAGTTCCGGATAAGTCCTCACGCGGACTGGAAGCAGAATTCGGCGGAGAAGCCGGACAGACGGACCAGGGACAGAGAGAATAAGTTCTTTATCCGAACAATTTCATATAGCAAAAAGCGAACAGGCTGGTTACCATTGCGGTAATCAGCTTTTCTGCTATATAGCGAGGAAAAGACCAGTTCTGGGATCGGATCATGCATTTTGTCTGGAAAAGCGCGCAGACTCCTCCAAAAGAACAGTGCGCCATAACGAGAAGAAACCGCTGTTCAGAAGTAAGGTCCAGCTGACAGAGCATGCGGATTCCCCCGGTCAGTTCCACTCCGGGAAGAAGCAACAATTTCCAGAAGAAATTCTGAAAGGAAAGTTTTGCCATAAAAGAAATGAGCACTGAAAAAACGATCATATATCCGCCGATTTTCGTGATGGAATCACATGCTGACAGAATACTTTCGTCAAGAGCCTCGGAAAAAGGAAGAAATTGTCTGGGATCAGCCTGTTCTCCTACGACCGCAAAAGGATTCCGCGGCAGATACCATCTGCGGAACAAAAAGGAGCAGCACAGTGCGGCAAGGATAGGACAAAGCAGACAGATCTGCGCCATTTCAGGCTGCTTGAGGCTCTGTACTGCCACATACCCGGTTAGAAATGCAGGACTGACATTGTTACAGAAGGAAAGCAGGTATTCTCCTTCAGCAGAAGAAATTTCCCCTTTATCAGTCAGGTCAGAGCAGGATTTCGCCCCTACTGGAAAGCCACAGAGAAATCCACAGACCACCGAAAAAGAAGCATTTTCAGAAATGCCAAGAAAAGGTTTCAGAATTGGAGAAAGGGTATGGTTGATCAGGGAAATGCTCTCTGTGCGGATCATAAGACCGGTTATAAGAAGAAAAGGAAAGAGCACCGGAAGCACCTGCCTATACCAGAGCAGCAGTCCGTTTGCGGCACCTGTGGCAACGGTTTCCGGGGAAAAAAGCATCAGAAGGAAAAGTCCGATCAGAAAAAACACAGACAGTTTTTTTGTTTTCATCGTGTATACCTGCCGTATTCTTTTGCAATAGTTTATGAAAAAACGCAGACAGATATACCGGGGCACATGTGCATAGAAGAGATTCAGTGTGAATAGAATAAAAGAAAAATGGAGAAATCTTGAAAAAAAGACTGGAACGCAGATCGCTTCTGCTCCTTTTTTTATTGCTGATTTTTTGCGTGGCAGCAAGCATACAGATCAACGAGAAAGCTAAAAAAAACCGATTGAACCTAAAAACAGGAAGCACAGAAGAATTCAGAAAGCTTGGGATGGAGGAGGCGTTTTTCCAGGTTCTTGCGAAGACAGATCATGAAAAAAGAGGAAGACTTTATGCCATTTATTTTCTGGAAAACAGCCTGTTTCCACAGGATAACGAAAAAGAGCTGTTTGAAAAATGGTCGGAAAAAGAAGAGTGGAAATCTTTTGAAAAGATCTGTACAGCTCTTTGGAATGATATCCGCTATTTTCCTGTTCCGGAATCACCGAAACATCCACAGTATCAGGTATCTTTTGTGGACAGCTGGATGGGAGAGCGCACCTACGGAGGAAAAAGGGGACATGAAGGCTGTGATCTGATGGCATCGAAAGATATCCCCGGTCTCTATCCGGTTGTGAGTATGACAGATGGGGTAGTATCGGCAAGAGGCTGGCTGGAAAAGGGAGGATACAGGATCGGGATTACCGCACCGTCCGGTGCATATTTCTATTATGCACATCTGGACTCTTATGGAAGTTATCAGGAGGGGAACGAGGTGAAGGCAGGGGATATCATTGGATTTATGGGAAATACCGGATATGGTCCGGAGGGGACGAAAGGGATGTTTGCCACGCATCTGCATCTGGGGATTTATCTCTATCCGGACGGCGAAGAAACCAGTTACAATCCCTATTGGATTTTAAGACTTGCCGGGGAGAAAAAACTTTCCTGTTCTTTCTAACTATGCTATACTTAAATGATATGGAGGACGAAAGAATGATAAATTTACCAAATGAATTTGAAGAGAAGATGAAGGCACTCCTCGGAGATGAATTTGAGGATTATATAAAATGTTATGACGAGCCGAGATATTACGGACTTCGTGTGAATACGGAGAAGATTTCTGTGGAGGATTTTGTGAAGATCTGTCCGTTTGAAATCACACCGATCCCGTGGATCGACAACGGTTTTTACTATGACGGAGAGAAGATATCTCCTGCGAAGCATCCGTACTATTTTGCAGGACTTTATTACCTGCAGGAGCCGAGTGCAATGACACCGGCGAACCGTCTTCCGGTAGAACCGGGGGACCGGGTATTGGATGTCTGTGCCGCACCTGGTGGAAAGGCAACCGAGCTTGGGGCGAAGCTTCAGAACGAAGGTGTTCTGGTCGCAAATGATATCAGCAGCTCCAGAGCAAGAGGACTCTTAAAGAATCTGGAAGTTTTCGGAATCGGCAATATGCTGGTCATGAGTGAAGAACCTGGGCGACTGGAACGCTATTTCAGCGGTTATTTTGACAAGATCCTGATCGATGCGCCGTGTTCCGGGGAAGGGATGTTCCGTAAGGATAAGAAGATGGTACGCGCCTGGGAAGAACATGGACCGGAATTTTTCTCGAAGCTGCAGAGAAGCATTATCACCCAGGCGGCAAGAATGTTAAAGCCGGGTGGCATGATGCTGTATTCAACCTGTACGTTTGATCCACTGGAGAATGAGGGGACGATCGAATATCTGCTCGGTGAATATCCGGAATTCGAGATTCAGGAAATCGCAGGATATGAAGGATTTGCACCGGGCAGGCCGGAAGTAACCAAGTCAAAGGATCCGGATTTTGCTAAGACTGTCCGTATTTTTCCACATCATATGAAAGGGGAGGGACATTACCTCGCACTGCTGAAAAAGAGTGAGGATGCAATCTGCCCGTCTTCCCCGGTCGCAGAACAGAAAGTGAAGAAGATCCCGGCAGAGCTGGAGGAATTCTTCCGTGATGTAAAGTGGGATCTGAAGCCGTGGAGACTGGATATCCATGGAGAGCGCGTGTACTATATGCCGGAGAATCTTCCGGAACTGAAAGGCGCAAGATTTTTAAGAAGCGGACTGCTCCTTGGCGAACTGAAAAAAAAGCGTTTTGAACCGAGCCAGGCACTGGCGATGAACCTGAAAATGGAAGAGTACGCGCATACTTTGAACCTGTCTTCTGATGATAACCGACTGATGCGTTATCTGAAAGGTGAGACAATCGATGTGGAGGATCTGATTCCGGCTAAGGCAAAAGGCTGGCATCTGGTCTGTACAGACGGTTTCCCACTTGGATGGGGAAAAGTCACGAACGGAACTTTGAAGAACAAATATCTGCCTGGATGGAGGAATCAGTCTGCATGATGCGCATAGACAAATATCTTGCCGAGATGGGGCAGGGAACCAGAAGTGAAATCAAAAAACTGATCCGCAGCGGACGTGTTATGGTTGATGGAGAGACGGTGAAAAAACCGGAACTTAAAATCGATGAGACCACACAGAAAGTAAGTCTTGAAGGAAAACAGATTGGATACACTAAAAAAGAGTATTATATGCTCTATAAACCGGCAGGTGTTATTTCCGCAACAAAAGATGACCGGGACAAGACAGTTCTGGATCTGATCACAGATAAAAAAAGAAATGATCTGTTCCCGGTAGGACGTCTGGATAAGGACACGGAAGGACTTCTTCTGATCACCAATGACGGAGAACTGGCACACCTCCTGCTTTCCCCCAAAAAGCATGTGGATAAGGTGTATTATGCGAAAGTACAGGGAAAGGTAGATGAATCTGATGTGAAAGCATTTGCAGATGGAGTGGATATCGGAGACGATACGCCGGCTAAAAGCGCAGATCTTCGAATCCTGAAAAGTGGGGAGGAGTCGGAAATCGAGCTTACGATCACTGAAGGACGTTTCCATCAGGTGAAGCGGATGTTTCATGCAGTCGGCAAAGAAGTAATCTATCTGAAGCGGCTTTCTATGGGAAGCCTTGCTCTGGATAAGACACTTACAAAGGGAGAATACCGGTCACTGACCGAAGAGGAGATAAAAAAATTATGTTAGAGCATACTAAAGCTGTCATTTTTGATCTGGATGGGACTCTGGTAGATTCCATGTGGGTGTGGACAGCGATAGATGAAGATTATATCAGAAAATATCATCTGAATCCGCCGGAAGATTTTCATGAGGCAATGGAAGGGATGAGCTATACCGAGACAGCGCAGTACTTTTTGAAGATTTTTCCGGAGCTTCCGCATACTGTGGAGGAGATCAAAAAAGAATGGTATGATATGTCTGTGGATAAATATACAAAAGAGGTCACACTAAAGCCAGGGGTAAAGGAATTTCTGGAGATGCTGAAAGAGAAAGGGATCCGGACAGGAATCGCAACCAGCAATGACCGGAAACTGGTGGAAGAATTTTTAAAGGCAAGGCAGATCACCCATCTTTTCGATACGATCTGTACAAGCTGCGAAGTGAATAAAGGGAAACCGGCACCGGATGTTTATCTGAAGGTGGCTGGGCAGCTGGGTGCAGAGCCTTCTGCCTGCCTGGTATTTGAAGATGTTCCGATGGGAATCCTCGCCGGGAAAAATGCAGGAATGCGTGTGTGCGCGGTGGACGACTGGTTTTCACGCCCACAGGATGCGAAAAAGCGGGAACTTGCCGACTATTTTATTCACAGCTATGAAGACATTACCAATCAGACATACGAGGTATTATAATGAATCATGGATTTTTACCAATCAGCAGGAAAGAGATGGAAGAACGGGGGTGGAATCAGGTAGACTTTGTCTATGTAAGCGGAGATGCCTATGTAGACCACCCGTCTTTTGGACATGCGATCATCACCCGCCTTTTAGAGGCACATGGCTTCCGCGTGGGGATCATTGCACAGCCTGACTGGAAGGATAAAGAAAGTATTACAGAATTTGGAGAGCCGCGGCTTGGATTTATGGTGTCAGCGGGAAATATGGATTCCATGGTCAACCATTATTCTGTATCAAAGAAAAGACGGCAGCAGGATTCTTATACACCGGGCGGAGTGATGGGAAAGAGACCGGATTATGCAGCGGTTGTGTACGGCAATCTGATCCGTCAGACATATAAGAAGACACCAATCATTCTGGGTGGTATCGAGGCGAGTCTTAGGAGACTTGCACATTATGATTACTGGTCCAACCAGCTTAAGCGTTCCATTCTTCTGGATTCGGGTGCAGACCTGGTTTCTTATGGAATGGGCGAACGCTCGATCATTGAGATTGCAGAGGCACTGGATGCCGGACTGGATATCAAGGACATTACTTATATCGATGGAACAGTCTGCAAGGTCAAGAATCTGGACAGTGTGTATGATGCAGAGATTCTGGAACCGTATGAAGAGATGAAAAAAGATAAGCTTCTGTACGCCAAAAGCTTTTACAAACAGTACTGCAACACAGATCCATTTTCCGGAAAGCGGCTGGTTGAGCCCTATTCGGATCATCTGTATGTGGTACAGAACCCTCCGGCAAAACCGCTGACCCAGCAGGAGATGGATGATGTCTACGCACTTCCTTACATGCGGACCTACCATCCATCTTATGAGACGGCAGGTGGAGTTCCGGCAATCCGGGAGATCAAATTCAGTCTGATCAGCAACAGGGGATGTTTTGGAGGCTGCAGTTTTTGTGCACTGACATTCCATCAGGGAAGGATCATTCAGACACGAAGTAAGGAATCACTGATCGCTGAAGCAAAGACATTTCCGGAGGATCCGGAATTCAAAGGATATATTCATGATGTAGGCGGACCGACCGCGAACTTCCGTGCGCCGGCATGTAAGAAACAGTTAAAATACGGGGCATGTACGAACAAACAGTGTCTTTTTCCAAAGCCGTGTAAAAATCTGATCGCAGATCATAAAGAATACTTAAGCATTCTCAGGGATCTCAGAAAGATACCTGGAGTCAAAAAAGTATTTATCCGTTCCGGTATCCGGTTTGACTATCTGCTGGCAGATCCGGATGACACGTTTTTCAAAGAACTGTGTCAGTATCATGTCAGCGGTCAGCTGAAAGTTGCACCGGAGCATGTAGCAGACCCGGTTCTTCAGATGATGGGCAAGCCGGAAAATGCGGTTTATGAACGTTTTACCCACAAATACGAAGAGATCAATAAAAGGCTAGGACTTAAACAGTATCTGGTTCCGTATCTGATGTCGTCCCATCCGGGTTCTACTATGAAAGAAGCGGTAAAGCTTGCCGAATACCTGCGGGATCTCGGTTATATGCCGGAGCAGGTACAGGATTTCTACCCGACACCGTCTACGATTTCCACTTGTATGTATTATACCGGTGTAGATCCGCGGACGATGAATCCGGTGTATGTGCCGAAGAATCCGCATGAAAAAGCGATGCAGAGAGCACTGATCCAGTACCGGAACCCGAAGAATTATGATCTGGTCATGGAGGCACTGCGAATTGCGGATCGTATGGATCTGGTAGGATTCGATGAGAAATGTCTGATCCGTCCGAGAAAGCTTCATTCGGAAAAAATGCAGGAGAAGAATGGATACAGCGGAAGAAACCATGGCGGAACTCATGGCGGTACGGACCGAAAGAGCAAAAACCCGAATGGAAATAACAAAAATCCAGGAAAGACAAACGGAAATTATAAAAATTCAAATGCAGGGCATAAGAATACAAAGCCTGCATCTACAGGAAACGGCAGAGGTGATTCCTCGTCAAGACCGCAAAAAAAGAAATCCATCCGTAATGTACACAAACGGAAGTAGTCACAGGAGAAAGGAGAACCGCTTATGAAGATTGCGATTGTTACCGGGGCATCCTCCGGCATGGGAAAAGAATTTGTCAGACAGATTGAACGTTTTTACAGGGAACTGGACGAAATCTGGGTGATTGCCCGCAGTGAAAAGAAGCTGGAAGAGATCAAGAAAAGCCACAAGACCTATATCCGGATCTTTGCAGGGGACATGGAAGAGGATCTGGTATACAAGCAGGTGAAAAACCGGCTGGAGAATCAGAATCCTGATATCCGTATGCTGGTCAATGCAGCAGGATTCGGAAAGACCGGGACGGTAGAGGAGATTGCAAAGGAAGACAAGAAACTTCAGCTCCGCATGATCGACCTGAATTGCCGGGGACTGACCGAGATGACCTGTACCTGTCTGCCCTGGATGCGTAAAGGAACCAGGATCATCAACCTGGCAAGCGCAGCAGCTTTTTGCCCGCAGGCAAAATTCGCAGTTTATGCAGCGACAAAGTCGTATGTACTGAGCTTTTCAAGGAGCCTTGCAGCTGAACTTAAGGAAAAAGGAATCTTCGTCACAGCGGTCTGCCCGGGACCTGTGGACACCCCGTTTTTTGAAGTGTCAGGGAAGTTGCCCGGTGGCATGAAAGAGGCTGTGATGGCAGATCCGGTACAGGTTGTAAAGCAGGCGCTCATTGATGCCAAATACAAAAAAGAGGTTTCTGTATATGGCACGGCAATGAAAGGGGCAGAAGCTGCAACCAAAGTGCTTCCGCATGGAATGATCTTAAAAGCCATGTCAATGATGGAGAAAATAACGAAGGAGTAAGCGAAAGACAAGATGAAGATACAAAAAGGAGATGCAGGTTATCTGCGCAGAAGAAAACGATTATTGATACTGGAAGCTGTTGTTTCTTTTGGACTGGTTGCCGCACTGATGATCGCCGGTTATGTAACAACAAAGACAAAGCTCAATCTGCTCACTGTAGTAGCGGTACTCGGATGTCTTCCGGCAAGCCGGATCCTGGTCAATCTGATCATGGTCATGCCGCATGATTCCATCGATGAGGCAACTGAGCTTGAAATCTCGGCTGTCACCGAAGAACTTACCGTTGCATACGATCTTGTGATCACCAGTGAGAAAAAGGCAATGCCGGTAGCAGCTGTTGCAATTTACAACAATACGATCTGTGGCTATGTACCGGTGAAAAAAGTGGATGTGGACTATGCCGCAAAGCATATCAAATCCATTATGAAGCAGAACCAGTTCGACAAGGTGGTGGTCAAGCTTTTCCATGATTACAAAGCATTTCTGACCCGCGCCGAGGGAATGAACAACATTGCTTCTGTAGAACAGCAGGATACAAGAAAACACGAAGAGATGATCAAAGGACTCCTTCTGGACATTTCACTGTAAAAGGCAGGAGGAATTAAAAGCATGCAGAAAATAACCGTTTCGTCAAATGAAGCAGGACAGCGTCTGGACAAGCTTCTTGGAAAATATTTAAGTAATGCGCCTATGAGCTTTGTTTACAAGATGCTGCGGAAAAAGAACATCAAGTTAAACGGGAAAAAAGCGCAGGGAAATGAAAAACTGACAAAAGGAGACCAGGTTGAAGTATTTCTCTCAGATGATACCTGGCAGAAATTCGCAGGGGCACCGGGAGCAGAAAAGCAGCTTCCGGCAGATCTTGCACGGGCAATGGAAAGCAGCATCCGGCTGTCGGTAATCTATGAGGATCCGGATATTCTGATCCTGAACAAACCATCAGGCATGCTTTCCCAGAAAGCAGCACCGTCTGACCTTTCCCTGAATGAATATATGATCGCGTATCTGCTGAAAAAAGGCGATCTGAAACTAGCTGAGCTTGCTACTTTCCGCCCATCTGTCTGTAACCGCCTGGATCGGAATACCAGTGGTCTTGTAACCGCAGGGAAAAGCCTTGCGGGATTGCAGCAGCTCAGCGAGATTTTAAGAGACAGGACCGTGAAAAAATATTATCTCACGATCGTGGATGGGGTGATAAAAGACCGTCAGAAGATCGAAGGATATCTTCTGAAAAATGAGATGACCAATCAGGTGAAAATTCTGAAAGAAGCAAAAGGCGAGGCAAAGCCGATAGCCACAGAGTATATTCCGCTTGCGGATAATGGTCAGCAGACGATTCTGAAGGTGCATCTGATCACGGGACGGACCCATCAGATCCGTGCACATCTGTCTTCGACCGGTCATCCGATCATCGGGGATAGCAAGTATGGTAATCCAAAGGTCAATTCTATTTTCAGGAAAAAATATGCGTTAAAATATCAACTTTTACATGCATGGAAAATGCAGTTCCCGAAAAGAGAGGATGCGCTTGCAAAGGTATCGGAAAAGGAGCTTACCGCGCCTCTTCCGGAAGGATTTACAACCATCATAAAAGGAGAAGGATTAGAATGGGAACCTGGAATTCAAGAGGGCTAAGAGGTTCAACCCTGGAGGATTTTATTAACCGGACGAATGAACGCTATCAGCAGCAGGGACTGGCGCTCATTCAGAAAATCCCGACACCGATCACTCCGGTACGAATGGACAAAGATCACCGCCAGATCACGCTGGCCTATTTTGACCAGCGCAGTACGGTCGATTATATTGGAGCAGTACAGGGAATTCCCGTATGTTTTGACGCAAAAGAGTGCAGTATGGATACCTTTCCACTACACAATATCCATGAACACCAGATGAATTTTATGCGGGATTTTGAAAAACAGGATGGAATTTCCTTTTTTCTTATCTATTACAGTACAAAAAACCTGCTTTATTACATGCGTTTTGAAGAAATAGAAGTGTTTTGGGAGCGGATGAAGCAGGGCGGACGGAAAAGTGTACGCTTTGAAGAACTGGATGAGGAATATTTTATGCAGCTAAGGCAGGGCGTATTCGTTCCGTATCTGGAGATGCTCCAGAAGGATCTGGATCACCGGGAAGAAAGATAAGAAGCATGGAAAAGAGATTAGCAGGATAGAACTTCTGAGTAAGCAGGCTTGACAAGCCGCGTCAAAGTTCGTATAATACAACAAGGTCACGTTTTAATATGGTAACATACTAAAGTGACAAATAAACAAAAAAGAGGAGTTACAATCTATGGAGCAGTTATTACATACACCCGAAGGGGTCCGAGACATTTATCACGAAGAATGCGCCAAAAAGCTGGCACTTCAGAACCGACTTCATAAGACTCTGCATTTGTACGGATATCATGATATCCAGACTCCTATGTATGAATATTTTGATGTATTCAGAAAAGAGATCGGAACCATTCCTTCAAGGGAATTATATAAATTTTTTGACAGAGACGGCAACACACTGGTGTTAAGACCGGATATCACTCCGCAGATCGCACGTGCGACGGCAACTTTATTTAAGGATGATGAGCTCCCGGCAAGGCTTTGCTATGTGGGGAATACATTTATCAATCATTCCAGTTATCAGGGACGATTAAAGGAAAGTACCCAGATGGGCGCGGAGATGATCGGACTGGATGCGGCGGATGCTGATGCGGAGATGCTGGCACTTGTCATTGACTGTCTGAAGAATGCCGGACTGGAAGAATTTCAGATCAGTATAGGAAATGTAGACTTTTTCCAGAGTCTGATCGAGGAATCCGAGATTGATGATGAGACAGAAGAACGTCTGCGTGAGCTGATTAACAACCGGAACTTTTTCGGTGCAGACGAACTTTTAGAAGAGGCTGATGCAAAACCGGTGTCAAGAAAAGCATTTTCTGCACTTTCAGAGATGGTCGGTGGTGTGGAGATCCTGGAGGAGGCGAAAAAGGTAGCGCCAAGCAAAAAAGCGATAAAAGCAATCCGGCGGCTCGAAAAAATCTACGCGATCTTATCTGTCTACAAAATGGAACAGTACATTACGTTTGATCTGAGCATGAGCGGAATTTACGGATATTATACCGGTATTATCTTCCGGGGATATACTTTTGGGACCGGGGATGCCATTGTAAAAGGCGGACGTTATGACCACCTGGTTGAAAAGTTTGGAAAAGAAGAGCCGGCGATCGGTTTTGCGATCGTAGTAGATGAACTGATGAGCGCACTTTCCCGCCAGAAGATCCAGATCTCAAGTGGCGAGAAGAGTTCCCTGATCTTATATGATAAAGAACGGTTGAAGGATGCAATCCAGCTTGCCATGGAATTTAGAGGAAAGAACAAGAATACCCAGATCCTTCAGAAAGCATCGGATAAGTCGCTGGAATTCTATGTGGATTATGGAAAACGCAGTCTTGCAGGAAGCATGCTGTATCTTCGCAGCAAAGGAGATGTGCAGATGGTGAACCTGATGACCGGCGAAGAGAAAATTGTAGGGTAGGGGTGAGACGATGAAAGACACAAGATATTTGACATTTGCGCTCTGTAAGGGGCGGCTCGCAAAACAGACACTGGAGCTTCTGGAAGAACTGGGGATCACCTGTGAGGAAATGAAAGATAAAGATTCCAGAAAGCTGATTTTTGTGAATGAAGAATTAAAACTCAAATTTTTCTTATCGAAGGGACCGGATGTACCGACCTATGTAGAATATGGTGCGGCGGACATCGGCGTGGTCGGAAAAGACACGATCCTGGAAGCGGGAAAGAAGGTCCATGAGGTACTGGATCTTGGTTTTGGTAAATGCAGGATGTGCGTATGCGGACCGGCAGATGCGAAAAAATATCTGGAGAATCACGAACTGATCCGCGTGGCAACAAAATATCCGAATATTGCAAAGGATTATTTTTATAATACCAGACACCAGACGGTAGAGATTATCAAATTGAACGGTTCGATTGAACTTGCACCGATCGTTGGCCTTTCAGAGGTGATCGTGGATATCGTGGAAACCGGATCCACCCTGAAGGAGAACGGACTTGTAGTTCTCGATGAGGTTTGCCCGTTATCAGCGCGTATGATCGTAAACCCGGTCAGCATGCGTCTGGAAAATGACAGGATCAAGGAACTTCTTTATAAACTCAGAAGTATATTAAAAAGGGAGGCTTAATGCACATGAGAATACAAAAGCTGAACAGCGATACAAAAAAAAATCTGCTGGAAGATCTGCTGAAAAGAAGTCCGAACAATTATGGACAGTATGAGGCAAGCGTAAAAGAAATTTTAGATAAAGTAAAAGAAGAAAAAGATGCGGCAGTTTTTGCATACACTGCCAAATTTGATGGGGCGGAGCTTACTGCAGATACGATTGAAGTCACAGATGCAGAAATTGAAGAAGCATATGCGCAGGTTGATGATACACTTCTTACAGTCATCCGCAAAGCAAAAGACAATATCGAAAGTTATCATGCAAAACAGCGTCAGAACAGCTGGTTTGACAGTAAACCGGACGGAACCATTCTTGGGCAGAAGATCACTCCGCTTCACAGAGTCGGCGTGTATGTACCGGGAGGAAAGGCAGTTTATCCGTCTTCGGTACTGATGAATGTGATGCCGGCAAAGGTTGCCGGTGTGGATGAGATCATCATGGTAACGCCTCCTGGAAAAAATGGAAAAGTAAGTCCGAATACACTGGTTGCAGCCAAAGAAGCCGGTGTGGATAAGATCTACAAGGTCGGCGGTGCACAGGCAATTGCAGCCCTTGCATACGGAACAGAGAGTATCCCGAAGGTTGACAAGATCGTAGGACCTGGAAATATCTATGTAGCACTTGCAAAGAAAGCAGTTTACGGTCATGTCAGCATTGATTCCATTGCAGGACCAAGTGAAATCCTGGTTGTGGCAGATGAGACAGCTAATCCGAGATATGTTGCGGCAGATCTGCTTTCCCAGGCAGAGCATGATGAGCTCGCTTCCGCAATTCTTGTTACGACAAGTGAAAAGCTGGCACATGAGGTATCCGATCAGGTAGATGGTTTCTTAAAAGAACTTTCAAGAGCAGAGATCATTTCCAAATCTCTGGATAATTACGGATATATTCTGCTTGCCGATACGATGGAAGATGTGATCGACGTGGCAAATGAGATCGCATCCGAGCATTTGGAAATCCAGACAAAAAATCCATTTGAAGTGATGACCAAGATCCGCAATGCAGGAGCTATCTTTATCGGAGAATATGCAAGCGAGCCACTGGGCGATTATTTCGCCGGACCAAACCATATCCTTCCGACCAACGGAACCGCTAAATTCTTTTCCCCGCTTTCTGTAGACGATTTCATTAAGAAATCCAGTATCATCTCTTATTCAAGAGAAGCACTGCAGAAGGTACATAAGGATATCGAAAGCTTTGCAAAAGCGGAACAGCTGACTGCGCATGCCAATTCGATCCATGTACGTTTTGAAGAGGAGGACTAAAAGATGGAGAGCAGAGTTGCATCCTGCAGTCGTGTGACAAAAGAGACACAGATCGAGATGACACTGAATCTGGACGGAACAGGAAAGACTGACATTTCTACTGGCATCGGTTTCTTTGACCATATGCTTTCCGGCTTTGCAAGACATGGACTTTTTGATCTGACTGTCAAAGTTACCGGAGATCTGGAGGTAGACAGCCACCACACGATCGAGGATACCGGAATCGTGCTGGGGCAGACCATTGCAAAAGCACTGGGAGATAAAAAAGGAATCAAGCGGTATGGACATTTTATGCTTCCGATGGATGAGGTGCTGGTGCTTTCGGCAATCGACCTTTCCGGAAGACCATATCTGAATTTTGACGCCACATTTACCTGTGACAAATTAGGAGAACTGGACACGGAGATGGTAAAAGAATTTTTCTATGCTGTTTCCTACAGCGGGGCAATGAACCTGCACCTGAAAGTCCTGGATGGCGGCAACAACCATCATATGGCAGAGGCGTTATTTAAAGCATTTGGAAAAGCGCTTGATATGGCTGTATCCGAAGAACCACGGATGAAAGAAGTGTGGTCTACAAAAGGCAGTCTGTAAAAAGATAAAAGGAGTTTCTCGTATGAGTTATAAAAGATTGATTCCCTGCATTTTTATCCTTGGAGGGAAGGCGGTAAAATGGTTTGATGACCCGACAGTTGTATCTGAAGATGTGATCGCGCTGGCAAAAGAGTACAGCGATAACGGGGCGGATGAACTTCTGGTATTTGACCTGTCAAATACGGACCAGGATCATGATGAGTCCATTGAACTGATGAAAAAGATCAACCGCGTGATCCGGATCCCGATGGTTGCCGGAGGAAATGTAAAGCGGCAGGAGGATGTGAAGAAAATCCTCTACACCGGTGCAAAGCGTGCCATGCTGAATTTTTCAAAGCCGGATTCACAGAAACTGATCGAATCGGTGGCAAAGCGGTTTGGGAAAGAGAAGATCGCGGTGTCTTTGAATGACTTTGATGCATTATTTAAGCAGCAGCATCTGATCCAGACTTACAGCAGTCAGATCGTATTTATGCACCGTCTGGATCTGAATTCCGTTGTTAATATTACGGATATTCCGTGTGTGGTTGTGACCGATACACTGGAAAAGGAAGAGCTTTTTAAGATCCTGGAATGTCCGGGCGTGAAAGGACTTTCCGGAATGTATGTGAGTCAGAGAGAAATCAATTGTGCTGATTTTAAAGAAGAGTGCAGCCAGAATGGAATCCGTATGACTTCCTTTGAGAGTCTGATGGATTTTTCCGAATTTAAATTAAATTCCGATGGATTACTTCCGGTTGTCACACAGCATTATAAGACGTCCGAAGTGCTGATGGTGGCATACATGAATCAGGAGGCATTTGAAAAAACAGTGAAAACCGGACGGATGACCTATTTCAGCCGGAGCAGACAGAGTCTCTGGACAAAAGGCGAGACATCCGGACATTTTCAGTATGTCAAATCCCTGACCATCGACTGTGACAAAGATACCCTGCTTGCAAAAGTCGATCAGGTAGGAGCGGCATGTCATACCGGCAATCCGACTTGCTTCTTCCAGCCAATCGTAGGGGATCAGTATGAAGAAATCAATACGCAGCAGGTATTCGAGAGCGTGTATCATACGATCATGGATCGCAAAGAGCATCCAAAGGAAGGATCTTACACGAACTATCTGTTTGAAAAAGGTATTGATAAAATTCTGAAGAAGGTTGGAGAAGAGGCTGCCGAGATCATCATTGCAGCGAAGAATCCGAACCCGGAAGAACTCAAATATGAGATGTGCGATTTCCTGTATCATATGATGGTGTTGATGGCAGAACGCGGGATCACCTGGGATGACATCATGGAAGAGATGGCAAAACGGTAAAAATAGCATATTTGAAAAAAAGAGGGACATATACTGAGGTAGAGGTATATGTCCTTTTTGTTTGTCTGAAATTGGGAAAGAACTTTCTGGTAAATGAAAAGAACTACCTGCCAAAGATGCGCACTCGCGCAAAGAAGAATGTTGCAAGTAACTGCGTTCGGTGTAGAATGCACCGAGGCACATTCATTTTAATTGGATGCTTTAGCAGAAGGGAGAGATTGGAATGAACGAATCACAGGAACGCCGCGAGGAGTTGCTTAGGATGTCACGTCAAAAATGGAGAAAAGGCAGTATCCCGGCGGTGCATCCAAGGTATCAGCATGTATACAGGGGATTATATGGAGAACATTCTTCAGAAGAAAATGGCGGAAGCAGTTTTTTTGCGCGGATGTTTATCAGTTTCCTTATCTTTGGGATGTTTGTGGCGGCAGATTATACAGGAGAGAAAATCTGGAAATATACGCCCTCACAGATCGTGTCACAGATTGAGTACCAACCGGATATTATGACTGGGGTCTGGTAAGAGAAGATAGGAAAGCAGTTCTATGGCGGAGACGGACTTGTAGAAAAAGGTGTAGAATTGTGTATTTTTACTAAAAAAACACCACATATGGTTGAATTTATGCTATAATTAAAAATAATCAAATAAAAGATGAATGGAACCCCTAAATTTAATGTTTCATACATTTTATTAATGCAATTGTTAATGCGAAGAAGAATTTTTCGAAAACTTCAAAAATTAACATACAACTTATAGTCTATTTACGATAGGAGGATCAATTATTGAAGTTTAGGAACAAATTTGTATCAAAAAGGATCGGGACAAAGACACTGGCAAGTCTTCTGGCATTTGGAATGGCTCTTGGTTCGCCAATGGCGGTATTTGCCGATGATGGAGAAACGGTCGTTGTGGCAGAGAATACAGTGCAGGCAAAAAAGACAGATGGATCAGAAGTATTTGTGGGTGTATCTGATTATGTACGGGGAATGATGGAAAGCGGAGCAGTCAGGCTGAATGATGAAACCGGCTATCTGGAAGATACCTCGACTGGTCAGAAAGTGGATCCGGAGACAGGAGAACGCCTGACAGAGACACCGGATGTTCCGGAGACACCAGCCATACCGGACACCCCTGGAAATCAAGAAAATCCAGAGTCACCGGGAACCCCGGAGAATCCAGAAAACCCAGAGGTTCCGGAAAAACCGGACACTCCGGGAACTCCAGAGACACCGGAAAAACCAGGCACTCCGGAAAATCCGGATAGCCCGGATTCCGGCAAATCCGATTCCAAAGATCCGATTCAGACACCGGATACTGATAAGGCAGATTCTTCCGAAGACCGGAAAGATACAAAGACTGAACCAATTCCGGGAAGTGAGATCGACCATACACAGGAGATCAGCAAAGCAGAAGAAGCAGCCGGTCAGAACGAATCAAAAACTGCAGTCAGTAATTCTGAACTGATCAACCGTCAGCAGATTGTGAAGCAGCCAGAGATGGTAGAGGATTTCCGTTTCTGGACTGTGGCAAGAAAATATGCATTTGCCAGAACAGCGATCAATGTACGGGAGGAAATTCCGGAAGCTGCAGATGGCAGGACAGATACTTCCGAGGAAGCCAAAGAAGCAGAGCTTGAAGCGGCAAAAAAAGATGCAAAAGAGCTGAAAGCCGGATTTGATATAGAGAATCAAAAATACAACACGAAAAAAGTGAAACGTACAAAAACGGCAAAAGGTGTAAAAAAATCTGCACAGATCAAACTGACCGGACTCAACATTTTTTCATCAGCGAAATTAAAGACAGAGGCGCCGAATCAGACCAATCTGAAAGCTGGAAAAAGAGCTGAAACAGCAAGACAGGCTGAGAAGGATCTGCAGAAGCAGAAAGAAGAAAAGGCGGCAAAAATGACTGCTGACCTGGCAGCACAGCAGATGGAAGAAAAGGTCCGCTCGGTCGGAACGATTTCGCAGGACGGGCTTCTTTATATTTTGAAAGAAGAAGACAATGGCTGGTTGTATGTGGAATCCGGTAATGTCAGGGGATTTGTAAAGGCGTCTGAAATTTATACGGAAGATGCGGCACAGGAACTTCTGGATGTCTATCAGACACAGGCCAGGTTTAAAGCTTCCAAAGAAAACAAAGACTATACCGGAATCGAGGGAACCGCAAAGACGGCACAGGCACTGGTAGAGGCTAAAGATAATCAGGCATATACCTATCTTCGTGCGACGGTGAACCAGACGGTTGCAGATAAAGAACCGGCACTGGTAAGCGACCAGGTAGATACTGATAAAAAAGGAATCCTAGATATTCAGGAGGAGAAGAATGCGGATTCCAGAGTTGTTGGAACAATGACAGCAGGAGAGCTCTGCTACATTCTCGCAGATGAAGATTCAGACTGGGTTTATGTAGAATCCGGAGATGTCAGAGGTTTTGCGGAAAAGAAGTATTTGAAATCAGACGCTGAAACCAAAGCACAGGTGACAGAAAGAGGAGCTGATGCCTATTCAATGGCAGAGGAAAACATGGATCCGGAAGATAATAAGGCTCTTTATTATACGCTGACTTCTACAAAAGAAGGAACGCCGAGTGGTGAGATCCGCCAGTCAATGATTGAATATGCATCCCAGTTTGTCGGTAATCCTTATGTGTGGGGCGGAACCAGTCTGACAAATGGGGCGGACTGTTCCGGATTTGTACAGCAGATCTACAAGGCTTACGGATATGATCTTCCGCGTGTTGCCGAGGATCAGAGCCAGTATGGAACCAAAATTCCAGTAGAAGACGCACAGCCGGGAGACCTGATCTTCTATGCAAAGAACGGTTATGTATATCATGTTGTGATGTATGCCGGAGATGGAAAGACCATCGAAGCTGCAAATGAAGATGTTGGAATTATTTACGGAACTGTTTACGACAAAGATGCAGTATGGGCGACCCGGATTCTGGACGATAATTATACCGTCGCAGGTGGAGGAATCGGCGAGGTCAATGCAACGCAGGAGATGTACGGAACGGATCTTGGCAATTTTACGATTACCTATTACTGTGCATGTGAAATCTGCTGTAACAAAGCAGACGGGATCACAGCAACCGGAACCCCAGTCATTGAGGGACAGACCATTGCGGTGGATCCGAGTGTAATCCCTTACGGAACAAAAGTCATCATCGGCGGACATGTATTTACTGCTGAAGACTGTGGTGGTGCGATCAAGAAAAACCACATTGATGTCTATGTGAACAGCCATGAAGAAGCACTTGCTCTCGGCGTGACGAATGCAGAAGTATATCTGGTTAAATAAAAATTAAGCGAAGGATAATTTGTTCTTTCGGAGTTTATCTAAAGCCATAAAAACAGGGAAATGTTCTGACGTAAAATATGTCAGGACATTTCCTTTTTTTCATTTTACCAAAATATTTTCCGAAAGAAATTACTCTCTGAGTTTGAAAAATTTTATCAGAAATATTTTTAATGAAATATGGACGGTTTTGTCAAAGAGTAGTAAAATAAAAATGTCGCGTTTCGACTAAAAGGACTGCGTTTTACAGAATTTGTAAGAAGGAGCAACAGATTTTGAAATATAGAAATATACAGGTAGCAAAAATGACAGGAACAAAAATTCTCGCAGGATTACTTGTTTTCGGACTTACTTTCAGCGCTCCGGCAACAGCTTGGGCGGCAGAGGGCGGTCTTACAGAGGTTACTTCTAATGGATCAGAAAATGGAGAAAAATTACAGGCAAAATCCATTGATGGGCGTGATACACTTACAGAAGTATCAGATCTTGTCCTGGAGATGATTCATAATGAAGAAATCAGATACAATGAAGAGACTCGATATCTGGAAGATACCGGTCTGCGTGATGCAGCGAAAACAGGATGGAAGGTTGATCCGATAACAGGAGATGAAGTAGAAGTAATCCCGGCTAATCCAGATGTGCCGGTTACGCCGGAGCAACCGACAGATCCGGTCAATCCGGATACACCACAGCAGCCTTCAGATGGCAATGTGAACAATGAACAGCAGCCTTCGGAAGACCAGACAGAAGACTCAGAAGAAAACAAAGCGCAGGAGCAGGAAAAAAATGCGCAGGATAGTGAACACAAGATGACCAATGAAGAACTGGTCAAGAGACAGCAGATCGTCAGTCTTCCGGAATACGAAGAAGATTTCCGTTTCTGGACAGTTGCGAGAAAATATGCATTTGCAAAGACAAAGATCAGCATACGTGAGGCAATTCCGGAGGATATCAATGGAGCCGTTGATACTGATCGGACAGAAAGTGATATTCAGGAAGCAACAGCTGATGCTAAAAAACTGTTTCATAAGGAAACTTCTGTAAAGGCGAAGAAATCAAAGACGAAATTTTCTGCGAAAAAGACGAAAACGGAAAAGAAAGTACAGCTTAATACATTTTCTGCCGGGACATTAAAAAACACAGCAGACACTTCGGAAAAGAAGTCATCCTTAAACTCGGATACTGCCGTAGCATTGCAGGATGATACTTTAAATGCGTCCCTTGCATCCCGGCAGTTGGCCGAAAAGGTGCGTTCTGTCGGAGAAATTTCACAGGATGGACTTCTCTACATTCTGAAAGAAGAAAAGAATGGATGGCTGTATGTAGAATCCGGAAAGGTCAGAGGATTTGTAAAAGAATCCGAGCTTTATACCGGAGATGCCGCACAGGTACTGCTGAGTGGATACCAGAAGCAGGCAAAAAAAACTGCAAAAAAAGCTAAGATTGCATACACTGGAATCGAAGGAACAGCATCCCTTGCAAAAGAAACGGTTCCGGCAAATGAAAATCAGGCATTTACCCATGTACGTGCAACCGTAAATCAGACACTGGCTACGAAAAAATATGCACTGGCAGATGCATCAAAGTCGGATGGAACTGTAGCAATCCAGGAAGAGGCAAATGGACAGTCACGTGTGCTCGGAACCATGTCCCAGGGTAATCTGTGTTATATCCTTGCGGATGCAGAGAAAGACTGGATTTATGTGGAGTCCGGGGATGTCCGTGGGTTTGTCTCTAAAGAGGCTGTTCAGACTGGGGATGAAGTAAAAGCGCAGGTAGAAGCAGCAGGCGAAGGTGCTTACCAGACAGCTACAGAACTGATCGCACCGGAAGATAACCAGGCACTTTATTATAGCTATGCTTCTGTAAAGCCGGGAACACCGGGGAATGCGATCCGCCAGGCAATGCTGGATTTTGCCGCACAGTTCATTGGCAATCCTTATGTATGGGGCGGTACAAGCCTGACAGAAGGGGCGGACTGCTCCGGATTTGTACAGCAGATCTATAAGAATTTTGGCTATAATCTGCCAAGAGTAGCCGAAGATCAGAGCCAGTATGGAACCAAGATTCCGGTTGAAGATGCACAGCCGGGGGATTTGATTTTCTATGCAAAAGACGGTTATGTCCATCATGTTGTGATGTATGCAGGAGACGGAAAGACCATCGAAGCTGCAAATGAAGACCAGGGAATCATTTCCGGAACGGTATATATTCCGGAAGCTGTCTGGGCAACCAGAATCCTGGAAGAAAATTATAATCTGGAAGGCAAGGATGTGAACGAACAGAACGCTACAGCCGAACAGTATGGAGACAGTATTGGAGAGTATACCATTGATTATTATTGTTCCTGCGAAACTTGCCGTGCGAAGGCAAGCAAAGTCAAAACAACCGGAACTCCGATTGTTGAAGGGCAGACCATTGCGGTTGACCCGGATGAGATTCCGTATGGAACAAAGGTGATCATTGACGGACATGTATTTACTGCTGAAGATTACGATACTTCCGGCAAAGAAAAACATATCAGTATCTATGTCAATGAGCATGAGACTGCACAGAAGCTGAATGAGAAGAAGGCAGAAGTACATCTGGTGAAATAAAGACAATCAAAAAAAGAAATATTAAACAAGAAAAACTTCGGATCACTGGCGAAAATCCAGAATATCCGAAGTTTTTTGCATGTCTACACTATTCAGACAAGTCATTCTCCCGGCTAATGTTTGATCTTTTTCAGTTTTTCATTGTCTGCCTGACATTCGGTCGGGGAAATATGATACATTTTCTTAAAAGCACGAAAAAATGAAGAATAGTCTCCAAAACCGGACTGGACAGCAACCGTTTTAAGCGGAACATCCTGCCGGATCAGCGAGACCGCAAGTGCCAGCCGTTTCTTTAAAATATACTGATGACAGGTCGTATTCAGTTGTTTCTGAAAAAATTTGTTCAAACTGCTCTTGCTCATGTGGAAAGTACGCGCCAGATCCTCCACGCCGATTTCTTTCAGAAAATGCTGATCCAGATAGCGGACGATCTGGTTGGTCTGATCGGATTCAATCTCAATAAATTCGGTGGAATATTTCAGGGCATAATTGATGATTTTTACCAGAAGACAGGTGGATGCACCACAGGCATAGGTTTCGGAAAGCTCCCCATAAGAAGCATATTCCCGGTAAAAGGTTTCAAATTCTTCCTCAAAATTGCACAGCTTATTGGTAGTATGAAGAAGATGAGGTGTGTCAATATTGAAAACAGATTCCTCAAGAGCCGGAAGCTGGCTTTTCAGATTGGAAATATATGATTTTTCCAGCCATACAGTGATAAAATCATAATAGTTTGCAACAAGATCACTGGAGGTAAAGTAGTGTGGAATATCCGGTGGAATAACCAGAATATCGCCATTTGTAATAAAATGCCGTTTCTGGCCGATGCGAAACAGAAAATCTCCGCTTTTACAAAAGCTGATCTCATAAAATCCGCTTTTGATCATAGAAAGATCTTCCATCAGATATCCTTTGTGGTGCGTGCATTTTACATGGCGCAGATGGCGTTTGCCGGACAGATGCATTTCAGGGCTTTGCTCATATAATTTTTTCATTTATAAACCTTTCATGATGAATAATAATTTAACAAATCTTTTGTAATCATTATACAATACACATTGCAAAAAAGGTAAAATAAATTGTAAAAAAATTATGTTTTTTGTTATAGATAAAAACAATAAATTGTTAAAAGTTACAAAAATAACGAGAAATCGCCGTTTTCTGGAATTATTGATAAATAATAGCAATAAGTACAAAAAGTGATAGAAAAAAGCTATTTGCAAAGAAAAAAACATTTTGGTAGTATTTTTGAAGAGTTGTTAACTAGGGGATATACCGACAGAACAACTTAAGGAAAATACCATGGAGGAAAAAGGAAAATGAAAAGAAGAGCACTCGCATTATTGTGTGCAGGAATTTTAGCAGTCGGTATGCTTGCCGGATGTGGTGGAAGTTCCGACAAGAAAGACAGCAGCGCAAAGACAGAAGACACGAAGAAAGAGGCAAAAAGTGATGGGACTTTTACATTTGCATTGAATTATATGCCAAATTCACTTCAGCCAAGTGCACAGAGCAGTGATGACTTGGTAAGTGCAATCCGCCCAATCTATGAACCGTTATTTGCTGAGACAAAAGACGGTCTGGAATATTATCTGGCTGATAAGCTTGATATTTCAGAAGATGGTCTTACCTACACACTTCATATTAATGACAAAGCAACATGGAGTGATGGAGAACCGGTTACAGTAAAAGATATCAAATTTACCATTGATTATGGTGTATTGGTTTATGGCGGACCTACATCATTCACCAAGGTAAATGGTGGAGAAGTGCAGATCAACGAGATTGATGATAAGACAATGGAATTTGTACTTCCATCAGTATATGATAACTATGTCAGAACGTTATCTCAGTTCTATCCAATGCCGGCACATGCATTTGATAATGATCCGTCAAAGATTGATGACAGTACATACTTCAAAACACCGGGTATGGCTACATCTGGAGCATATGTAGTAAGCGAAATTAACGAAGATAGTTTTGTTTATACAGCAAGAGATGACTACTACAGAGGAACTCCTTCTGTTAAGAAAGTCGTTATAAAAACAATCGGCAGCGGAAGCACAAAACAGATCGAATTTGAAAATGGCGGAATTGATTATATGCGTGTTACAAGCGCAGAAGACCTGAAGAAATACAAAGAGGAGTCTGATAAATACAATATGTACAGTATATCAGAAGCTCGTCTTAATTACCTTCAGTTAAACCCACACGGACCGGTAATGTCTACATTATCTCAGGATGCAAGAAAAGCAATCTTCCTTGCACTTGACAAAGATGCGATCGTTGATTTTGCATGGGGATCAGATGAACTTGCAGAGCCGGCGAACAGCCTCATCACACCGGACCAGTCTATTTATAATAAAAACTGTAAAGGATATAACTTCAATCTGGAAGAAGCAAAAAAACTTGCAAAATCATCCGGATTGGAAGGAAAAGAACTTACATATATTTACAATTCAGACCGTGCAAATATGGAATCTGTAGCAACTGTCGTACAGCAGCAGTTAGCTGAAATCGGCGTAACAGTAAATATTGAAAGCTGCGATACTTCTACATTCTTCCCACGTTTCTTTGCAAGCAAAGATAAAGAACTGGCTACAACATGGGATCTTGGTACAAACGGATGGGATTCACAGCGTGGTTCAAACTGTGGACAGGCAATCAGCTACTTTACAAATCGTCTCTGTGATTGTGGATACAGTGATGAAGTTTCAGGGCTTGCTCAGAAAGCCATAGGAACTGCAGATGCGAAAGAAAAACAGGAACTTTGGAATACAATTCAGGACAAAGCGTTGGAAGAATGTTGGGAATACCCACTTACATATACAAACTTTGTTATGGTTTCGCAGAAAAATGTTACTGGTTTAGATGGTTCGTCAGTTGTTCCTGAATTCATTGATTACTTATCTATTCATATGGATTAAAAATTCACACTAGCTGAAAAGCATACGGAATGTGGCATGCCTTTAAAGTAAAGACAAGCCACATTCTTTCATATATTCGATTTTACAGAGAGGAATACTTATGTGGAAATATTGTTTAAAAAAGACGGCTCAGGTAGTAATCGTAATGATATTGATTTCCTTTTTTTCATTTGCAATTGTCTATTTTGCACCAGGTGACATATCGGATATGTATGTGAATCCGGAAATGACGGAAGAACAGAAAGCTAATGTGATTGCACAATTGGGGTTGGATAAGAGCATGACAGAGCAGTATTTTGCCTGGGCTAAACGTGCGGTACACGGAGATTTAGGTGTATCCTTATCTAATAAGTCGGCTGTGTGGCCACAGTTTATGCAGCGTCTTCCGGCAACAATCATACTTATGGGAAGTTCTATGATCTTGTCACTTTTACTTGCAATCCCGCTTGGCTTATGGTCGGGATATAAGAAGAACTCATGGCTTGATAACTTGATAAGTTCGTTAGCGTATATGGGAATGTCCATTCCTTCTTTTTGGTTTGGTATGCTGCTTATTATTGTATTTGCTGCAGTATTAAAGGTATTACCTTCTTCCGGTATGCATACAGTTGGAAATGTATCTGCATTTGATACGTTCCAGCATATGATTCTTCCATGTATTACGCTTAGTATCGGTCATGTTGCGGTTTATATCCGTTATATCCGTGCAAATACCATCGGACAGTTAAGCGAAGAGTATGTACTTACCGCCGAAGCAAAGGGAGATTCTCAGACGAAAATTTTATTCCGACATGTGTTGAAAAACACGCTGTTGCCTATCATTACATTGATGGGAATGAATCTGGCATCTTTGGTATGTGGATCCTTTATTGTAGAAAGTGTCTTTGGATGGCCGGGAATTGGAACCTTTGCGATGTCTGCGATTGGTTCAAGGGATTATCCGGTAATCATGGCGTATGTTATGCTTTCTGGTTTTCTTTTGGTAGTCGGTAATTTTATTGCAGATTTATTGTATGCCTTTGTTGATCCAAGAATTAAACGGGGAGGTGCATCCGGTGGAAAATAATATAGTAATAACCAACGATTCGTTTGCAAAACTGGAAAAAAAGAAAACAGTAGAAATTTCTGTGGAGAGACAGAGTGTATGGAAAGATATCTGGAAAGAACTAAAGAAAAACAAAGTTGCTATGGTAAGTGTCGTACTTCTTGCCATTCTCATCATTGCTGTTCTTTTGGCACCTCTTAGTCCTTACGATCCTTATAAGTTAGACGCCTCTCAAAAGCTGCAGGGTATTTCATCCAGTCACTGGTTTGGCACAGATGAGTACGGAAGAGATTATTTTACCAGAACCTTATATGGTGGAAGAGTTTCTTTGCTGGTGGGATTCATGTCTATGATCATGACAGTTGTAATCGGAACATCATTAGGTGTATTCTCCGGTTATGTCGGAGGAAAAGTAGATATGTTTTTGATGAGTTTTACAGATATTTTCCTTGCTCTTCCGAGTATGCTGTTAATGGTTATTTTAAATACCTTTTTAAAGCCTGGTTTACCGACTCTGATTGTTGTGTTGAGTCTGTTTTCCTGGGCATCCGTCGCAAGAATTACGAGAGCGGAGACAATGTCATTAAAGGAACGAGATTTTGTGGTGGCTACACAGAATCTGGGGGCATCAAACTTCCGCGTGATCATTAAACATATTATCCCTAATATTTTAGGACCGGTTATTGTTGCAGCAAGCTTGAGTGTGGCAAATGCAATTCTGATGGAATCTTCTCTAAGCTTCCTGGGATTAGGCGTGCAGATTCCACGTGCATCCTGGGGAAGTATGCTTCAGGGAGCACAGGCGCATATTTTGGATTACCCTTTATTGGCGGTATATCCGGGCGTAATGATCCTAATTACAGTTTTGAGCTTTAATTTACTGGGAGATATTCTGAGAAACGCATTAGAACCTAAAATTGTAGAATAGCAAAATATGCAGTGACCACCTTAGTGAAAGGGATAGAAAAAATGAATAATTTATTAGAAATGAAACATGTGGCTGTGAATTTTGCTGCATATGGAGGCACTGTGCAGGCGGTGCGGGATATATCGTTTTCTATTGAAGAAGGACAGACGGTTGCACTGGTAGGTGAATCGGGCTGTGGAAAATCGATTACAGCGAAAACTATTATGGGGCTTGTAAAAAAGCCGGGGAAAGTAATGGAAGGAAGCCAGATCATATTTGAAGGTACAGATATCGCAAAATATTCTTCTAAGGAGTGGAAAAAATTCCGTGGCAAAGAATGTTCTATGATTTTTCAGGATGCACTTGTTTCTTTAAATCCGACCATGAAAATCGGAAAGCAGATCATGGAAAGTCTTGACAATCATGCCGTAACGACTTCTAAAGAAGAAAAAAAGAAAAAAGTAATCGATATGCTGAAGTTAACAGGCATTGCAGATGCTGAAAAATGTCTTGAAAAGTATCCGCATGAGTTATCTGGTGGAATGCGGCAGAGGATTATGATCGCAATTGCATTGATTTCTCATCCGAAATTGTTGATTGCTGATGAACCAACCACATCTTTGGATGTAACGATCCAGGCGCAGATTCTGGCTGAAATGAAAGCTCTGCAGAAAAAACTGAAGATGGCAATTCTGCTGATTACGCATGATTTGGGAATTGTGGCGGATGTGGCTGATAAAATTATAGTTATGTACGCCGGGAAAATTGTAGAAGAGGGTACGGTCAGAGAGATTTTCTATCATCCGGTTCATCCATATACAAAAGCCCTTTTAAATTCCGTTCCACGACTGGACAGAGACGGAAAAGAAATGCTTTGTACCATAGAAGGAAACATTCCGGATATGACAAATCCGCCGAAGGGATGTGCATTTTGTGAAAGATGTCCGCATGCCATGAATATTTGTGCACAGTATATGCCGGAGGAAAAAACGGTATCTTCCAGTCACAGGGCATCCTGCTGGATGATGGATGAACGTGCCGCAAAGGGAGGTGTTGCACATGCCTAGCCATAAGAAAATCTTAGAAGTTAAAAATTTGAAAAAATATTTTCCGACTACTCAAAAACAACAGTTAAAGGCTGTTGATAATGTGTCATTTGATATTTACGAAGGTGAGACGCTGGGAATTGTTGGTGAATCCGGATGTGGGAAAACAACCTGCGGAAAAACCTGTCTTGGAATGTATCCGGTAACAGATGGAGAGGTTCTGTTTCACGGGAAGAACATTCATACCATGTCAAAGAAAGAACGGTTTGCATTTACAAAACGTGTGCAAATGATTTTCCAAGATCCGTATGCGTCTCTTGACCCACACCAGAAGGTTTATGATATAATAGCAGAAGGAATCCAGATTCACGGGATGGCGAAGAACAAAACGGAAGAAAAGAAGATGGTAGCGGAACTACTTGAGATGGTTGGATTGAATGCAGAGCATGCAGCGAGAAATGTCCACGAGTTTTCAGGTGGGCAGCGTCAGAGGATTGGAATTGCCAGAGCACTTTCCGTTAATCCGGAATTCTTGTTTTGTGATGAGCCTATTTCAGCATTGGATGTTTCGATACAGGCACAGATTATAAATCTGCTTATGAAATTACAGAAAGAAAAAAATCTGACCATGTTGTTTATTGCACATGACCTGTCTATTGTAAAACATATATCAGATCGTATAGGGGTAATGTACTTGGGGAAAA
The DNA here is from genome assembly GCF_027697525.1 of Coprococcus sp. AM97-35. NCBI lineage: Bacteria > Bacillati > Bacillota > Clostridia > Lachnospirales > Lachnospiraceae > Coprococcus > Coprococcus sp. AM97-35. The sequence continues at coordinate 24,731 of NZ_JAQESL010000001.1, read as the reverse complement.
TGGTAGAACTTACAGAATCCTCTAAGTTATATGTTGAACCAAAACATCCCTATACGAGAGCCCTTTTATCAGCGGTTCCGATTGCGGATCCTGAGGCATCAGCACAAAAAGAGCGCATTATGTTAAAAGGCGATGTCCCAAGTCCGGTGAATCCACCAGTTGGATGCAGATTTGCAGGACGCTGTGAAAACTGTATGGAGATCTGTCGTAAGGAAGAACCTCAGATGATAGAGATTGTTCCGGGACATTATGTTGCATGTCACCTGTATGATGAGATACCAGGGTCAAAAGGTCAGAAAGCCGATGCAAGCTTGCTTGCAAGAGTGCAAAGCACGTAGCAATCTGGTATCAAAGGGGTCAAAATACCTTTTGACTACAATATCATGATGACTAAAAAAAAAAATGTATGTAACAGAGGAGAAAGAAAAATGAAGTACGATTTTACAAGTATTATTGACCGTAAAGGAAAAGATGCCCTTGCAGTGGATATCCTTCCAAATATGCTTGGGCCGGGGAAAAAAGTAGAAGTAAGAGAAGGGCTGGATTACATTCCGATGTGGGTTGCGGACATGAATTTTCCGGCACTCCCGAAGATCACCGAAGCGATCATTGAAAGAGCGAAACATCCGACCTATGGATATTTTATTACCAGAGATGAGTATTACAACAGCATCATCAAGTGGCATGAAGAACGGAATCATGTGACCGGACTGAAAAAAGAACATATCGGTTATGAGAATGGAGTTTTAGGCGGCGTGGCAAGTGCACTTCACGCGGTCTGCTCACAGGGTGATAATGTCCTTGTCCATGCACCGACTTACATAGGATTTACCGGCACACTGAATAATAATGGCTACCATATCATCCACAGTCCGCTGAAAAAGGACGAAGAAGGCATCTGGCGGATGGACTTTGAGGATATGGAAGAGAAGATCGTGAAAAACAAGATCCATGCAGCCGTTTTCTGTTCACCGCACAATCCGACCGGTCGTGTATGGGAGCGCTGGGAAATCGAGAAAGCAATGGAAATCTATAAAAAATACGATGTGACCGTCATTTCCGATGAAATCTGGTCCGATATTATTTTATATGGAAACGAGCATATTCCAACCCAGTCTGTATCTGAAGATGCAAGAAACAGAACGATTGCTTTATACGCACCGTCAAAGACCTTCAACCTTGCCGGACTGATCGGAAGCTATCATATTATATACAACAAACGCCTGAAAGACAGAGTTTTAAAAGAGTCCTCCCTCTGCCATTACAATTCGATGAATGTGCTGTCCATGCATGCACTGATGGGTGCGTATACATCGGAAGGACAGGAATGGGTAAGCGAGCTTCGAGAAGTGATCGGGGAAAATGTCGCTTATGCATGTGATTATATCGACAAACATTTTGAAGGTGTTTCCGTAACCAGACCGCAGGGAACCTATATGCTGTTTGTTAACTGTGAAGAATGGTGCAAGGCACATGATAAGAGCCTGGAAGACGTTCTGAAGATGGGATATGAAGCAGGTGTGTTCTGGCAGAACGGAAAGCCATTCCATGGTGAATGGTATATCCGTATGAACCTTGCACTGCCGACATCCAGAGTGAAAGAAGCATTTGACCGTCTGGATAAATATGTATTCAATGCTTAAAATGCATACAATAAAGGAGGAAAATAAAAATGGAATTAGTAAAAGAGCTGCCGGAGATTTTTGAAGAATTTGCAGAGCAGAGACAGAGATCTTTCCTGGTAATGAAAGAAGTAAAGGACAAAGGAATTCCGGTTGTAGGTGCGTACTGTACCTACTTCCCACAGGAAATCGCAATGGCTATGGGAGCAGTTACCGTAGGACTTTGCTCTACATCCGATGAAACGATCCCGATCGCAGAAAAGGATCTGCCGAAGAATCTGTGCCCGATGGTAAAGGCAAGTTACGGTTTTGCCGTATCTGACAAATGTCCATTCTTCTATTTCTCAGACGTGGTAGTCGGAGAGACAACCTGTGATGGAAAGAAAAAGATGTACGAACTGATGAAAGAATTCAAAAATGTCTATATCATGGAACTTCCAAACTCACAGAGAGAAGATTCCCTGGAACTGTGGACAAAAGAGATCATCCGTTTCAAAGAATATCTGGAAAAGACATTTAATGTAGAGATCACAGAAGAAAAAGTGCGCCATGCTGTTCATGTATCCAACCAGGGACGTATTGCACTGAAGAAATTCTACGAAGTTATGAAAAATGATCCGGCTCCGATGAACGGTTCCCAGCTGTTCGGTGTTCTCTATGGAAGCCAGTTCAAATTCGACAAAGAAAAAATGCCGGCAGAAATTGATGCCCTTCGTGAAAAGCTGATGAAAGAATACGAAGAAAAGGAAAAACCAGAGAGAAAGAAACGTATCCTTTTAACCGGATGTCCAAGCAGCGGTGCACCGATGAAGGTTGTAAAAGCCATCGAAGAACACGGTGGAAATGTTGTAGTCTATGAAAACTGTGGAGGTGCAAAATCTGTTGACCGTCTCATCGATGAAGATGCAGAGGACATCTACAAAGCAATTGCAGAGAGATATCTTGCAATCGGATGTTCCGTTATGACACCAGATAACAACCGTATTGAACTGATGGGAAGACTCCTTGAAGAGTATAATATCGAGGGTGTAGTAGAAATGACACTTCAGGCATGTCATACTTACAATATTGAGGCAAAGAGCATTGAGAAATTTGTAAAATCTAAAGGACTTCCGTATATCCATGTAGAGACCGATTATTCTCAGGCAGATATCGGACAGCTGGATACACGAATTGCTGCATTTTTAGAGATGATCTAGGATTCAGAATGTATCAAATTTAAAAGAATGTGTCCCGATATTCTGAAAAAGTGGATGGGATTCTAACAGATTTATGTTATAATAGGAATTAACAGGCAGGGAACAGGCATCAGTCTGTTCCCTGTGTATATTTACAGGTATATGGAGAATATACCGGAATTTTTTCAGAGAGCAGCTAAGACTGAGGCGAAGCCTTTGAAAAAATTTTACCAGATTGAATAAAATAAGAGAGGTACTGAATATGACAATCGAAGAACGCGCAGCAAAAGCTGCAGATTTAAAAGCTGCCGGAGCATGCAACTGTTCCCAGGCAGTGGTAAAAGTATTTGAAGATAAGCTTTCATTGGACGATGAGACACTGATGAAATTAACCGCAGGCTATGCAGCTGGAATGGGATGTCTGGAAGCAACCTGCGGGGCACTCATTGGAGCTGTGATGACCGCAGGAATCCTGACAGACGGAGCCGGAACGCCTCGTTATTCCAAAGAAATCCTTGCAAAGTTTCAGCAAAAATGCGGAGCAACGATCTGCAGGGAGTTGAAGGGCGTCGGCACAGAAAAGGTACTCTGTGAATGTCCGGAATGCGTAAGAAATGCGGTGCTTGCACTAGGAGAAGTAATGGGGATTGAATAAATAAAAGGATACGAATAAGGGACACCCTTTAACACAAAAGCTGTTGTAGAAAAGATTGAAAAGGCAGAAGGGAATCCGGAGTATGGTACGATCTCACAGGAAGAAGGATTTTCCTTTACTTATAGAATGAATGAAGACGATATTATCTACGGAGTTGGTGAATCAAACCGCGGAATCAACAAGAATATCGGAATGCACCGCTATGGTGGAATCTGGACCGGAGATAACAAGTCCTGGTGGTCTCATATTCTGCTGAATCTGAAAATGATGCCGTCACTCAATATGTGTGGGTTCCTTTATACGGGTGCTGATCTGGGCGGATTCGGCGCGGATACGGCAAGAGAATTTCTGCTGCGCCACCTGGCGCTTGGTGTATTTATCCCGCTGATGCTCGGAAATGAAATCATGATCGCACTGAACGAAGTACCGCTGTTCATCCGGGAAGGAAAATGCATCCCGGTCGCAGAAGTGGCTGAATCGGTGGATCAGATTGATCTGTCGACACTTACCATGCTCGGATTTGATGAGGCAGAGTATCTGCTGTATGACAATGATGGGCTTCACAAGGATTATGAGAATGAAGGAACGTGTCGGAAGATAGGGAAATAAAAGGGCAGATATCATTTCAAAGATGGAGAATAATTGAAATAGTGGTACAGATAAAAGCCATGGTTTACATGTTGGATGTAGAGCATGGCTTTTTTGCGTGGAGATTTTGAATATTGACATGTTCCATCAACGCTAAAAAAGAAGAAAAACGATATATTTCGAATTTGTACATCCTATGCTTATATGTTAGGCTGTTGAATATAAAGCTGTTCTGGTGATTTCATTTAGTATTTCTGAAAATTCAATATCTTGATTAAAAATTATTGATGTTTTCTATATCAAACAAATTCATTTGATAATTATAAAATCAAACAAATTCATTTGATTTTTGCAAATATCAAAGTATAATAATAGTGACAAGGAGGTTTGAGTATGTATTTTGCAATTATAGGAGACATCATTGCGTCAAAAACTATTTCAAATAGATCGGAAGTTCAGAATCATTTAAAAAGGATCCTGGATCAGGTAAACGAAGAATATAAAAGCAATATTGCTTCCCGATTTTCAATCACATTAGGGGATGAATTTCAAGGATTGCTTCATAGTGCGGCGCATTTATTTGAGTTACTTGATACGATCCAATTTCAACTGTATCCTACAAAAATACGGTTTGGTATAGGTGTTGGTGATATGAACACAGAAATAATCCAGGAAACCAGTATGGGAAGTGATGGACCGGCATATTGGTCAGCACGGAATGCTATTGAAAAAATCCATGAAAAAAACGATTATGGAAACGCTAAAGTGTGTCTGCAAAAATATAGTGCTTCGATAGAAGAGGAAGTTCTTTTAGACGCTGCGAATAAAACATTGAAATTATGCGACAGATATGCGAATTCATGGACGAAATCACAATATGAATTTGTACGAAGAATTATATTAACATATCGGTACGGTGACAATGGCGAATATAACCAAAGAGAATTGGCACAGGAATTAGATATTTCACCTCAGCTTGTAAACAGTAAAGTAAAAAATACAGGTATTTCGGTTTATGTAAATACCAAATGTGGCTTAGAAAATGTACTTAAGGAGAAATGGGGATGATAACAGGTGCAAAAAAGTTCGGTTTTTATGGTATTGTGTATAGGACATATAATTGGAGAGTATTTTTTAACCAATAAATATATTGTTAAAAAGAAAGATAAAAAGAAAATATTCTGTTATTGTTTAGCATATATAATTCCATTTATAATCATAGGAATGTTGTTTTATATATATGGATATAATATTGGGAAAATTTGTCTGGAATGTATTTGCATACACTTTATAATTGAAGTAATAAAAAGATGGATTGAGAATTATGATATTCGGACAAATAAGTTGCCGATAAACGTAACAAATGTTATATATGTATGTTCTTTAATCTTTCATATTTTAAGCTTCCTCTTAATTATCTGGAAATCTTCTATATTGGTTTATTATTTTCCAGAATATATAATAAAACCGATTCCTTATCTGCTGTATTTTTTATGTATAGCAAAACCAGCCAATATTACATTCAAGATTCTTTTTTCAGCTTATCAGGTAAAACCTGAATCTGAGCAAGAGGATGATAATAGCACGAAAACAAAGAATGGAGCAGGAGCGTTAGTAGGGATTCTTGAGCGGTTCCTGTGTGCAGTTTTTATTGTTCTTGGACAATATTCTGCGGTTGGATTGACAATGACTGCAAAATCAATTGCACGTTATGATCAGATAACAAAAAATCCAGCTTTTGCAGAATATTATTTAATTGGTACGTTGTATAGCATTTTATATACAGTTGTTTTATATGGGATTATTTTCAAATACATTTTATATTAGAAATTTTCTAAAACCATGGTTTACAAAAAACGTAAATCATGGTTTTTCTGTTTTGAAATTCGAGAAATGTATAAAAACACGTTGAAATATATAGATAAAATTAGTTGTTAGAAACACGTTAGTGACAAATGAGATGAAGATAGACCGAAAATGCATTAATACAAAAAATGACGCTTAACTGACACTTAAGCGACACCGAAAAACATACACAAATATCCTTTTTCTGATTCATGTTATCACTTTTGTAATGCTTCGTCAAGGCACATACGCCAAAATGTACAATGGTTCATGTAGTATTTTCTCTGTTTTAGTCAGTTAAATTAGTGATTTCTAACAATTCATTACTATAAACAGTCAGATAAGAAGTCAAAAAAGAATCTTTTAACATATCTATTCAAGCCTTATTTTTACAGCATTGTTCTGAAAATAAGTAGTCAAAAAAAGAGTCAATATAATTTTCGTTTTAATAAATCGGTACAACAATTCCCCATTTTTCAAGCATATTACATATCTTATCTGCTTTCTGGATAAATCCTGTCGCTTAAGTGTCAGTTAAGCGACAAAAACTATCAGGAGGATTGCGCGAAAATGAGCGGTAAAAAAGGGTATATCATAACAACTCGCATTTTACGACTCCGCTGTAAACACCCGGAATGGTTGATGACAACACAGGAATTCTACAATCAAATTTTAATGTTTTATTACAACTTATTTTTGCGGTATCCAGAGCTTGGAGAGGAAGGATCTCAGGCGGCATTACGTCAGTTGGAACGCCTCAGTATACCAGGCAGAGACAGGGCAGAAGTGGAACATCCTCTTCCGTGGGAGAAGGTTCCGCTGTATTTCCGCAGGGCAGCAGCCAATGCGGCAATCGCTGCGGCGAAGAGTTATCTCGCAAAAAGTGAGAATGGATACCACAGAGCAGCTGGAGAATTTCATGCAGCAGTCACTTATTACAAAGGAATGTATCGTGATTTTCAGTCAAAGGAAATTACGCTTCGCCTATGGAATGGAGAAAAATGGGAATGGACAAGATGCAGACTTTATGGAAAAGAAATACCCGAAGATGCGGTTATGATGTCGCCGTCTGTTGTGCTGGACGGATCCTATTTTATGCTTCATGTACCAATTAGACAAGTTATAAATTGTGTATCAACTGCGAAAGAAATTATATTAGAAAAAAGAAATATCTGCGGACTTCATTTCGCAAATGGTGATGCATTTGCGGTGGCATCTATTATGAATGCCGAAAAGCAGGAACAGGCAGTTCGATATTTTAAAGGTGGGAACAGATACCGGAGTCAGTGCGAAGAAATCCAGCGAAAGATTGGAAAATCCGTTAAGTCACAAGGTGGAAACGCACAGGGACAGGTCAATAAGAAATACTGGATGAAGCTGAAGCATTTAAACGATTACTATGCACATACTGTGAGCCGGCAGATTGTGGATTTCTGCAAGGAGCAAGAAGCCGGAATGATCGTATTGCCTAAATATGAGGCGCGTTATCATAAAGGCGTTATGAAAGGTTCGGGGAATTTCAGTCCGATCCATCTGAGCAGCAGGATTCGGGAATATCTGACTTACAAGGCGTGGAAAGAAGGAATTCTGGTTCTGGATGTTAATGCGAAGGATACAAGCTCAGTATGTGCTGTGTGCGAGCAGCCCATTGTAAAGATTGATAAGCAGAAAAAAGAATGCATTTGTCAGAAAGGGCATCACAGTAACCGGTATCTGAATACGGCGAGAAATACGGCAAAGAAATGTCTGGATCAATTTCAGAGAACTGCGGGCAGAGGGAAGAAAAGTTGTAAAGAAAATGAATAGGGAAACAAATGGCATTGCCATTGTTTTATAGACGCGAAAGCGGAAGGGCGGCGTTGGTGTATGGGCTGATGCTGTCGGGGTGAGCACCACCCGGTTACTTCGGATGGAGAAGTGATGAAGACCGTTCTGACCTGCGCAAGGTGCGGGGAGGGAGAGAGTGCTTGAAGTTATTTTTTTAGAAAATAATTTTTTAGAAAAGGATTATGAGGGTGAAACGAGAAAATATGAAAGTATGCTTAGTTGGATCATCAGGTGGACATTTGACACATCTCTATATGCTGAAATCTTTTTGGAAAGATAAGGATAGATTTTGGGTTACATTTGACAAAGAAGATGCCAGAAGTCTTTTAGAAGGAGAAAAAATGTATCCATGCTATTATCCTACCAATCGAAGTTTAAAAGCTCTTTTGAAAAACACAAAAATTGCATGGCGTATATTACGAAAAGAAAAGCCTGATCTGATTATTTCAAGCGGCGCAGCGGTTGCGGTTCCTTTTTTTTACTTAGGGAAAATAATGGGAGCAAAACTCATTTATATTGAGGTCTTTGACCGAATCGATAAACCTACGATGACTGGCAAGATGGTTTATCCGATTGTAGATAAATTTATTGTACAGTGGGAAGAACAGAAGAAGGTTTATCCGAAAGCAATTAATCTGGGGAGTATATTTTAGCAGGTGATAAAAAATGATTTTTGTAACAGTAGGAACGCACGAACAACCGTTTAACCGGTTAGTAGAAAAAATAGATGAATTAAAAAGAGATGGAATCATTCAGGAGGATGTAATCATCCAGACTGGATTTAGTACATATGAGCCTAAATATTGTGGATGGAGCAAACTAATTCCATATCAACAGATGGTTAAGAATGTTGAGGATGCAAGAATTGTAATTACTCACGGTGGACCGGCAAGTTTTATTATGCCGTTACAGATTGGAAAAACACCTATTGTAGTACCGAGACAACATCAGTTTGATGAACATGTAAATGACCATCAGGTAGAATTTGCCCGTAATGTAGCACAGAGAATGGGAACGATTATTCCAGTAGAAGATACCGAGACATTGGGTGAAGTCATAACAAATTATGATCAAATTGTTGCCGGAATGGGGCATGGAATGGTTAGCAATAATGAGCAGTTTAATGAGGAATTAGAAAAATTAGTAAATGGATTACTTTGAGAGGAAATAAATGAAAAAAGTTGGAATTATGTCAATGCAGCGCATTGCAAATTATGGATCATTTTTACAGGCATATGCATTGAAACAACTAATTGAAGAACTCAACTGTAAAGTAGAATTTGTGGATTATCATATTGGAGCACCAGTAATCACAGAAAATGCTGACAGTAAAAATAAATTTATCCGTAAGCTTAAGAAAGGACTGGATACTTTTCAGTATCAGGCTCCGATGGCACATAAGCTGGCTTTTATTCGATATAAACAGTCTTTTGCCAAAAAATATATGCCATTTTTAGGGATAAAAGATGAAATGAATTTTAATCCTGTTTTGGATTGCCTTGTAATTGGAAGCGATGAAGTTTTTAACTGTATTCAGAAAAATTCTAACGTAGGATATTCGACGGAATTGTTTGGCAAGGATAATCACGCAGAAAGATTGATTACTTATGCAGCTTCTTTTGGAAACACAACATTGGAAAAACTGGATAAATATAAAAAAGCGGATGAAGTTGGAACATTACTAAAACAGTTTGATGAAATTTCTGTAAGAGATGCAAATTCGGGAGCGATTGTAGAGAAACTTACCGGAAAAGCACCTGTATATAATCTGGATCCGGTTTTGACTTATGATTATATGAACTGTTGCGATAAAGTTCCGCAAATTCAGTCGAATGAAAGATATTTGATCTTATATGCATATGCAGGACGCATTTCAAATCAGGAAGCGGACTGGATTGCTACATATGCGAAAAAAAAGAATTTAAAGGTTTATGCGATTGGTGGAATCCAGAAGTGTGCAGATCGTTTTATAGACTGTTCGCCGTTTGAGGTGCTTGCTTACTTTAAGAACGCAGAAGAAGTGATTACAGATACTTTCCATGGAAGTATTTTTTCAATAATTACACATCGTCCGTTTACAACACTTGTTCGTGAGAGCAAAGGGGATAGTTATGGAAATGAAGAAAAACTGAGCGATTTATTGAATCGCTTACAACTTAGTTCCCAAATGACAATGCAAATTGAAGATGTGGAAAATATCAATGCTCAAAATATTGATTATATAAAAGTTGATGAATTGTTGAAGGCACATAGGGAAGTGGCGAGGGAATATCTGCGAACAAATTTAGAGGGGTAAAATGGAGAATATATCGAGGATAAAAGAAAAATGTGTAGGATGCAAAAGCTGTGAGCAAAGTTGTCCGAAGAGTTGTATTTCGATGAAAGAAAATGAAGAAGGATTTTGGTATCCAGTTATTGATGAAAAAAACTGTGTTGAATGTAAGCTGTGCCTGAAAAAATGTCCAGTAGAAAATATAGAATTTCATCGGAACAAACCGAAGGAAGTTTGGGCATGGCGGAATAAAAACGATGAAGATATTATGCGTTCTGCATCTGGCGGAGCAGCGGATAGTGCAGCAAAAGCAGTTCTGCAGATGGGTGGAGTTGTGTACGGAGCTGCTTATGACGAGCATCTGATGGTAAGTCATATAGAAGTATTAGATGATGTAGAACGAAAAAGGATTCAATCATCAAAATATGTTCAATCAGATTTAAAAGATAGTTATATGAAAGCGAAACAGCGACTTTTGGAAGGAAAGATAGTACTTTTTACTGGAACGCCATGCCAGATTGCTGGATTATATGCTTTTTTAGGTGGAGATCAGAAAAATTTATATACGGTTGACCTGATTTGTCATGGTGTCCCTTCTCCGAAGTTTTTCAAAAAGTATTTGGAATACCAGAGCAAGCAAATGGCAGATAGAGTGATCTATTTCAATTTCCGCTCTAAAGATAAACGGGGATGGGGAACACAATATCTGCTAAAGACTAAGACTAAGACTAAGACTAAGACTCTCTCCCTTGATCGCTATGGAACACATTTTATGGATGGCGATTGTTATAGAGAGAGTTGTTATCAGTGTGGCTATGCAAACATGAGTCGAGTAGGAGACTTAACTGTGGGCGATTTCTGGGGGATTGCAAAGAGCCATCCAGAAATTAATTCCCCAAAGGGAGTGTCCAGTGTATTTGTCAATACTGAAAAGGGGAAACATTTCTTTGAAATGATTCAATCTTTTGCAGAAGTAAAGGAGACAACGCTGGAAGAGGGGATGGTGAAACAACATAATTTGATATCACCAACAATACGACCTTGCCAAAGAGATTCTTTTTACAAGACAATAGATGAGCCTGATTTTATTGAAAGGTTGCGAGTTGGATTGCGGTTAAAAGAAAGAATTAAAGGACTGATACCGACAAAGATTATTCAAAAATTGAAGTCTTTATGATAAATCAGAAATGAGGAATAACATGACAAAGCGAAAAGTATTGATTGTTATAACAACAGATTTTGTTCCATACGGTGGATTGACTACAGTTATGATGAACTATTATCGTGTGATAAATAAAAAAAATTTGCAGATAGATTTTGCTTCAACCAATGAACCGTGTGAGAAATTGAAGAGAGAACTTACACAAAACAGCTCAAAATATTTTAACCTCGGAAGCCGTAAACATTCACCAATACGCTATTTGAAAAATCTTTCTAATATTCTTAAAACAGAAAAATATGATGTAATCCATGTGAATGGAAATAGTTCAACAATGGCGCTGGAGTTGGTGACTGCTAAATTGGTTGGCGTACCATCAAGAATTGCACATGTTCACACAACACGAAGCAAATATCCTTATGCTAATGTTGTACTTCATCCGATTTTTTCAGAGTCGTATACTATGGCATTGGCGGTGTCCAAGCAAGCGGGGGATTGGTTGTATGGAAAAGAGTATACCATTTTAAATAATGCAATTGATACAAACAAATATAAATACAATTCAAAAATAAGAAAAGAAGTTCGCGAAAAATATAATTTAACGGGTAAATTTATAATAGGAAACGTTGGAAAATTGAATGGTCCTAAAAATCATATTCATTTACTATATACATTGGTTGAATATATTAAATTAGATGCAACGGGAATGCTTGTAATTGCTGGTGGTGGAACATTAGAAGAAGAGTTAAAAAAAGAAGCTGAAAAATTAAATATTGCTGATAAAGTTCTTTTTTTAGGAATGCAAAGTAATATTGAAAAGATTATTCAATCATTTGATATTTTTGCATTTCCATCACTTTTTGAAGGGCTTGGTATGGCCGTTATTGAAGCACAAGCATCAGGATTATCATGTATTGCATCAACTGCTGTTCCAAAAGAAACAGAACTTACACCTTATATAGAATATTTAGACCTGAATTTAGGATATGATGCTTGGGCTAAAACAATTTATGAAATGAAATTAAATAGTACAGATAGAAAAATAATGTCAAATGTAGCAAGAAAATGTATTTACGAACATGGCTATGAGATAAGTTGTGAAGCTGAAAAATTAAAGAAATTATATATGGAGTAAAGAGGAGGATAATCAGGTGACATTTTTTGGGGCAATATGGATACTTTTGATAGTGTATTGTATGTGTTCAAAAATCGAAAATATGATCGTATTAACAATTATATCAAGTACAATACAGTGTTCAAATGTTATTGTGCTGAATGGTGTTGGAATTGGTCCGCAAGTTATCACATCTATAGCGTGTATTGCCAGGATATGGTTAGCATGGCGTAACCTAAAAGTGACAATTTATTTACAAAAATTATTGTTATTTTTAGGAACGATAGGAATATTTTTATGTGTACTATTGTCGTCGATAATAAATGGTGTTATATCACAAAATTATATGCGCATAATGCAATTAGTGATATATATTTTTTGCTTTTTTTCAATGTTTTATGCTGGTAAATTTTTGTCAAATGATTTTGTTTATGTGTTGATTAGAAAACTGACTATTGCACTTATGATTATTGGTGCAATACAAATAGGTATAACATCTGGAATTTTACCACGGTTATCTATAATTAGAGAATTATTATATAACGATACTACATCTGATGTGATTTATTATACAAGAGATAATTATCATCGTATTTTATCAACCTATATGGAACCGTCGTATTTCGCTGGATTTGCAGTAGGAAGTTTTTATTATTTTCTGTTTTATAAAGAAAAAAGAAGCGAAAATATCGTTCTTTTAGGAATAATAATGGCTGAAATATTATTAACATTTTCGTCTTCGGCATATGGAGCATTTGCATTTGCCGGGATTATTTTTTTGGCGTCTTCAAAAGAAAAAAATTTGAAAATTTTAATTATAGTAGGTGCGACATTAGGATTTGTAGTTATGTATACATTCTTTTTCGATGTTTTGGATACAGTTATATTTTCTAAAGCTACTTCAGGTTCAGCTGTGGCAAGACATTATTGGAACTTAGCTGCAATAAGAAATTTTAATAATTCACCTGTTTGGGGCGTTGGATACAAGATGTCAAGAGCAAGTAGTATCATATACACAATATTGTCTGAAATCGGAATAATAGGAATGATTGTATATATACAATTGAATTTAACAATTTTATTTCCAATTTTAAGTATAAGATACAAAAGAACAGATAATGAGACTAAAGGCTTGCGGCTTGCGATTATTTCTGTAGTTTTAACACAGTTGATTGCTGTTCCGGATTTGGATATTTGTACATATTGGATGTGGATGAATTTATTGGCATTACGCATAGCAATTAATCAACAAAACAGTAAAAGGAAAGTTATTAAATGAAAAAAAATAAGTTTATAAAAAATTTGTCATTTGCAATATTCGCACAAATCATATCTTTATTGTCGAGTTTTTGTGTACAGTTTTTTGCTCCCAAAGTTTTATCAGTAGAAGAATATGCGTACTGGCAATTATTTTTATTTTATGTTTCGTATATCAATATTAGTCGTATTGGAATAATTGATGGAATATATTTAAAGCTTGGAGGAAAAAGTCGAGAAGAATTAGATTGTTCATTATTAAAAACAAAATGGATGATATTTTCTATTTTACAAATAATTATTGCTTTAATAATGAGTGTGATAGCGAATAATGTGATTATTGATCCAAATCGAAAGATTGTTTTATTAGCTTGTGGTATATGCATGGTATTAATCAATGTAAATAATTTTTTTGGTTTTTTATTTCAGGCTATAAATGAAACAAATATTTATTCGATATCTGAAATTATTTATAATTTGTTGTGGTTTATTGCAGTTGGAATAATCTGCTTTTTACGTGTGGGAAGTTATAAACTTATTATTTGTATGTATGTTTTAGGACAAGTTTGTGCTTTTTTCTATTTGGCATATAAAGCTAGGTTTATATTTTCAAGTCGAATTACTGGTTTTAAACAAACGATAATTGATATGTTAGATGATGCAAAATGTGGATTACCATTATTGGTTTCAATGTATGCAAGTATGCTTGTAACTGGATCTGCAAGGTTAGTTGTTGACAAGCGATGGGGCATAGAGGCATTTGGTTATTTTTCATTTTCTATGTCATTAACTACATTTTTATTAAAATTTATTAGTCAAGTCAGCATGGTATTATTTCCTGCAATTCGTAGAGTTGAGAAAAATACACAAAAAGTTATTTTTGAAAATTTTAATATAGTTCTTGCTATATTATTACCTGCTGCATTGATATTCTTTTCTCCAATGAAATTTATTGTAACGAAATGGTTGCCACAATATGAAACCAGTATGCGCTATTTGGGAATACTAATACCGATATGTGTATTTGATGGGAAAATGCAACTTTTGTACTCAACCTATTTAAAGGTATTACGAAAAGAAAAAAAATTATTATATATAAATGGTCTATCTGTATTGATTAGTTTTGGTTTATCTGTAATTGGCGCATATATCTTCCAAAATTTAGAGTTTATCGCATGGGGGTTATTGTTGGCAATTATGGTGAGAAGCTTTGTTGCTGAGATTTCATTGCTATCTTTATTGAAAATAAAAACGAATATATTAGTAACTTTTTCAGAAATTTTTATAATGATTGTATTTGCTTATTTGTCAACAGTGCTTATTAGTAAAGATATATTGTTAATATATTCTGTCATGTATATTGGATATTTATTTTTAAATCATAAAAGCATTGCACTATTAGTAAAAAAAATGAAACATACGAAGGGAAAATAATATGTTAAATAATGTTCGTTTAAAAAAAGTAATGAAGCAAACAATTTTTAGAGGAATATCTCTTATAAACAATGTGATACCGAAAAATGATAATAAGATATTGCTCTACAGTGGAAACCTTGGAATTCGGCATAATTTGCTTTCACTAAAAGAAGCATTGCTAGCTGAAAATTATGATAAAAAGTATCAAATTATATGTGGTGTAGAAAGTAAACGATATTTTGGAAATGAAAAAGCGTTGACATATGTTGGGAAAATTAGCGCTGTTTATCATTTCCTTACGACTAAACATGTCTTTTACACAACAGGGCAAATACCAATTAAGCCTTCAAAGAAGCAGGTTGTTATTCATATGAATCATGGAACATCAGATCTGAAAACGATGGGGAAGCTCTCAAAAATTGATAATGGTGATGAATTTTATTTTACATATATGCTTGCTCCCTCTGACTTATATGTTCCAATTGTGGCAAAAGAATATGATTGTCCAATTGAAAATGTTAAAGTCTGTGGTGAGCCAATGACCGATGATCTTTTTAAACCGCATGAAAAATATGAATTTGGAAATTATGACAAGGTTATCTTATGGATGCCAACATTTAGGCAGTCCGATTATCTGAATTACGATGATTCTCATGAGAATTTGCTTCCAATGTTTGAAGAAAAAGATTACAACTCATTAAATAATGTTTTATCTGAGTTGAATTTTAAGCTAATCGTGAAATTACATACGGCGCAGAATACAGCGGGATTAGAGAAAAGGCATTATAGCAACCTTGATATCTTAACGAATGCTGATTTTATATCGAAGGGTTATGAGATATATAAATTGATGCCTCAAGTAGATGCATTTATCGGAGATTATTCATCTGCGTCATTACAATTTCTTTTGGTAAACAAACCCAATTTTTTTGTGGTTCCTGATATGGAGGAATATGGAAAGAATAGAGGGTTCTGTTTTGATAATCCAGAAGAATATATGGCTGGACCGATAATTAAGACGCAAGAAGAATTGTATAAAGAATTAGAAAAATTAAAACTAGGCATAGACGACTATAAAGATAAACGTGCCAAAGTTATAAATAAAATTTTTAAATATCAAGATGGAGAAAATACAAGGCGTGTACTTGAATTAAGTAATATTAAGTTAGGAAATATAAAATAGGTGAAATAGTATGTATCATTTAACAAGAAAACATAGATAATTTTGTACAGATGCAAATAACCTATAAACAATTATTGAACGCAAAAGTGGCAAAATGAACACTCGCAAGACAGGAGGGATAAATTATGTTGAATTTTACAGTTGGTCCGGTTATGTCGGATGAAAGCGTAAGAGCTATTGGAGCTGAACAGGTTCCTTATTTTAGAACACCTGAGTTTTCGGAAATTATGTTAGAAAATGAAGCTCTGATAAAGAAGTTTGCGAAAGCAGCAGATGATGCAAGGGTAGTTTTTATCACTGGTTCTGGAACGGCTTCAATGGAAGCTGCTGTTATAAATGTATTTGATGAAAATGACAAAGTTCTGATTGTGAACGGAGGCAGCTTTGGACAGCGCTTTGTTGACCTGTGTGAAATCCATGATATTCCATATGAAGAAATCAAACTGGAAGCAGGTAAAGCACTGAAGAAAGAACAGTTAAATGTCTATAATGATAAAGGCTTTACAGGATTCCTTGTTAATGTTCATGAAACTTCAACAGGTGTGCATTACAACATAGATATGATTAGTGATTTCTGTAAAAAGAATGGAATATTCTTAATTGTCGATGCTATCAGCTCTTTTCTTGCAGATGATTTTCATATGAAAGAGCTTGGTGTACAGGTGATGATTACAGGCTCTCAGAAAGCACTTGCATGTCCTCCAGGGATATCAATTATTATCCTTTCACATGAAGCAGTTGAATGCATTAAAAGTCATAACGTTAAGTGTATGTATTTTGATTTAAAATCTGCGCTTAAAAATGGAGAAAGAGGTCAGACACCCTTTACACCGGCAGTTGGTATTTTGCGACAAATTAATGCTCGCCTGAAAGAAATTGATATGGCTGGTGGAGTAGAAGCAGAAACACGGAAGATCGCTGAATTAGCACAGGATTTCAGAAAGAAAATCAAAGGACTTCCGTTTGAGATTGTTTCTGAATCCATGTCTAATGCGGTAACTCCGCTGCATCCATTGAATGTATCTGCTTATGATGTGTTTTCGAAATTGAAAGATGAATATGATATCTGGATTTGCCCAAATGGTGGCGAGTTAAAGGATAGAGTGTTTAGGGTTGGACATATTGGAGCACTTACGAAAGAGGATAATACGACACTTGTAAACGCTTTCAAGGATCTGCAAAACAGGAAATTGTTATGAATTAGGAGGAAAAGGAGATGATAAAAGTAATTACATACGGAACATATGACTTGCTTCACTATGGACATATTAGGCTATTAGAGAGAGCAAAAGCACTTGGCGATTATCTGATTGTTGGTGTGACAGCAGATGATTTTGATAAGACAAGAGGAAAAATCAATGTGCAACAGTCTCTAATGGAACGAATCGAAGCAGTGCGTGCCACTGGCTTAGCAGATAAGATTATAGTTGAAGAATATGAAGGTCAAAAGATTGATGATATTCGTCGATACGATGCAGATGTTTTTACAGTTGGTTCTGATTGGAAAGGTAAATTTGATTATTTGAATGAGTACTGCAAAGTAGTATATTTGGATCGTACAGAAGGAGTTTCGAGTTCCGAAATTCGGTCAGAAGAGCGGAAAATAAGACTTGGAATTATAGGTGATTCACCAATTGCGAAAAAGTACATCAGGGAAGCACAGTATGTTAATGGTTTGAAGATTGTCGGAGTCTGTACCCAAAATCAAAAGTATTTTGAAGATATTTCATTTATAACAGATGACTATGATAAATTATTGGAATCAGTAGATGCTGTTTATATTGTATCTACTCCAAAGAATCATTATAATCAAATAAAGAAAGCACTAAAAAAGGGCAAGCATGTGTTGTGTGAGCCACCGGTTGCATTGGATAGTCAGCAAAGTAAAGAACTTTTTGAGTTAGCAGGCCAAAAAGAATGTATTTTAATGGATGCATTAAAAACGGCGTATTCAACAGCTTATTCCAGACTTCTTTTACTGGCGAAAGAAGGAAGAATTGGAGAGATTTATTCTGTAGATGCAACGTGTACGAGCCTACGATCTATTGCGGAAGACGAGTGGGATAGTATATGTGATTGGGGACCTACAGCCATGTTGCCAGTTTTAAATATACTCGGAGGGGACTATAAGGAAAAACATATCATTTCCCACATTGATAAAGACGGGCATGATCAGTTCACAAAAATTGACTTTTTATATGACCATGCAGTAGCTTCTGCAAAAGTCGCAAAAGGCGTGAAATCAGAAGGTGAATTGGTTATCTCTGGCACAAAGGGCTATATTTATGTTCCGGCGCCTTGGTGGAAAACAGACTATTTTGAAATTCGTTATGAGGACACATCTCAAAATAAACGATATTTCTATCAGTTGGATGGCGAGGGAATTCGGTATGAATTGGTTGCTTTTACAAGGACTATTGGAACTGGTCGGAACTTATCGTATGTTGACGAAGAGGTATCAAATGGTATTTGTAAAGTAATTGGTGATTTCTATAACAAAAAAAATTGCAACTCGATATAAAGATAATAGTTGGTATTTAGAAAGACTTATCGGTAAGTGTCTTAAAATATGATGAAATTGACAGTTTTGAATGACCATATAAAAATAGTTATTGTGACTTAGTGAAAAATAATATATCCTATAAATAAACTTGAATTATTCATGGAACAATATCTGAATTGATAACTGTACTATGAAAATTAAAAAATGAACCATGCAGTCATAACATCGCTCAATTTCTCCGTCAAAAGGGAGCAAAGTCCCTATCGCAGAGTTTAGAGCAATTGTTAAACTGTCAAGGTTCGTTAATAGTTGCTATTCCAGCTGTACATTTAGCTTTCGGAACATTTTCATCCAATGAAAGAAGCAAATGAGTAGAAGAAAAGAATTTTCAAAACTTAACCTGTTGGACAGATTTTTATTTAATGAAGCAATGGAAGATCCAGAGAATATGAAGACAGTACTGGATATCATTTTCGGACAGGACATTCTGCTCAGATTAGCACCGCATTCAGAAAAAGAGGTACGGACGCCAACAACTGGAAATTTTGCAAAAAATAAATAGTATTCAATCGGATGAAAATAACGGTGCGGATTAAACAATTAAATTCTATTGAATACAAAATTTCCAGATATAATACAGGAGATTTAAAAGGAAAAGTTCCAATTAATAAGTGTTTAAATGATTTGTTTGGGGTTAGAATTATTATTGATAGCTCTTTTACGCATGATGATTTAGCAGATCATTTAAAAGCAAAATATTCTATGCTAAAGTTAACAAATGCGTCTAAAAATGGATATATTGCATCCCATTTGTATTTTATGATGGATAATCAGTTGTTTCCATGGAAATTACAAATTTGGCAAAAACAAGATGAGATGAATAATTTGGCATCGCATAAACTTTACAAACAAGACTATACTTCATGGGAAAATAATTACAAAAATAGTTAAAGAGAGGAGGCGTATGGCATGTTTGATCATTTTATTATAATGGCAAGTTCTTATCGTAAGGGAACAAGAATTGCACTTCAGTATGTTTACGACGGGGGTGTTGATACGAATGAAATTCAAAAAGTAATAGAATTAATTGAACAGGCAGGAGACAAAACCTTTTCGTATTCTACACATTTTGTGTGTACTATGTCAGAAAGCTGGGAATCGGTTGTGTCATACGATCCGTTCTTTGAAGATGTATATTTAGTTGAATCTTTAGAAGAAATGTTATTCATTTTAGAAAAAGATATAAAACTTTCTGGGTTGGATATCGCAAAATATATTTTAACAAAACGTAACTGTACGCATTTGGAATTGGAAAAGTTATTGTATTTATGTTATGCAGATTATTTGTGTATGTATAAAAAACGTTTGTGCGAAGATACAATCTATGCATTTAGATATGGACCGGTAATGGACAGTGTTTACGAAAAGTATTCACATCATAACGGGTTACTTGGTAGTGAATTGACTACTTTGGTTGCACAAAGTAGAATTCTTTTGTTGCCAGACGGTAAAGAAAAGCTTGAATCTATAGAACGGACTTTAGAAAAATACAACAAGTGTTCAGCTTATGATATGGTTAATATTACTCATGCAAAAGGTTCTCCATGGGCTAGCAAGGATTCTTCAAAGTGGTATCAGATTATTGAAGATTCATTAATTCAGGAAAAACATTCTGTTGAAGAGGAGTATTTTGAAAAACAAATAAATAATATTTAATATGGTAAGTGCCTCAAAAGATGGAGCAGTTTATCTGCTACAATGTCTCCATCATGTTTTGGGGCACTTGCTAAAAGAAGTGAAAGAAACACATCACGTTTTATGCTATACTTAAGCGAACAAAGTGTTTAGGACATGATTTCAAAAAGAGGAGGAATACTATGGTAAATTTCTATGTGTATTCTTTTAGTATAGCAGCAATTCCACTACTTTTGGGTGTTTTACTGATCTGGTTTGGGAAAAAGCTGTGGAAGAAAGCAAATGCTGAAAATGCCAAATATCAGCAGCGCTATACAGGACGCACCACACTGCGTGTGATCGGTGTGGAGAAGCATGAACGGGAGGAAAGGGATTCTAATGAATCAGGTGAAATCATATATGTTACCAGCTATACCCCGATTTATGAGTATATGGTAAATGGTCAGAGATATGAATATCACACACGCCTGGGAAGCTCGATCGATCAGTATCCTGTCGGAAAGGAATATCCGGGATATTATGATCCGGAGAATCCGAAGGATGTGACGGAAACTTTAAAAGACATAACAGGTGGAGGAAGTCATTTCCTGAGTCTGATTTGTTTTGTAATTGGGGGAGTGGCGATTTTGCTTGGACTGGTGAGAGTATGGTCGGTTATAGCATTACTGTGAAAAAGTTCTGGATGTGAAGCCAATAAAGATAAATTCACAGGAAAAAGAAATTGAAAAAATGAATCTGATTTAGGTGTAAGATAAACAATATTTTGATATTAGGTGCTAATTTGGTTTTTTGCTGGATTAGCACCTTTTAATATTTTAAAATTACAGAACGAAAAATCAAATTAAACATTGACAAACCTGACCTTCATCTCTATAATGCCTACATCAAAAAGGAAAAAGGATTTGATTAACTGATCGGTTGATTGAAAAAGGTGTAACAATATGATTTTAGATATGTTTAGTGAAGAAGATATAAAAGTTGTTGTGTCTTATCTGCCTGTATGGGAATTTTTCTTTTCGATGCACGTACTTTCTAATCCGGAGCATCATGTATCCAGACAAAAATGGGTGCAGTCAAAAGAAAAGTGTTTACCAGAACTAGTAAAAGAAATCCGTAATCTCAAAACTTTGACAAATGAATGGATTTTAATTATCGATTCGGAAAAATGGAGTGAGATCCGACAAATGGAAATTATCGAAATGATTCGTTATTTTCGAAAAAAGAATATATACCAGTGGAATCATTGGGTAAAGGAAACAACTGGTAATGAAATGACCAGGAAAGAGCGTGACAGAATATTAAATGTTATGGAAGCGTATTATGAAACCGTATTTCGCAAAGAAGAAATGATTTTACGACCTTATCTCATAAGAGTAATTCAGAATGAAAAACGAAAATGTCAGGCAGAAGGATTGTGGAATTGGATCGGAAAAATCCATACACGTCTGCAGGTTGAAGAAACCGAAGTCATTTATCTGAAAAACCATGAATTTAAGTATAAGAAAAAAGAGCTGAATACGGTATTTCTTACAGTCAGTACTTTTGTGTATCCTCATTTATGGCTTTTTAAGCACAGGCAGGAACTGGAAGTGGTAAAAGGAGTTATTGTTGAATCGATCGAGAGTGATATTCCGGAAGACTTGGTGCAAATATTTAAAGTACTCGGAGACAAAACGCGATTACGGATTATCAAGCTTTTGATGCAGAATGTCTGTACCACACAAGAACTGGCGCAGAAATTGGAAATCAGCGAAGCGGCAGTGTCGAAGCATCTACAAATCATGTGGAAAGCAGATCTTGTTCATAAAAATAAAAAAGGATTCTTCGTAGAATATGAATTTAAAGAAGATATGATTAACTACATTCCTTACAAATTTTACGAAATGATAACTATCTAGAAGGGGGCAAATAGATGTGGCAGGTAATATTTTCAACATATCATAAAAACAGGATTGGGATTCTGAGGGCAGTTCCATGGTCATTTATGGTATCACGCGTGATAACGGGAGTTACTCAGATTATCTTTCCATATTTTGTATATCGCTATTTTATGCATGGAAATTTAAACAATGAATTCAGCAAATATGTAAATGGTGCAGATTATATCACTTATATTGTACTGGGATCTGCGTTAAATGTTCTGGCAGTTGCAACGCTCATGAATATCGGAAGGGCGTTGATTACAGAATTAAGAGAAGGCACACTGGAAATGCTGTTGTTATCGCCCGCACCAAGGAGTGAATACTTTCTTGGATGTCTGCTGGAACAGACGACACGGGCATTTCTGGAGTTTGGAACTGTGCTCATTGTCGGGGTACTGTTCGGAGCAAAATTAAGTAATTTTCTTTCCACCCGGGCACTGATTACGATTTTACTGGCAATACTAAGTTTTTTTTGTATGGGAATTTTATTATCTTCCGTTATGCTATATACAAGAGACACTTATCTGACACAGAATACATTATTTGTTACAATGAGCCTGGTATGCGGGATTACCTATCCGATTCAATATCTGCCGGATTGGGTTCAGAATGTAGCACAGATTTTTCCATTGACTCCAGCGGTTACTTTATTTCGAAATGTGGTGATCGGACATGAAAATCTGATCAGCAATCATCTACTGATTGTACAGATTCTTGTTCTGTCCGGCATTTATCTGGTTCTCGGTATGATCTGGTATCAGTCAATGGAGAGGAAACTGATAGAAAGTATATTTGGATAGATAGGAGAAAAGACATGGACGAACAGAAAATTATAGCTACAAATCTTGCAAAAAATTACGTGATAAAAGAAAGTGCATTGTTCGGTCGAAAAAAGAAAATCGTTTCCGCGGTAAAGGATATCACTTTGGAAATTCCAAAAGGGCAAATCATAGGCGTTCTCGGAATTAACGGCGCAGGGAAAACAACAACAATCCGTATGCTAGCATCGATTATCGCGCCATCCTCAGGAACGCTCACGATGAATGGTGCCGATGCAGTTAAAAATCATCGTTGGGTAAAAGAACGGATCAATGTAATTTCCGGTGGAGAAAGGAATCTGTACTGGCGACTTACTGCTATAGAAAATTTAAAATACTTTGGCAGTTTATATGGCTTGAGTGGTGTTAAATTAAAAGAAAAAATTGCAGAATTATTGAAAATAGTAGGGCTGGAAGAAGCCGAAGATATACCGGTTGAAAGATATTCAAAAGGAATGAAACAACGGCTACAGATTGCAAGAGGACTGATTAACGATCCTGAATATATTTTTCTGGATGAACCAACCCTTGGACTGGATATTGTGATTGCAAAGGAAATACGGACTATGATAAAAGAGTTGGCTCAGGAGGGGAAAAAAGGGGTTCTCCTGACAACACACTATATAAGTGAGGCTGAAGAACTTTGTGATTATATTTATGTTCTGGATAAGGGGCGAATGATTGCACAGGGTACTAAAGAAGAACTAAAAGATTTGTTTGCAAGTGAACCGAAGATGGTTTTGCAGGAACCTGGACTGGAAGAAATATTGATGAAAATTATTTACAGATCAAGAGGAGAAGACAGTGAAGAAAATATTTTTGGTAATAAAAGCAGAAATTGAAAAACAACAGAAACATGATTATCATTCAGCTTTTGTATATTTGTCGCTGCTGATCTGGCCGATTCTTGGATTTTTAGAAGTTTATTATTTCACAAACCATTTTCCTTAACCGGTTATATGGGGATTTCTGACAGCAAAGAATTACTGGCTTTCTTAGGAACCGGATTTATGTCCTATACATGCTTCTGGTCGATGGTACAAAATGCATGGTCGATGGCGAATCAGGAAAGAAAAGGCGGCACTTTGGAAATTACTTTTCTTTCCCCTGCAAACCGTCTGGCTATGATGTATGGGAGAGCACTTGGCGCATTGATTCAGGAAGTATGGATGTTCTGTTGTTTTTGCGTATTCATTTTGGTTTATACAAAAGCAATCCAATTCCACAACATACTGATTTTGCCATTTATTTTTCTTTTGTTGCTACTGTCTTCCACAATCTGGGGTGGAATGTTGAATTCCATTTTTATGTTTTCCAGAGATGCTTCGATCATTATGGATATTTTTGATACACCGATGACATTGTTTTCCGGTTCAAGAATTCCACGGAACTGCTTTCCTTTCTGGCAAAAATGATTTCACTTGTATTTCCGCTCACATATTGTATTAATATTATTCGATTTGTATTGAATATTGGTGGGAAAGGAAAACAATGGATCTTGAATATCGCCGGACTGCTGGTTTGTATGTGCATTATGGTAGCTGTTACAGTAGTTTTGACATATCAGGTTGAAAGACATAACAGAGAAACAGGGGAGTTACAGCTTTATTAAAAATCCTCTATTGAGTCGTCAATTAATGTATATTATAATAAGAAAAACACAATAAAAATCTGATT